>DASYBX010000034.1:0-50659 GCA_036500495.1 Caulobacteraceae bacterium
CATGCCTTCGACGACGTCCAGCTCGGTTTCCAGCGAGCGGGCTTCCTCGACGGTGATCACGCCTTCGTTGCCGACCTTGGCCATCGCCTGGGCGATCATGGCGCCGACTTCGCTGTCGCCGTTGGCCGAGATGGTGCCGACTTGGGCGATCTCGTCGTTGGTGGTGACCTTCTTGGAGGTGGCCTTGATCTCGGCCACGACCTTCTGGACGGCCTTGTCGATGCCGCGCTTGAGGTCCATCGGGTTCATGCCGGCTTGCACCGACTTCAGGCCTTCCACGACGATGGCCTGGGCCAGCACGGTGGCGGTGGTGGTGCCGTCGCCGGCCTTGTCATTGGTCTTGGAGGCGACTTCGCGGATCAGCTGGGCGCCCAGGTTCTCGAACTTGTCTTCCAGTTCGACTTCCTTGGCGACGGTCACGCCGTCCTTGGTCGAGCGGGGGGCGCCGAAGGCCTTCTCGATGACCACGTTGCGGCCCTTGGGGCCCAGGGTCACCTTCACGGCGTTGGCGAGGATGTTGACGCCGCGCAGCATGCGATCGCGCGCGTCGGTGGAGAAGTAGACGGTCTTGGCTACCATGTTCGTATCTCTCGTTTGGGGGAGGGGACGGGCTCGAGGCGCGCGTGCTTAGGACAGCGTGCCGAGGACGTCGGATTCCTTCATGATCAGGAGGTCCTGACCGTCGATCTTCACTTCCTGGCCCGACCACTTGCCGAACAGGATGCGGTCACCGGCCTTCAGCTCGGGCTTGGTGCGTTCGCCGGTCTTCTCGCTCAGGGCGCCAGGGCCGACGGCGACGACTTCGCCTTCCTGCGGCTTTTCCTTGGCGGTGTCGGGGATGATGATCCCGCCCTTGGTCTTGGTTTCTTCTTCGACGCGCTTCACGAGGACGCGGTCGCCCAGGGGACGAAAGGACATTTGAGGCTCCGTTGGTACGGGTTTGGGTCTTCGAATGGAAAGGCGCCGACAGGGTCGGGCCGCTGCGATTAGCAGCCGACCCTATCGAGTGCTAACGGCTCGGGAATTAGGTCCAGGGCCTGCCGGAGTCAAGGCCGGACGCCACAGTTGCGGCTGGAAATGGGCCCCCTGTGAGGGCAGAGAGAGGGCCGCCATGCGCTCGAATGGCGAACGGCGGTGCGCAAGGCCCCGCGCGCTCGGGCGGCGAAGCGGTGGCGCATTGGGAACTCAGAGGTTCTAGTCCATGGACCAAGGCCAGGCTTCGTCAGGAATGCGTGAGGGGGATCGCGTCCGGCATTGCCCGTTCTGCCACGCCCCCTTCACCGCCCGCATGAACGCCTGGATGGGCGACCCCCAGCCGTGCGCCTGCTGCGACGGCGGCATCCTCGCCCATTGGCCGATCAAGGCCCCGGTGCGCGACACGCCTGAACTGGCCTGCGAGGCCTGCGGCAAGGTGCTCTACCGGGCGCCCTGAGGTCCAGGGCCTGCGACTTGGGCCTTGAGCCGCCTTACCCCCCGCTGCCGAAACCGACGATGCGCGACGCATCGGGCTTGGTGAACTTGGGGGCGCCCGAGCCCTGCAGCTTCCTGCCGAGCGTGCCGGCCAGGCCCGAGACGCTGGCGTTGGCGGCGAGGTAGCTCAGCTTGTTGTTGCGCCAGGTCGTCTCCCACTCCAGGCCGTTGAAGAACTCGGTCCCCGAGAGGGCGATCTTGGCCCCGCGGATCAGCTCGCGGGCCTTGTCGCGCACCGGCTCGGCCCGCTTGCGCATGGCCTCCACGGCGTCCATCCAGTGGGGAGAGCCGATGTCGTAGGCCGAGAAGTTGATCCAGGTGCTGGTGTCGGCCATCAGCAGGAAATAGCAGCCCAGCACCGGCGAGGCGTTGAACAGCTCCAGCCCCAGGGTCTTCTGGGCCAACAGCTGGTTGGCCGCCTTCATCTCGTCGAGCATGTCGCAGTAGAGCGTCAGGTTGATCATCAGATCGACCAGGGCCGAGGCCATGGACACGATCGGGCCCACGCCGAACGCCCCGCCGACGATCGAGGCGGTCTGCTTGGCGGCGTCGTAGGCGATCTTCTTCAGTTCGTTGTCGATCAGCTGCAGGACGGCGTTGAGCGCCGCGTCGGGGGCGCCGTCGCGGAACATGTAGCGGGCGGTGGCGGCGCTGTAGCGCGCGTTGGCCGCCATGCCGAACTTGATGATGTCGGCCAGCAGCTTGGCCGGCGACACCGCGGCGCCGAGGATGGTCGCGCCGGCGGAGCAGAAGCCGCTGAAGCTGGTGCCCAGCGAGTGGAACAGCTCGTCGGGCGGGGTCTTGCCCAGGATCTTGGTGCAGGCGTCGCCGATGTCCTTCGGCTTGACCGCCGTCATGCCGGCGCCGTCGACGATCTTGTGCACGGCGGACCCGTAGCGGGCGGCGGGCGAAGCTATGGCGCCCAGGCCCTGTTTGACGCTGGTGGTGTGCTTGAAGATCATGGTGCGATCTTTGAACAGCGTCTGCAGGGCCTCGCGCTCGGCTCTGATGATCAGGGTGCGCGCCCTCGCCTCGTCGAGGGCTCCCATGCCGCCGACGCCGCGGCCTGCCTCCACCAGGGTGATCTGGTCATGCAGGCGGGTGATCGCGCCGTTCTTGTTGCGGTCGGACTGGGTCCAGGTCTTGCCCTGGCGTTGCTGGAAGCGGATCCAGTTGTCGAAAGCGTTCTTCAGGCGGATGAAGGCGGCCTCGCCGCCCTTGGCCTGGTGATAGGCGCGCAGGGCGTCGTCGATGGCGCGCATCTCCTCGGTGCGCCGGGACAGGGCGCCGAGGTCGGTCAGCCGCAGCCACTCCTCGATGGTGATCGAAATGCCTCCCGGGGCCTGGCCCTGGAACGCCTTCAGCATGCCCTCCGCGGACCTGACGTCCGGCGGCGGCTTGTTCGGCATCTGCGAAAGTTGATTCAACGGCGGCATAGCGCACCCCCAAAATTCTCACCGGCGAACCGGACAGCCCCGCTTGCAGGGTCCGCCAAAACCGCTGTTTCGCCAAGGGAAAATCGAAATTCACCCTGCGGTTGAATGACTTAGGGGCCCCGCTCAGGGCAGGTGCAGCAGCTCGATCTCGTGGCCCTCGGGATCGATCACCGTCGCGACCCGCAGGCCGCCGCCCCCGCCGGGCTTGGCCTTGGAGACGGCCCCCGCCGCCAGGGCGCTGGCGTAAGCGTCGTCAACCGCCTTGGCGTCCTTCAGGTAGAAGCCGATCGGCCCCTCGGCGCTGCCGACGGCGATCCTGCGGCCGTCCTTGTAGCGCACCAGGGCCAAGTCCAGACCCTTCGGGTTGGTCAGGATGACCTCCCTGATCTGCGGACTGTCGACCGCCACCTTCTGCAGGGTCAGGCCGAACGCCTTCTCGTAAAAGGCGACCATCCTGTCCTGGTCGGCTACGTTGAACTTCACGAAGCCGAGGGACAGCGCCTCCGCCGCTCCGGCCTCTGGCGTCCCCGCCGCCAGGGCCCATCCGGCGGCCAGGGCCAGGCCAACGCCAAACTTCACCTTCATGCCGATCCCCTGATGCCGTTCGCGCCGACGCCGACTGAAGCGAAAGATCGGCCCACCGTCGAGCCCTGGCCTTCGCCGGCGTGGGGCGCGTCGGGCGCCGCCTCGGCGGATCAGAAGCCGGCCCGGCCCTCGGCGCGCCAGGAGGGACCGGCCGCCGCTTCAGCCCGGCCCGGGGCGGGCCGGCCGCAGGCCTCGGCCACCACCTCGACGATCGCGGCCATGAACACCGGCTTCTCGACGAAGCGCTCGCGCCGCAGGTCGAGCGGCGCCACCGCCGTGTCGTAGCCGGTGAAGAACACCAGCGGCACGCCCAACCCCTTCAGGGCCCGCGCCGGCCCGAAATCCGGTCCGGTTCCGAGGTCGAGGTCGAGCAGGGCGCAATCGGGCTTGTGCAGGGCGGCCGCGGCCAGGGCGTCGCCGGCGACGCCGTAGGGGCCGAGCACCCGCGCGCCCGCGCCCAGGAGCACGGTCCTGGCTTCGTCGCCCAGGATGTACTCGTCTTCGAGAACCAGGATCGAAAGGCCGTGAAGCCTGCGGTCGCTCGCCGTCACCCTTGATCTCCTGTCGCGGCCGAGCCGGCCGCGCCGCGCTCGATGGGATTCGTTCCCGAACATCCGAGACAAGGCTCGGCGCCTGACGCTCCCCCGATGCCAGAGACGTAAAGCATTCAAGCTTAACCGTGATTGAAGTCCAAGGACAGCCTGCCTATATTCCTATTTTGTCTTCGAATAATCGCGTTATGTAGTTGTCTATGCCTCATTTGTGCCGAACATATGAGCTGATTATTTTACGCATCCTGAGCTCTTATCGCGTTCCGAACAAAGAGCAAATTTGGCTGTGATTGAGTAAGTGGTGGTCTTAACGCTAACTGAGCTGCTAACCAAATGAGCTGCGAGAGCCAGGAGGGAAAGGTGGCTGAAGAGGTTCGCGGCGAACGCCTGCAGATCATGTTGACCGGCGAGGAGCTGGCCGCCCTGGACGATTGGCGCTTCGCCCGGCGCATGCCGAGCCGCGCCTCGGCGGTGCGGGAGCTGTTGAAGCGCGGCCTGGCCGCCGACGGCTTCGACCTGGCCGAACAGGGCTCGAAGTCCACCGACTATGGGGTGGTCGCCGGCTCGTCCAAGCTCAACGGCGGCGAGCTGGGGGACTAGCCTAGGCTTGCCGCTGCTCGGCCGGCGGCTTGGGCGGCCCGCGGCGCAGGCGCGCCAGACGGCGCAGCCGGCGCCAGAACCTCAGCTTCTCCAGCTCCGGGTAGGGCTGCAGGTTGCGCACGAACTCCTCGGCCGAAGCGCGCCAGGAGAAGCGCTCGGCAAAGGCCCGGGTGGCCGGGCGCGAGCACTCCAGGGCCTTCAGGCACGCTTCCTTCAGCCCGCTCTCGCAGGTCTCGGCCAGCACGCCGGCGCCCGAGCCGGGGATCAGGTCGATCGGCCCCGGCGCCGGGAAGGCGGCCACCGGCGTGCCGCAGGCCATGGCCTCAAGGATCACCAGGCCGAAGGTGTCGGTCAGCGAGGGGAACACGAACACGTCGGCGTCGGAGAAGTGCCGCGCCAACTCCTCGCCGAACAGGGCGCCTTTGAACACCGTCGCGGGGAACTTGGTGCGAAGCTCTTCCAGCTGCGGGCCCTCGCCGACCACCACCTTGGTCCCGGGCAGGTCGAGCGCCAGGAAGGACTCGATGTTCTTCTCCACCGCCACCCGGCCCACCGAAAGGAAGATCGGACGCGCCAGGTCGTCGAACACCTTGGGCATGTCCGGGCGGAACAGGTCGGTGTCGACCCCCCGCGTCCACGGCGAAATGTTGCGGAAGCCCTGGCGGGTCAGCTCTTCGCGCATGGTCGGCGTGGCCACCATCAGCCGGCCCGAGGGCTTGTGGAACCAGCGCATGTAGGCGTAGCCGGCCGACAGGGGCACCGGCAGGCGCGCGGAGACGTACTCCGGAAACTTGGTGTGGTAGCTGGTGGTGAACGGCAGCTTCCATTCCAGGCAGATGCGCCGCGCCGCCAGGCCGATCGGCCCCTCGGTGGCGATGTGGATCGCCTCGGGCTCGAAGGCCTTGAACTTCTCTTGCACGGGCTCGTAGGCGCCCATGGCCAGCTTGATCTCGGGATAGGTGGGCAGGGGGAAGGTCTTGAACTGGTCCGGCGAGACCACCTCCACCTGGTGGCCCATGGCGCGGCATTCCTGGATCGTGCGCGTCAAGGTGCGCACCACCCCGTTGACCTGGGGCTCCCAAGCGTCGGTGGCCAGAAGAATCCTCATGCCACGCTACTTATCAGGCTGCGGCCTGTTCTCCCAAGGGCTCCAGGTCGCGCGCCTTGGCCTCGCGGCGATCGATCACCGACCACGACCTGAGCTTGGCCCATTCCAGGATCTCCAGCCGGCCGTCCATGTGTTCGACCAGGGCTGTGCAGCTTTCAACCCAGTCGCCGTCGTTGACATAGGTGATGCCCTGGATGTCGCGCATCTCGGCCTTGTGAATGTGGCCGCAGATCACGCCATCGACCCCGCGCCGGCGAGCCTCTTCGGCCACGGCGGTTTCGAAGTTCTCGATGAACTGCAAGGCGTTCTTCACCTTCACCTTCAGATAGGCCGACAGGCTCCAGTAGCCGAAGCCCATCTTGCGGCGGACAACATTGAACCAAGTGTTCAGCAGCAGGACGGTTCTATAGGACCAGTCCCCGAGGAAGGCGAGCCACTTGGCGTGCTGCACCACCCCGTCGAATTCGTCGCCGTGGGTGACCAGGAAGCGCCGGCCGTCGGCCGTCTCGTGGATGGCGTCGCGGGCGATGATCACCCCGCCGAAGTGCACGCCGCAGTAGTCGCGCGCCACCTCGTCGTGGTTGCCGGGCACATAGATCACGGTCACGCCCTTGCGGGCCAGGCGCAGGACCTTCTGGACGACGTCGTTGTGCGCCTGAGGCCAGTGCCAGCCGCTCTTCAGCTTCCACCCGTCGATGATGTCGCCGACCAGGTAGAGGGTGTCGCACTCGATGTGCTTGATGAAGTCGAGCAGTAGCTCGGCCTGGCATCCCCGCGTGCCCAGGTGCACGTCGGAAATGAACACAGCCCGGAAGGGCGGGACGGGACTGTCCGACGCGAGAGGAGAAACGCTCATCTTGGCGACCGGCCCCCGCAAATGCCAAGCAGGTAGGCGCTCTGCGCGCCCTTCTGGGCCGCGATTAGGCTGATTGCATGTCTCTTTTGTGAATCGGGCCGCCCGGGGTGGCGGGCGGAAGGTCGCATGTCTAAGTAGGGGGCGGCCGATTTGGGCCGCCAAGTCCAGAAATCATGCCGCCGACCGCCGCCGCCCTGAACCCCGATCCGCCCGCGTCGGGCCTTGGGCCCGACCCCGGGCCCGAGCTCCCTCCCGAAGACGGGGAGATGACCCAGGATCAGGCTTCGCCGAGCCCCACGCCCGAGAACCTGCCCACGGCCCAGAGCCGGGCGACGCCCCAGAGCCGGACTACCCCGAAGTCGCTGCGCACCCGCCGCCGCATCCTCGACGCGGCCATGCGGCTGTTTGCCGAGCGGGGCTACCACGCCTCGTCCAACGCCGACGTGGCCGAGGCCGCCAGCCTCACCCGGGGCGCCATGCTCTACCACTTCCCCACCCGCGAGGATCTGGTTGAGGCGGCCATCGACCACATCCAGCTGCGCCGCACTGAGGCCTTCGAGGCGGCCGCGCGCGACCAGGGCCACGGCGACGCCACCGACCAGGCCATCGACGCCTATTGGGAGCTGTTGCAACAGGCTCCGTTCAAGGCATTCGCCGAGCTCGAGGCCGTGGCCCGCACGGACCCCGACCTCGCCCGGCGGATCGCTCCGGCGCAGGCGGCCTTCGACCACGCCCAGATCGGCAGCCTGTCGGGCCTCTTGCTGGCCGGCTCCGGCGCCCGCTTCCAGACCGGCCGCGACCTCGCCCGTTTCATGCTTGAGGGCCTCGCCCGCGCCACCCTGACCTATGACCAGGACAACCGCGCCGAACGCCTGCTGGCGGTGATCAAGCGCATCACGCGCGTGATGAACCGCAAGGGCTCGGTGCAGGAGCTTTGGGAGGACTAGCAGTCCCGCCGGGCCGCTTCACCAGGGCTTACGGTCAGCTTGGTGATCATCGTTGGCGACCGATCCCATGAGCCACGCGACGGCCTCGCCGTTGAGCTGGTCCGCGACCTGTTCGGCCTGCTCCAGCGACAGCCCCGCCTGCTCGCGCCCGTCCAGGGTCAAGACCTCGCCGGAGCGGACCTCGTAGACGAACCAGCCGTCGTCGGCGGCCTTGACGCTGTAGAGCGATCCCATCGTCGCGTCCGCCTAGCCGAAGGTGAAGGTGAACGCCTGCACGCCCGGATCGAGGAATTCGATCTGGAAGGTGCGGTCGCCCTTCACCGCCGGCTGGCGCACCAGTTGATAGAGCCTCTGGGTGGTGATCGCGCCATTGCCCTGGCTGTCGGTGTCCAGGCCGTGGCTGTCTCCCGGCGGCTTGCCGTCGATGGTGATACGGAAGCGGATCGGCTTGCCGCCCGGCGAAGGCCCCAGCACCATGTGCAGGTCGCGGGCGCGGAAGCGGAACAGGATGCGGTCGCCCGCCGCCAGGGCGGTGGCCTGCTCCTTCTCTACCTTCCACGAACCGGTCAGCGCCCAGCCGTCCGCACGGAACGAGTCCGGCGCGGCGTAGGCCGCGGACTGATCCTTCCTCTCGCCGCCGGGGGAGGCGAAGCGTTCGGCGCGGCCGTAGCCGAGATAGGTCTCCGGCGAATAGGCGTCGTTGAAGGCCGAGGCCTCCTGCACGCCCGTGCCGGCCTTGCCGACCAGGCTTCCGGTCACCGGCGCGCCGTTGCGTTCGGCCAGCAGCGTGCGGATGATCTCTTCGGACTTGTCGTACTCGCCCTCGCCCAGGTGCACGTGGCGGACATTGCCCTCGGCGTCGATGAAGTAGTGGGCGGGCCAGCTGTTGTTGTCGAACGCCTGCCAGATCGAATAATCGTTATCCATCGCCACCGGATAGGTGATGCCGAAGGTCTTGATCGCCCGCTCGACGTTTGACTGCTGTTTCTCGAAGGCGAATTCGGGGGTGTGCACGCCGATCACCACCAGCCCCTGCGGGCCGTAGCGCTTGGCCCAGGCCTCGACGTAGGGCAGGGCGCGGATGCAGTTGATGCAGCTGTAGGTCCAGAAGTCGACCAGCACCACCTTGCCCTTGAGGCCCGCACGGGTCAGGGGCGGGGAATTCAGCCATTGGGAAGCGCCGTCCAGCGGCGGCATGGGCCCGAGCACGGGCAGGCCGCCGCCCGCCGCGGAAGCCGTCGCCGGATTGCCCGAAGCGGGGCCGGTCATGGCGGGGCCCTTGGCCGTCATCGCCGGCCCAGTCATGGATGGCCCGGTCATGGAAGGGCCAGTCATCGAGGGCCCGGCCATCGCGGGTCCGGTCATCGACTGGCTGGCCATCAGGTTCGCCGGCGCCCGCTGCGGCGGCGCAGCGTGCAGGCGGTCGAGCAGGCCTTGCTCCAGCTGAGTCGTGCTGGCGGTCGAAACCTGGGTCAGGAAACCGGTGTCGAGGCCCAGCGCGATGCACGCCACGGCCCCCAGCACCAGCACGCCCAGCCCGCGCCGGATCCACTCCCCCGCGTGCAGCGAGCGCTTCATGGCCGAGAACACCCGCCCGCCAATCAGGAGCGCCAGCGCCAGCGAGGTGGCCGCGCCGAGCGCGTAGGCCAGCAGCAGCAGGGTGGTCTTGGCGTTGGCGCCTTGGATCGCCGCGCCGGTCAGGATCAGGCCCAGGATCGGCCCGGCGCAGGGCGCCCAGAGCAGGCCCGTGGCGACGCCAAGCGCCAGGGACGGGGCGACCGAGTCGCCGGCCTGTTCCTTGTTGGCCTCGATCCTCTCGGTCAGCCGCCCGCCGAGCGCCACCAGCGGGCGGGTGAGGCGGTCGGCCAGGGCCGGGAACAGCAGGGTCAGCCCGAACACGGCCAGCAGCGCCATGGCCGCCCAGCGGCCCGCGGCGTTGGCCTGCACCGCCCAGCCGCCCGCGACCGAAGCCAGGGTGGCCACCGCGGCGAACGCCAGGCACAGCCCGACCAGCATCGGCAGGCCGCTCGTCGCGAATTTGCGGTCGGCCCGCGCGAACACGAACGGCAGCACCGGCAGGATGCACGGGCTGACGATGGTCAGCGCGCCGCCGAGGTAGGCCAGCAGGAACAGGATCATCCGAAGGCCTGCGGCTCAGACCCTGGCGGGATGGAAGGACATGGCGCCGCCGTTCATGCAGTAGCGCAGCCCGGTGGGCCTAGGCCCGTCGTCGAACACGTGGCCGAGGTGCCCGCCGCAGCGGCTGCACAGCACCTCGGTGCGGACCATGCCGATCGACCGGTCCTGCTTGGTGATGACGGCGTTGCGGGTGAGCGGCTGCCAGAAGCTCGGCCAGCCGGTTCCGCTCTCGAACTTGGTCTTGGAGGAGAACAGGTCCTGGTCGCAGCCGGCGCAGGCGAACGTCCCCAGGCGGTGCTCCTTCAGCAGCGGGCTGCTGCCGGGGATCTCCGTCGCCGCCTTGCGCAGGATCTCGTACTGCGTGGGGTTCAGACGGCTCTTCCACTGCACCTCGGTGAGGGTCACGGCATAGCTCGCGGACCAGCCGCGCGACGGTCCCGCCACAGCCAGGGCCGTGCCGCTCGCTAGCACCAGTCGCCTGCTGATCATGATGGTCCTCCGTATCCGAATGGGCCCCTTTGCCCGCGGTAATCTATATCTCGTCAAATATGGCGCATTCGACAGGTTCAGGCAAAGGATCGATCCGGTCCGCTCGTCCTTCGAACGCCAGCGGCCATCGGCCGCATCGGGAAGATGACACTCGGCTAATTGCTCTGCTTGTTCTTTTTTTCATCAGTTTTAATTAAACGGGGCTGTAGGGACTTTCGGGGCCATTCGGGGTCATCAGTGGAAACGTTCGCAGTCGCCGCGACGCATGTCGTCGCAAAGCCGCTTTCGTCTGTCGATCTGGCGTCCGTTCAGGCGCCGTCGGACGAGCCTCAGGTCCGCCGCTGGCCCGGCTGGGCGCGTCTGGCCATCCTGTTCGGCGGCAGCACGGCGCTGTGGGCCGGCATCGCCTGGGCGGCCGTCCGCGTCATGAAACTGAGCTGACCGCGCTGAAGTAGGCCGCCAACGCAAAGATCGCGCTCGATTAGGCCGCCAGGCCGAAGCGCGAAATCAAAGACCGCGCTCAGGTAGGCCGCAGGCCGATAGCGCGAAAAGAAAACTCTCCGTCCGTACAAATCCGCACCGGCCGGCGCCGGGCCGCACCCGTCGTCTGGGGCCGGACAGTTGCGGCAAGATCCTGCGAAAACAGGCCAAAGCCGCTCGTGGCGGGGCCTTTGGGGGTGGCGCAAAAGTCCGCCTGCCGCCGGGGATGGTCTCCGGCGGGCGGGACCACGGACCATGTCGATCAGCGGCTTCTCCCTCATGCTTCCGGCCGGCGGCGAGCGCCGCGGCTCCCCCAAGGCCGCCCTGCTGCGCCGACGCGCGGCCCGCCTGTCCGACCGCGGCTGCGTGCTGATGGTCGGGGTCGGGCTCGGCGCCGCGATCGGCTTCGCCTTCGGCTCCCAGACCGCCTCGGCCCCTGACCAGGCCGCCGCTCCCGCGCCCGCCGCCAAGCCGCGCCAGGCCGCTGCGCCGGCGGCGACCTCCGCGCCGACTGCCACCGCCAAGCCGGCTCTGCATCCGGCCCGCCCCGGGCCGTTGCCTCTGGTCGTCGCCCGCCCGGCCACGCGCTTCTGCGCACCGGCCCCGGCGCCTCTGCTGCTGCAGACGCTGCAGAACGGGACGCCGATCCGCATCGGCGTGTTCGGAGACAGCTTCGGCGACGGCGTCTGGAGCGCCCTCTACCGCCGCTTCCCCCACGCCAGGAACTTCGAGGTGCTGCGCTACTCCAAGCCCGCGACGGGCTTCACCCGCTACCAGCAGCTCAACCTGGAAGACGAGGCCAAGGTCGAGCTGGAGGCCGGCCCGGTGGACATCGCCATCGTCAACTTCGGGGCCAACGACACCCAGCCCCTGATCGAGAACGGCCACGGCGTGAAACTGCTCGGCGACAAGTGGAAGCAGGTCTACGCCGAGCGCTACGTCGCCCTGCTGCGGGCCAAGGGCGCCACGGTCTACTGGATGGGCCTGCCCAAGATGCGCGCCGACGAATACGACCGTCACCTGGCCGAGCTGAGCCAGGTGGTCGCCGAGCGCATGGCCAAGCTCGGCGTGCCCTACATTGCCGTGCGCGACCTCTCGGTCGACGCCCGCGGCGCCTATGCCGACTACCTCGCCACCGACGACGGCAAGAGCCGCCTGATGCGCGCCGGCGACGGCATCCACATGTCGATGAACGGCTATGCCCGCCTGGCCGAGCCGGTGGCCCGTCAGATCGAGGCCGACCTCGCGCACGCCCGGGCCGTCGCCACCATGCCCGACGCGCCCGCCCCGGTGCAGGCCAACTGCATCGTGCTGAGCCCCGCGTCCGCGCCGGCCGCTCCCGCCGCCGCCCCTGCTCCGGAAGCCGCCCAGTGAAGGCCCTGAAGTCTCGTGCCCTGAAGTCTCGTCCCCTGAAGCGCCGCCTGGCCCTGGCCCTGGCCCTGTCCGCGGCCCTGTGCCTGACCGGTCCGGCCGCGGCCGCGCCGGAGGCCTGCAAGGGCGGCCTTTGCGAAGGCCGGGCCCTGGTCCCGTTCCTGCGGGTGTTGCGGACGGCCCGCTCGCGCCCGGTGCACATCCTGCAGATCGGCGACAGCCACACCGCCAATGACAACTTCGCCGGCGCCTGGCGCGACATCCTGCAGGCCCGCTACGGCGACGCCGGCCGCGGGGTGCTGCCCCCCGGCCGCCCCTGGGCCGGCTACGCCATGCGCCAGGTGAGCGTGAGCCAGAGCCCGAACTGGAGCCAGCAGACCGTGCTGACCGCGCGCAAGGCCGGCGGCGACGCGATCTTCGGCGTGTCCGGCTTCCGGTTGAGCGCCCCGCCCGCCGGCGGCGAACTGACGCTGCAGGCGGAGAACGGCCACGCCTTCCGCCGCTTCGTCGTCTGCGCCGCCTCCGGCCCGACCGCCGGGGTCATGACCCTGTCGCTGGGCGGCCAGGCCGCCTCGGTGCAGCTTCGCGCGCAACAGACCGGCGCGCTGTGCTCGTCCCTCACCGCCGATGCGCCCACGACCGCCGCGACGGTGACCGCCGGCGCCGGCGTCGACCTTTTGTCCTGGGGTGTGTTCAGCGGCCAGCCCGGTGTCGTGGTCTCCAACCTTGGTGTAACCAGCTCTGAACTGGTGACCATGGGGCTGAACGGCGACGAGGCCCTGAGCGCCGAGCTGGCCGCCTATGCGCCGGACCTGATCGTCCTGGCCTATGGCACCAACGAGGGCTTCCACTCCGCCTTCTCCTCGGCCGACACCGAGGCCGTGCTGCGCGCTCAGATCGCGCGCCTGCGCCGCCTTGCTCCCGGCACGCCGATCCTGCTGCTCGCCGCCCCCGACGCCCAGTCGAAGAACCGCGCCTCGCTGGCCAACAGCGATCAGGGCCATCGCGCCCGGCTCGGCGCGGACGGGTGGTTTTCGCCGCCCGCACTGGAAGACGTGCGCGTCGTCCAGCGCCGTGTCGCCGCCAGCGAGCACGTCGCGCTGTGGGACTGGGGCGTCCGCATGGGCGGCGTCGGCTCGGCCCGGACCTGGGTCTCGGCCGGCCTGATGCACGCCGACCACGTCCACTACACGCCGCTCGGCGGCCAGCGCCTGGCCGAACGGCTCCAGGCCGATCTCGACGCCCTCTGCAAAGCCGCCTGCGGCAAGAGCTAGAAAACGATGCTGTTCCCCACCCTGACCTTCGGCCTGTTCTTCCTGGCCCTGTTCGCCCTGGTCTGGCTGCAGGCCAACAACGAGTGGCGCAAGATCGTGCTGCTCGCCGGCAGCTGGATCTTCTACGGCGCCTGGGACTGGCGCTTCGTGGCCCTGCTGATCGCCTCGGCCACGCTCAACTGGCTGTGCGCCCGCCAGGTCGCCGAGACCGAGGGCGGCGCGCGGCGCGCCTGGCTGGCCGGCGGCGTCGCGGCGAACCTGCTGATCCTGTGCTTCTTCAAGTACTACGGCTTCTTCCTGCACCAGGCGCAGGACTGGCTCGGTACGCTCGGCTGGCTGCGCGACCTGCCGCTGCTGAAGATCATCCTGCCGGTGGGCGTGTCGTTCTTCACCTTCCAGGGCATCAGCTACCTGATCGACGTGTCGCGCGGGAAGTTGCCGCCGGCCCGCCTGCTCGACGTCATGCTGCTGATGTCGTTCTTCGCCCATCTGGTCGCCGGCCCGATCGTGCGCGCCGCCGACCTGCTGCCCCAGTTCGCCAGGAAGCCCCTCCTGACCCGCGACGCCGCCGCCATGGGCCTGGCTTTGATCGCCTGGGGCCTGTTCAAGAAGGTGGTGATCGCCTCGCAGCTGGCGACCGAACTGGTCGACCCGGTGTTCTTCGACCCGTCGGCCCACAGCGCCCTGGAGATGCTGGCGGCGATCTACGGCTATGCCGTGCAGATCTACTGCGACTTCTCGGCCTACAGCGACATGGCCATCGGCCTGGCCGCCCTGCTCGGCTACCGCTTCCTGGCCAACTTCGACCAGCCCTACCGTTCGGCCTCGCTGCAGGAGTTCTGGCGCCGCTGGCACATCAGCCTGTCGTCCTGGCTGCGCGACTACCTCTACATCCCGCTCGGCGGCAACAAGGGCGGCCTCGTCAATCAGTGCCGCAACCTGTTCCTGACCATGGTGCTGGGCGGCCTGTGGCACGGCGCTTTGTGGAACTTCGTGATCTGGGGCGCCCTGCACGGCGGCGCCCTGACCGTGGAGCGCACCGGCCGCAGCGTCATCCCGTGGTTCAAGCCGCCGCGCTGGCTCGGCATCCTGATCACCTTCCACGTGGTGTGCCTGGGCTGGATCTTCTTCCGCGCCGACAGCTTCGAGGCCGCCGGCCAGGTGTTCGCCACCCTGTTCGGCCACGACTGGTCGACCGGTCTGGTGACGCCGTTCGCCGCCCTGCTGATCGCCGCGGGCCTTGCGCTGCACTTCGCGCCCGCCGGCGGCCTGCCGGCCCTGGCCCGCGCCGCAGGGCGGCTACCCGCGCCGGTCTACGGCCTGGCCTTCGCCCTCGTCCTGCTCGTCGTCGACGCCCAGCGCCCCGACGGCGTCGCCCCCTTCATCTACTACCAGTTCTGATCAGGTCTTCGGCCATGAGCGACCGCACGCACCCTTCCTCTTCGGGCCTCGGCTGGGCCGGAACGGCCATCGCCATGGCCGCCCTGACCCTGGCCATCGGCAACGCCGAGGCCGCCCGAAACTGGGCCGAAGGGCTCGAACCCGGCCCGGTCAGCCAGCCGGTGCGCGAGACCGCCGAGCGCTGGGCCGGGTTCACCAAGGCCACGCGCCTGTCGCTGGTCAGGGACGAGGTTCGCGGACTGTGGGAGCAGCGCCATGAGGTGGGCTGGACGGGCCTTTCGGGAAAACCCCCCAAGGTGGCGCCGACCGCCTAGGTCAGGCCCTTGCGCCTATCCGGGGGCGCGCGACATTGTGCGGCTCTGGGCGGATTCGCGGGGCTGGCGCTTGGTTCACATCGTGGACGAGGACCTTTCGGAAGAGCAGAGCCAGGCCGTGGCCGTCGCCGTGCGCGAGGCCCTGGCGCGCCGCCGCATGTCGCGCCAGCAACTGGCCGACCAGGCCCGCATCAGCGTTTCGACCCTGGAGAAGGCCCTGGCCGGCCGCCGGCCCTTCACCCTGGCCACCCTGCTGCGGCTCGAGCAGGCGCTCGACATGCCCCTGCGCCCCAGCCACCAGGGTTCGGACCTCGCGCCGGACGACATGGGCGCCTATGCCCGGAAGGCCGTGGCCTGGCTGGAGGGCGCCTACCTGACGCTGCGGCCGTCGTTCGAGATGGCCGGCGCCGTCTACGCCTACCGCACCGAGATCTACTGGGATGGCGAAGTCCCCTGCCTGACCTTTCGCGAGTCCGAGCGGCAGGACAGCGCCTACACGCAAGCGGGCCGCATCTCGATGCCCAACCAATCGGGCCACATTCATCTGACCACGAACTACCAAGGCCAACATCGCCTGATCACGCTGGGCCGCCCGACCATCTCCGGCGAGCTCTACGGCCTGCTCAACACCTTGCAGTCGGGCGCCGGCGGCCACCTGACGCCGATCGCCGCCCCGGTGGCCCTGATCCCGATGCGGCATGCGCCTGACGCCCGCTACGGCCGCGTCGCCCCCGGCCAGCCGGGTTACGACGGCTACAAGGGCAAGCTCGACCGCATCGTCGGCGAGGGCTTCGTACGGCTGATCGGGCCGGGCTGAACGGCCGAAGAACTTCCGAGGCGGCCTTTCCCCAAAGTCTAGGTTTCGCGGCTCACATCATCGCGCGCGCCAGCTGATCCCCTGCGCCGGCCACGGCTTCCGCCACCACCTTCAGCGCCGCTTCCAGGTCGGCGCCGTCCTCGACGCCACCGAGGCACACGCGCAGGCCCGACAGCCCGTGCCAATCGACGATCGGGGCGCTGGGCGGCGTGACCTCGACTCCGGCCCGCAGCGCGTGGGCGGCGGCGCGCTCGGCGGCGAGTTCGGCCATCGGCAGCCAGACGTGCAGGCTGGAGGCGAATGACGGCCGCTCGGCCGCCGGACCGAACAGGTCCATCGCCAGGCGCACCCGGCGCTCCATCTCGACCCGCACCTCCTCGGCCAGGGCGTCGGCCGTGCCGTCCTCGATCCATTGGGCGCCGATCGCCGGCCCCAGGGCCGGGGCGGAATAGGCGGTGGCGCGCAGGGCCCGCAGCACCCGCTCCAGAGGCTCGGCCCCGGGCGTCACCAGCATGCCGACGCGCAGGCCCGCCGACAGCGACTTGGACAGGCTCGACACATAGAGGGTGCGCTCCGGCGCCAGGGCCGCGATCGGCGTCACCGCCTCCGGCCCGGCGTAGAGGGCGTAGACGTCGTCCTCCACGATCCACAGGTCCCGCGAGCGGGCTACCCGCGCGATCTCCTCGCGCCGCTTCAGGCCCATGGTGCGGCCGGTGGGGTTGTGCAGGGTGGGGGTGAGGTAGAGCACGCGCGCGCCGGTGGCGGCCGCCGCCCGGTCGAGCGCCTCGGGGACCAGGCCCTCCTCATCGAGCTGAAGGCCCTTCAGGCGATAGCCGGCGTGTTCGGCCAGGGTGCGCAGGCCGTAGTAGGTGCCGGCTTCGGTCAGGATGGCGTCGCCGGCCGAGGCCAGGGAGCCGAGCGCCAGGGCCACCGCCTGCTGGCCGCCGGCGGTCACCGCCAGGTCGCGCCAGTCGGGCTGCAGGGCGGTGGTGCGCGCCAGCCAGTCCGCCATGGCCCGCCGGTGGTCGTCCTCGCCGGCCGAGGGGCTGTAGACCAGGAGCCGCGACAGATCCTTCTTGCGCAGCCGGTCCAGCGCCCGGGGCAGGGCCGCGCCGCCCGAGAGCACCGGCCGGACGTTCTGCGCCAGGTTCACGCCATTGGGCTGGCCGCGCGGGGAAAAGCGGAAGGCGGCGTCGGGCGCCGGGGCGGCGACGAAGGTGCCGCGGCCCACGGTCGCCTGGGTCAGGCCGCGCCGTTCGGCCTCGGCATAGGCCTTGGTCACGGTGCCCAGCGAGATGTCGAGGAAGAAGGCCAGTTCGCGCTGCGGCGGCAGGCGCAGGCCCGGCGCCAGCACGCCGGCGCGGATGTCGCGCTCCAGCGCCGAGAGCAGCCGGTCGACCAGCGGCCGCGGCGTGTCTTCCAGTACCGGTTTCCAGGTCAGGGGGTAGGGCATGGCGCCGCTTTATTGCCTCTGTGACAATTGTCACTTTGAACAATGATACAATTACGCGCAATAGCCTCGATACAAAGGAGGCCGCCATGTCCGCCAACGCCAAGATCGTCTCGCTGATGCTCGCCCTCGCCGTGGCCGCCGCGGCCCTGCGTCTCGCCACCGGCCCGATCGTGCAACTGAAGGACGGCGACACCCTCTACGCGATGGCCAAGTCCGGCCCCGTCCACGGCTGGACCGCCGAGCCCGTGGAACTGGCGGCTAGCGACGCGCGGTAGGCCGCGGAACGGGACTTCTTCCCCGCGAACAGGGGAGAGTTCTCGCCCAGAAGACCGAGTCATGATAGCGAACGGAGCATGAACGCTGCCGTCCTCGTCCTCGCCGTCCTGACGCTGGCCTTCGCCAGCGCCGCCGTCTTCGCCTTCCTCCAGCTCGGCAAGGCCAGGACCGCCCTGGCCCTCGCCGACGAGCGCCTGCGGATGGCCGAGGCGCAACAAGCGTCCAACGCGGAACTGCTGAGGGCCCAGGCCGCGCAGTCGGCCGAGGCGGTGGCCAAGACGCTGGTGGACCGGGCTTCGGAGACCTTCAAGAGCCAGGAAGACCTGGCCAAGGCGCGGCTGGAGGCTCAGCTCAAGCCCGTGGCCGAAACCCTCGCCAAGTTCGAGGCCCAGGTGAGCGCCATGGAGAAGGCCCGCGCGGAAGACACCGGCGGGCTCAAGGCCCAGATCGCCGCCATGCTGGAGGCTTCGGTCTCGACCCAGGCCGAGGCGCGCAAGCTGTCGGCGGCCCTGCGCCGCGGGGCGGGCGTGCAGGGGCGCTGGGGCGAGCAGATGCTGCGCAACGTGCTGGAGGCCGCCGGCCTGTCCAATCGCTTCGACTTCGACGAACAGACCTCCACCGACACCGAGGAGGGCCGCCGCCGGCCCGACGTGATCGTGCGCATGCCCGGCGGCGGGGTGCTGGTGATCGACGCCAAGTGCTCGCTGAACGCCTTCCTCGAAGCCCAGGACGCCGAGACCGAGGCCGAGCGCGAGGCCCATTTCGTGCGCCACGCCCAGTCGGTCCAGCAGCACATCCGCGGCCTCTCGGCCAAGGCCTACTGGGACCAGTTCGACCGGTCGCCCGACGTGGTGGCCATGTTCCTGCCGGGCGACGGCTACCTGGCCGCGGCGCTGGAGCGCCTGCCCAACCTGTTGTTCGACGGCATGGCGCAGAAGGTGGTGGTGGTCACGCCCACCACCCTGTTCGCCCTGTGCAAGGCGGTCGCTTACGGCTGGCGGGTGGAGGACCAGGCCAAGGGCGCCGAGGCCATCGCCGCGCTCGGCAAGGACCTCTACAAGCGCCTGTCGGTGATGGGCGCCCACGTGGCCGGGGTCGGCAAGGCGCTGGAGACGGCGGTCGGCAAGTACAACCAGTTCGTCGGCTCGCTGGAGAGCCAGGTGCTGACCCAGGCTCGCCGCTTCGAGGAGCTGTCGGTGGACCACGAGGGCAAGTCGATCGAGGTGCTGGAGCCGCTCGACACCGCGCCGCGCCCGCTGGCCAAGCTGCAGGTGGTCGAGGACCGCGCCCAGGTCGCGCGCTGATCGCCGCCATGCTATGAGGCGCCCATGATCGACCGCCTCATCTATCTCGCCGAGATATACTATGTGGTCTGGTGGACCGTGCTGTTCCTGGTCCTGCCGCTGGGCGCGACGAGCTACGCCGAGGCCGGCATCGCCGTCACCGACGGCGGCGATCCGGGCGCGCCGGTCGATCCCCGCCTGAAGTGGAAGTTCTGGACCACCACCTGGGTTTCGACGGTGCTGTTCGCGTTCGGCTGCGCGGCCTGCGCCCTGCACCTCGTGCACCTGCCGACCCTGCCAGGCTAGGTCCGTCGGCGAACAACGATGCCGCAGCCGCTGCGCCGTCCTTGACGGCCAACAGGGCTTGACCTACCTGATTTTGCATGGCCCTTCGCACGATCCTCACCGTTCCGGACCCCAAGCTGAAACTCGTCTCCAAGCCCGTGGAGCGCGTCGACGACGCCCTGCGCGCCCTGATGGACGACATGCTGGAGACCATGTACGCGGCGCCGGGCATCGGCCTGGCCGCCGTGCAGATCGGCGAGCCGGTCCGCGTGATCGTCATGGACCTGGCCCGCGAGGGCGAGGAGCCGGCGCCCCGCCACTTCGTCAATCCCGAGGTGGTCTGGGCCTCCGAGGAGACCGCCCCCTACGAGGAGGGCTGCCTGTCGGTGCCGGAGATCTACGACGAGGTCGAGCGCCCGGCCCGGGTCAAGATCAAGTACCTGAACTACCAGGGCGAAGAGATCGTCGAGGATTGCGAAGGCCTCTACGCGGTGTGCATCCAGCACGAAATGGACCACCTGAACGGGGTGCTGTTCATCGACCACCTGTCGCGCCTGAAGCGCGATCGCGCCGTGGCCAAGGTCAAGAAGGCCAAGGCGGCGTAGGTTTTTTTGGCGCTATCGGCCTGGCAGCCTGATCGAGTGCGGCTTTCCCGCGCCCTCGGCGGGAACCTTACGGCCAGCTTACGAGTTGCGGCCCCAACAACAGTGAAGCTGGAGCGTCCGCCTCGCCGGCTGGGCGGGCGCTCGCGTTTTCGGGGGCGCCTTTGTCGGATCCGGGATTCCTGGGTCTTGTCCGTCAGCACATCCGCTCCGTCTGGTCCCTGGAAGTGCTGCTCCTGCTGCGCAGCCGCCCGGGCGAGGCCTGGCGGCCGGAGGCGCTGGTGCAGGAGCTTCGGGCCAGCGCGCCCCTGATCGCGGGGCGCCTGGCCGAGCTCCAGGGATCGGGGCTGGTGGTCGTGGACAAGGACGGCGCCTGGCGCTTCGCTCCGGCGACGCCGGAGCTTGGGCGGTTCTGCGACCAACTGTCGGAAGCCTATCAGACGCGGCCGGTGGCGCTGATCACCATGATCGCCAAGCCGAGCCAGGTGCAGGACCTGGCAAACGCGTTCAAGTTCAAGGGGGGAGACGACCGGTGACCTTCGCCATCCTTCCGGGCGCCATCTACGTCCTGTGCATGGCCGCCAGCGTCGTCTGCGCCGTGCTCTTGGCGCGCACCTACGCCCGCACCCGCTCACGGCTTCTGCTGTGGACCTCGCTCAGCTTTACCCTCCTGGCCGTGAACAACCTGCTGCTGGTGCTCGACATGCTGGTGTTCCGCAGCATCGACCTGTGGCCGGCGCGGGCGATCACCTTCCAGGGAGCGATGATCCTGCTGCTCTACGGCTTCATCTGGGAGGCCGACCGATGACCCTGTCCGAGCTGTTCCCGGCCATGGACACGGGCCCGACGCCCGATCCGGCAATGGTCGCCTTCGCCAGCGGCGCGGCGGGGCTGGAGTGCCTGGTGGCGGGCCTGTTCTTCCTGCGCTTCTGGCAGCGCACGGGCGAGCGACTGTTCATCGCCTTCGCCTTCGCTTTCTGGCTCCTGGGCGCCAACGCCGCCTTGCCGGTGCTGCTCGGCCGTCCGGCCCAGATGCACGGCGAGGTCTATCTGCTGCGGCTGGCGGCGTTCCTGCTGATCATCCTGGCGATCGCCGGCAAGAACCTGAAGGGGCGCAAGGGGTAGGCGCGCCATCGGCAGAGCCCGAGGACGACGGCCTCAGAAGATCACCACCTCCACGATCAGGCCGGTGCCCACCGAGGCCATCACATAGGCGCGGCCGATCTGATACCAGCCGTAGCCGGCCGGGGGCTTGCGCAGGCGCTTGCCGGCGTAGTCGGCGATCGGGCCGGCCTGCAGCACCTCCTGCGGCACGTAATCGCCGCGGCGGGGCAGGGGCGTGGGACGGTCCTGCGCCAGGCCCGGCGCGGCGGCCAGGACCAGGCCCGCGAGGCTCCATGCAATCAGCGTCCGGCGGCTCGTGGCCATGTCCAACTCCGTTCCCGACCGCTTTGGTGCGCCTTAGCCGCTGAACGTCGGCTGAAGATTTCAATTCTCTCCGATCAGGTCTCTGCGAGCCTTCTCTAATTCGTCGGCATATCTCCGTATCGCATAGGCCTCCGACACCATGCCCAGCGGCTGGCCCGCCGGGTCGACCACGGCCAGCTCGTCGGCGGTGGTGTGGTCGAAGGCCTCCATGATCTCCTTGATGGTCATCTCCGGGGTCAGGGCCGCGTCCCCGTGCTCGGCCAGCACGCCCACCGTGACCCCGGCCTTGGTCGGGTCGGCCGGCTCCACATAGAGCGCCGCCACCGGCAACAGGCCGGCGTAGGCGCCGGTCTCGTCGGTGATCACCGCCTGGCTGATCGAGCCCAGGGGGAAGCGGCGGCGGGCCTCGGCCAGGCTGGCGCCCGCGCTGATGGTGCCGCGGGCCGGGCGCATCATGGTGCCGGCGGTCAGGCTGCGCAGGAAGCCCACGTCATTGGCGCTGCGGATGGTCTGGCCGCGCAGGTGCAGCCGCCAGGTCGAGAAGGAGTAGCCGAAGGTCTCGCGCACCACCACCGAGGAGAACAGCGAGGCGGTGAGGGCGGCCGCGCCGATACCGAAGTCGCCGGTGGTCTCCAGCACCAGGAAGGTCATGGTGAAGGGCCCGCCGATCACCGCCACCGCCAGGGCGCTCATGCCCACCAGCGAGGCCACCGTGGGGTTGAGCATGGTCGACATCCACGGCAGGTGGTTCAGCACCTCGGCGTAGGCGCGGCCCAGCAGGGAGCCGAGGAACAGGGAGGCGAAGAACAGCCCGCCGCGGAAGCCGAACCCCAGCGACACGATCGAGGCGCCCGCCTTCAGCGCCAGCAGGATCAGCACCACCTGCAGCGCCGGGCCCATGGCCAGGTCGGCGCGCAAGGCGCCGTGGCCGGACGACAGGGTCTGGGGCGAGTAGAGGGCGAAGACGATCAGGATCATCCCGCCCACCGCCGGGCGCAGGCTCTTGGGCAGGGGGGTCTTGCCGGCCAGGTGCTCCACCATCGCCGCCAGCCGCATCACCGCCACGCCGAATCCGGCCGCCACCAGCCCGAGGCCCGCGTAGAGCCCATAGGCCGAAAGCGTCACGATCTGGCCGAACGCCTGGGGCGCCATGCCGTAGACGCCCTCGCCCGAGGCGCGCGCCACCAGGGCGCCGGCGAGCGCCGCGGCCGCCACCGGGGCGACGCCCGAGACGGTATAGGCGCCGATGATGATCTCGAAAGCGTAGAAGGCCCCGGTCAGGGGCGCGCCGAACGCCGCGGCGATGGCCGCGCCGGCGCCCGCCCCGACCAGCAGCCGCAGGTCCGCGCGCCGCAGGTTCAGCCAAACCCCCAGCCGCGAGGCGACCGCGCCGCCCATCTGGGTATAGGCCGCCTCAAGGCCCACCGAGGCGCCGAAGCCGTTGGAGATCAGGGTCTGCACGGCCACATAGACGCTGTCCTGCAGCGACATGCGCCCGCCGCGCAGGGCGTTGGCCTCCACCGGATCGACCACGGGGGTGGGGCGCCGGCGGGCCCACAGGAAGGCCAGGCCCCCCAGGATCAGCCCGCCGAAGGGGACGGCCAGCAGACGGATGGGCGCGATCGGAGGGGCCACCGACAGGCGCACCTCCGGCTCGATGCCGAACATCACCACCTGGATGGCGTGGGCGATCACCCCCTGGGCCATGGCCATGGCCCCCGCCGCCGCTCCGACCAGCAGGGCGATCAGCACCAGCCACAGCTCGCTGGAGCGGATCTGGGTCCTGAGCCAGGCCAGGCCGCGTCCGGCCGCGGGACGACGCCGCTGCAGGGTCTCCGTGCTCACCTCAAGCGCTGTCCCAGGTGCATCGAGCCTCTCGCCAGAACCATAGCCGCCCCTCGCCGGTTCGGCCACGGTTCAATCAATTCGCAATATCGCTAGCCGTTGCCGCGTATAAGACTAATAGTCATTCTCAACATTCGGCGGAGATTGCGTATCAAAATAATAATCATTCTCACGCATTGGGGAAATTTAAGTATTGATCGGCCTGACGACCTTGATATGCCTGCGTCAAAATGGGGAACGGTCATGGCCGGAAGAGCACGCATTTTCGCCGCCGCGGCGGTCCTGCTGCTGGCTTCGGCCGGCGCGGCGCGCGCGGCGGATGAGGAAATCCAGGTCTATGTCGACGACCTCGACAAGCCGGGCAAGTTCGGCCTCGACACCCATGTCAACTACGTCGTCGCCAACGGCGCCGGGCCGGACTATCCGGGCCAGCAGCCGTCGGTGGATCGGATCCGCATCACGCCCGAGTGGTCCTACGGCCTGACCAAGAACATCGAGCTCGGCCTCTACCTGCCGCTCACCGATTTCCGCAACAACCAGTTCACGATCGACGGCTACAAGTTCCGCATCAAGTACATCGCCCCTCATCCGGACTCTCAGACCTGGTACTGGGGCGGCAACTTCGAGATCGGCCAGGTCGACAACCGGCTCGACATCAATCCGTGGAACGCCGAGCTGAAGGGCATCATCGGCTGGCACGGCAAGAAGTGGGACGTCGGTTTCAACACCAACATCGACTGGGCGGTCGCCGGGCCTGACCGGGCGCCGGCCAGCGTCCAGCTGGCCACCAAGATCGCCTACAAGATCAACGAGAAGCTGGCCGTGGGCGTGGAGAGCTACGACGGCATCGGCGACTTCGACCGCTTTCGCTTCGACGGCTCGGCCCACGAGATCTACGGCGCCGTGGACACCTCGATCGGCAAGTGGGATCTGAACATGGGCGTCGGCTACGGCTATTCCGGAGAGCCCGACCACTGGACGCTGAAGATGATCATCAGCGTGCCGATCGACGACTGAAGTCGCGAACCATCGAAGGTCGGGCGCTTCCCCGCCGCCGGCCTTTGCGCTAACAGCCACGCCATGTCCGCCGCGCGCCGCATGACAGGCTCCTGGCTGCGCCGCCTGCCCATGCTCGCGGCGTTCCTGGCGCTCGCCCTGCAGCTGATGTTCCCGGCCGGCTTCATGGCCGCCGCGCCTGGCGAGGGCCACGGCTTCCCGATCGTGATCTGCTCGGCCCAGGGGCAGATCGTCGCCGACTGGGACGCCGTCGGCGGCCATCAGAAGAAGGCCCCGGCCAAGACCATGGCCGGTTGTCCCTTCGCCGGCCATGCGGTGGCTTCCGATCCGCCCTCGCCGGCCGCGCTTCCGGCGCCGGTGGTGTTCGCCGCCGTCGATGCGCCCGCCCGCCCCTACGCCGTCTTCCCCGGCCGCGGCCTCGCCGCCCCGCCGCCTCCGGCCATAGGTCCACCCGCCTCCGCCTGATCGACCTGAACCGTCCGCCGCCCGGCGGGCATTGCCGCGCATGCGCGGCCGATCAGATGCGGATGCATTTTCGATGTCCAGATTTCCCGCGGGCGCCCTGCCGCTCGCCCTCCTGCCGGCGCTCGCCCCCACGCTCGCCCATGCCGACGCCGTGCCACTCGACACCGTGGTGGTCACCGCCGCCCAGCCCCAGACCGAGCTCATCGGCCCCGCAGCCTCCGCCGGCGTCTCGGCCGAGACCCTGGCCCGCACCGTCAACCTGCAGTCGCCGGAGGACGCCCTGCGCTACCTGCCGGACGTGGTGATCCGCCAGCGCCACGTGGGCGACACCCAGTCGCCCCTGGCCACCCGCACCTCCGGCGTCGGCGCCTCGGCCCGCAGCCTGATCTATGTGGACGGGATGCTGATCTCGTCGCTGATCGGCAACAACAACACCTCCGCCTCGCCCAAGTGGGGCCTGGTGTCGCCCGACGCCATCGCCCGGGTGGATGTGATCTACGGGCCGTTCTCGGCCGCCTACGCCGGCAATTCGATCGGGGCGGTGGTGCTGTTCACCACCCGCATGCCGACGGCGCTGGAGGGGAGCGCGGAGGTGCAGGGCGCCTGGCAGGGGTTCTCGCAGTACGGCGACCGCAAGACCTACGGGACCGGCCGCGCCGCCGCCGACCTCGGTGACCGCTTCGGCCGCTTGGCCTTCCGCCTGAGCTACAATCGCCTGGACGCCTCCAGCCAGCCCCTGACCTACGCCACTGCCACGGTTCCCGCCGCCGCGAGCCCGGCCGGCGCCCCGGTCACCGGCGCCTTCACCGACGCCAACCGCACGGGCCAGCCCATCGTGGTGCTGGGCTCGACCGCCATCGAGCGCCAGGTGCAGGACAACGCCTCGGGCCGCGCCACCTTCGACATCACCCCCAGTCTCACCGCCGCCTACACCTTCGGCGTCTTCCACAACGCCGACGACGCCACCTCGAACAGCTATCTGAGGGACGCCTCCGGAGCGCCGGTCTACGCCGGTCCGGTAGAGATCGGCGGGCGGGCCTACGCCATCGCTCCCAGCGCCTTCTCCTCCGGCGTCTACCGCATGGACGAACTGGAACTGGCACAGGGCCTGTCCCTGGCCTCGCATGGCGGCGGCGCGTTCGACTTCGAGCTGGCCGCCTCGACATTCGACTATCTGCACAGCCGCCAGCGAATCCCGTCCGGCGCCCTGCCGGCCGCCTTCTCCGGCGGACCAGGCTCCTCCAACGCGCTCGACGGCACAGGCTGGCGCACGCTCGACGCCAAGGCGACCTGGCGTCCCTTCGGCCCGGGCGGCGCCCACGCGATCAGTTTCGGCGCCCATCAGGACGGCTTCCGGCTCGACAACCCGCGCTACGGTCTGGCCAACTGGATCTCAGGTCCCGACCAGACCGTGCAGGCGGTCAGCCGCGGCCGGACCCAGACGCAGGCGCTGTGGGTGCAGGACGCCTGGGCCCTCGCGCCCGGACTGAAGGCCACGGTCGGCGGCCGCTGGGAGCATTGGCAGGCCTCGGACGGCGTCAACTATTCCGCCTCGCCGGCGCTGAACCAAGCCCAGCCCAAGGTGGCCGCGGACGCCTTTTCGCCCAAGGGCGTGCTCGGCTGGTCGCCGGCGCCCGGCTGGACCCTGAAGGGTTCGGTCGGCCTCGCCTACCGCTTCCCCACGGTGACCGAGCTCTATCAGTCGGTGACGGTGGGAACCCAGCTGCAGACCCCAAACCCGGACCTGAAGCCCGAGCGCGCCCTGTCCAGCGAACTCTCGGCCGAACGGGTCTGGCCGTCGGGCAACCTGCGATTGTCGGTGTTCGACGAGCGTATCGCCGGCGCGCTCCTGTCTCAGACGTCGCTCCTGCCGTCCGGCGCCTCGGCCAGCTTCGTGCAGAACGTCGAGCGCACCCGCGCCACCGGTGTCGAGTTGGTGGCCGGCCAGCGCCTCACGCCCGCGCTCCAGCTGTCCGGCTGGGTCACCTTCGTCGACGCCCGCATCGAGCGCGATGCGGCCTTTCCCGCCGCCGTCGGCAAGGCCCTGCCGCAGCTGCCGCGCTGGCGCGGCGCGGTGGTCGCCACCTGGAGCCCGACACCCAAGCTCGATGTCACCCTGGCCGGCCGCTACAGCGACCGCGCCTTCGCCACCCTCGACAACTCTGATGCCTATGCGAACACCTATCAGGGCTTCTCCGGATACTTCGTGGCCGACCTCCATATCCGCTGGAACATCACGTCGCATGTTCAGGCCGGGGTCGGAGCCGATAATCTGCTTGGAAGGCGATATTTCCTGTTCCACCCGTTTCCTCAGCAAACCGCCGTGGCGCAGCTAAAATACGCATTCTGAAACAAGGGTTTGTGGTAGCGCCAGGCGGCGCGCCCACCCCTGGGGCCTCCGCATGGCCAAGCGGCCAGGGCGGAAAGACTCCGTGCATGGTTGCTTTTGGCAGAGGACGGTCCATATTCCCGGGCATCGAATTTCGTCCGGTCGGCCGTCGTAATTCCCATCTCGATCTCGGTTGAGTCCGGACTGCTCCCGACCACCCCCTAACGGCATTCGATCGCGCAGGAGAGGACCCCTGCGTGGACTCTTCGATTATATGAGGTACGCCAGATGGCGACAGGTACTGTGAAGTGGTTCAACACCACTAAGGGCTATGGCTTCATCCAGCCCGATGACGGCGGCGCGGACGTCTTCGTGCACATCTCGGCGGTCGAGCGTTCGGGTCTCGGCGCTGTCCGGGAAGGCCAGAAGCTGGCCTATGAGTTGGAAAAGGACCGCAAGAGCGGAAAGTTCGCCGCAGGCGGGCTCAAGGCCCTTTAAGGCTTCATTGTCCCCATGGCGGAAAAAGAAGAGTTCCTGGAATTCGAAGGGACCGTTACCGAGCTTCTCCCCGAAGGTCGCTATCGGGTGAAGCTCGACAACGAGCACATGGTCCTCGCCTACACGGCGGGGAAGATGAGGCGAAACAAGATCAAGACCCTGGTAGGAGACCGCGTCACCGTCGAGATGACGCCGTACGACCTGTCCAAGGGCCGGATCACCTTCCGGCACAAGACCGAGGGAGTGGGCGGGCCCCGCCCCGGCGGTCAGCGGCCGCAGTTCCGCCGGCGCTGAATTCAATCAAGGCCTCGTCCGTTCGGACGGGGCCTTTTTCATGTTCGGCGTCTTGCTGACTCAACACCTGTTGGGACGTGGAGCTTGTCGGGGAATGGGGAAGGGCGTCTTCCGCTCGGCCGCTCTGGCGCGCCGAGCGTTGGGACGTGCTAGCGGCGCTCGGCCCCGAAGCCCTTCAGGGCCATGGCGCAGAAGACCGCGACGCCGGACAGGCCGGCGATCAGGACATAGGCGTTCATTGACGTAGCGCCCTCCAGGCGCGCGCCCGGCGTTTTGGGGAGGCCGCCCGGCCGCATGCAGGTAAGCATGCAGCGCCGGGCTTCAAGGGCCGGTTACCGGCCGCTTAACCCAATTGTCGAGATTGTTGCGTTCCGGTCCGGGACTTTCCCGCCCGAGCCCTTTGATCCGATGAGCCGGAAGCTCAGCTTCCGATGTCCTTGGTCGCCTTCTGCTTGTGCGCGGCGAGCGCCATCAGGCGCCGGTCGCGCCAGGCGGTGCGGGCGGCCAGGGCCGTGGCGGGCAAGGCGGCGCGGCGCTCGGCCTCGACCTTGTCCAGCACGGCGCCGGTCCAGTCGGTGGGCGTCACGCCCGCGGCGATGCGGGCGAAGGCCGGACCGTAGCGGGCCACGTAGTCGCGCACGCCGCCCGGCGCATTGAGATCGATGGTCTCGAACGGCCCCATGAAGCTCCAGCGCAGGGCCAGGCCGTCGCGCAGGCAGGCGTCGATGTCCTCGACCCCGGCGTAGCCCTCGGCCACCAGGCGGAAGGCCTCGTGCAGCAGCGCGCCCTGCAACCGGTTCACCAGGAAGCCGTCGAGTTCCTTCTGCATCACCACCGGCACGTGGCCGATGGACCTCAGCAGGTCCGCCGTCTTCTGCGTCACCTCGGGCGAGGTCCAGGGCGCCGGCACCACTTCGACGGCGGGGATCACATAGGGCGGGTTGATCGGGTGGGCGACGATGCAGCGGGCCCGGCCCGCCAGCGCCTCGGTGAAGGAGGAGGGGAGCAGGGCGGTGGTCGAGGAGGCGAGGATGGTGTCGGGGTCCGCCGCCGCGTCCAGCATGGCGTAGACCTCGCGCTTGATCTCCACCCGTTCGGGCGTGGATTCCTGGGCGTAGACCGCGCCCTGGAGCGCCGCCGCCGCCGTGGTGGCCACGTGCAGGCGGCCCAACACCTGATCGGGGGTCGATCCGCGCAGCAGGTCGTTGGCCGCAAGATCGGGCAGCACCTTGCCGATGTAGCCGATGGCCGCTTCGGCCGCGCCGGGCTCGGCGTCCCACAGGAAGGCGTCGTGGCCCGCGCGGGCGAAGCTGATGGCCCAGGACCGGCCGACCAGACCCGAGCCGATGATCGCGATCTTGGCCATGAAGTTTCCTCTCCGCTACGGCCCGCAGCCCTATCCGGGCTTGCTTGCCGCCGCAAGCCAAGGTCACATCGACAAAACACGGCCCGCAGAGGCCGCGTCGACAGAGGAAACCTCGGAATGGGTCTGATCGAGCGCCTGACGCCGGTCGCGGGATTGCGCGTGCTGATTTCCGGCGGCGCCTCCGGCATCGGCGAGGCCATCGCCGCCTCCTTCCTCGAGGCCAAGGCCCAGGTGCACGTGTGCGACGTGTCCGAGCCGACCCTCGCCGCCTTCCGCGCCCGCCATCCGGGCGCCCACGCCACCCACGCCGACGTGGCCGACCGCTGGGCCGTGGACCAGGTGTTCGCCGAGCAGGCCGCGCGCTTCGGCGGGCTCGACGTACTGATCAACAATGCCGGGATCGCGGGCCCTACCGCCGGCATAGACGCGATCACCGAGACCGAGTGGACCCGGACCATCGACGTCAACCTCAACGCCCAGTACCGCTTCGCCCACCACGCCGCGCCGATGCTGAAGGCGAGCGAGCACGCCCATCTTATTTGCATTTCGTCCGTGGCCGGCCGGCTCGGCTACGCCTGGCGCACGCCCTATGCGGCGACCAAGTGGGCCATCGTCGGCTTCATGAAGTCGCTCGCCGCCGAGCTCGGCCCGGACGGGGTGCGGGTCAATGCCGTCTTGCCCGGGATCATCGAGGGCCCGCGCATCGACAAGGTGATCGGCGCGCGCGCCCGTCAGCTCGGGCTCCAGGAGGAAGTGATGCGCGAGCAGTACGTCAAGAAGATCTCCCTGCGCCGCATGACCACCGCGGAGGACGTCGCCGCCATGGCCCTGTTCCTGTGCTCCCCGGCCGCGCGCAACGTCTCTGGCCAGGCGATCAGCGTGGACGGTAATGTCGAGTATCTCTGAGCCCCGGGCCGCCGGGCCCCGAGCGCTCGAGCCGGACTCCTTCCGGGCCCCGGCGGCCGAAGTCCAGCGGCTGATCGACCGCAACTTCATGCGGCTGATGCCGCTCCTGGTGTTCGGCTACATCCTCAACTTCCTCGACCGCACCAACATCGCCCTGGCCAAGGCGGCGCTGCAGACCGACGTGGGCATCTCGCCCCAGATGTACGGCTTCGGCGCGGGTCTGTTCTTCCTGGTCTACGCGGCCTGCGAGGTGCCCTCCAACCTGATCCTCAGGAAGGTCGGGGCGCGGCGCTGGATCGCCCGCATCATGGCCACCTGGGGCCTGGTCTCCATGGGCATGTGCCTGGTGAAAGGGCCGTCGTCCTTCTACCTGCTGCGCGTCCTGCTGGGCGTCGCCGAGGCGGGTCTGTTCCCTGGCGTGCTCTACTATCTGACGACCTGGTTCGGTCCGCGCGAGCAGGCGCGGGCCACCGGCTATTTCCTGATGGGCGTGTCGATGGCCAACGTCATCGGCGGACCGGTGGGCGGCGCACTGCTGGGCCTGAACGGGACCGCCGGCCTCGCCGGCTGGCAGTGGCTGTTCCTGGTGGAGGGCGTCCCGGCCGTGCTGTTCGCCGTGGTGGTGCTGACCGTGCTGCCCGAGGGGCCGGCCAAGGCCCGGTGGCTCAGCGACGACGAGAAAGCGGTGGTGCTGGCCGAACAGAGACGCGGTCGCGAGGGCGGGGGCGACACACACCTGTCCAAGGCCTTCTTCCATCCCCAGGTGCTGCTGGCGATCCTGGTCTATTTCCTGCACCAGATCGCCTTCTACGGCGTGACCTTCTTCCTGCCGGCCATCATCCGCTCCTGGGGCAAGCTCAGCGAGCTGCAGATCGGCCTACTCACCGGCCTGCCGTGGCTGTGCGCCTTCATCGGGTCGGGCACGTTGCCGTGGCTGGCCATGAAGGGCGGCTGGAGCCGGCTGCTGATGACCGGCGGCTGCTTCCTCCTCGCCCTGTGCCTGCTGGCGCCCCTGGCCTTCCCGCCGGCCCTGGCGCTCGGCGTGTTCTGCGTCGGCATGGCGGTGGTGTCGCCGATCCAGGCGGTGGTCTTCACCTATCCGCCGGCCCGGTTCGAGGGCGCGGCCCTGGCCGCCGGCCTCGGCTTCCTCAACGCCCTGGGCGTCACCGGCGGCTTCGTCGGCCCGTTCATCATGGGCGCCATCGAGCAGGGCACGGGCAAGGCGTCGGGCGGGCTGATCTTCATGGCCGCGGCGATGGCGCTCGGCGGGATCGCGTCGCTGTTCCTGCGCTATCCGCACCAGGATCGGGCCAGGTCGGTCGCCTGAGTTCGTACCAGTCGCACAGGTCCGCCGCGCCGCGGGCGGTGGCGAATTCCTGGCGCTGGCCCATGTGGCGCATGCCGACGCCCAGCAGGACCTTGTGCGAGGCGAGGTTGGCGACCTGCGCCGCGCCCTCCAGAACCTCGACGCCCAGCGCGTCCCACGCCGCGTCGACGATCGCCCGCGCCGCCTCCTTCGTGTAGCCCAGGCCGAACCAGGCCTCGCCGAGCCAGTAGCCGAGCGACCCGCGCTCGGGCTCGGCGTCGAGCCGCCGCACGCCGATCCAGCCGATCAACGCGCCGGTCGCCGTCACCACCATGGCCCGGTTGAAGCTGACGCCCGAGCGTTCGCTGTCGAGGTAGCGATCGATGCGCTGCTGCACCGCCTCGGCCGTCTCGGAGCCCGTCCACGACCCGGTCCAGCGGGCGATGGCGGGCGACATGATGCGGGCGCTCGGCGCCGCGTCTCCGGCGTCGAGGGGGCGCAGGGTCAGCCGCGCGGTGTGCAAGATCGAATCCATGCCTCTACCTAGCAGAGCCGCCTTCTCGTGGGCCACGCTTGAGCCCCGGGCCGGTCCGTGCGAAGCGGGGCCGTGACGCGCTCGACGAGGCGTCCGCCGACAGCGCACGGGAACCTTTCGCGGAGAGTTGCGTGACCTCGATCAGGAAGCTGGCGGCCCTGACCCTCGGCCTCGCCGCCATGGCGGTCCCCGTTCTGACGCCCGCCCCCGCCCACGCCAAGGTGCCCGTCTACGGCTACACGATCGAACGCACCTACCCGCACGATCCGGGCGCCTTCACCGAGGGGCTCTTCTACCTGGACGGCTTCCTCTATGAATCCACCGGCCTGGAAGGGAAGTCCGACATCCGCAAGGTGCAGCTGGCCACCGGCAAGGTGCTGAAGCGCCGGCCGATCGGCGCCAAGTATTTCGGCGAGGGCATCGTCGCCTGGAAGGGCCGGCTGGCCGAGCTCACCTGGCAGTCGCAGATCGGCTTCACCTACGACCTCGGCACCTTCAAGCCGCGCTCGACCTTCCACTACCTCGGCGAGGGCTGGGCCCTGACCCACGACGGCCAGCGCATCATCATGAGCGACGGCACCGCCCAGCTGCGCTTCCTCGACCCGGCCACCCTGGCCGAGACCGGCCGCCTGAACGTGACCCTCAACGGCCGGCCGCTAGCCATGCTCAACGAGCTGGAGTGGGTGAAGGGCGAGATCCTGGCCAACGTCTGGCAGACCAACTTCATCGTCCGCATCGACCCCAAGACCGGCAATGTGACGGGGGTGATCGACCTGTCGGCCCTGGTGAGCCAGGAGGCGGCCAAGGGGCGGCCGATCGACGTGCTCAACGGCATCGCCTACGACGCCGAGCACGACCGCCTGTTCATCACTGGCAAGCTGTGGCCGGACCTGTACGAGATCAAGCTGACCGGGCCGACCCCCGGCGTGGCGGTGAACTGAACCAACGAAAAACGGCCGCCAGGGGTGCTGGCGGCCGTTTCCATTCGTGATCCGGAGGAGATCCTAGATCCGTTTCTTCATCAGCGCGTCGACGCTGAACGGGCCGGGGCCCGAGAACACGAAGAAGAGGAACAGGAAACAGTAGAGAATCGCCGGGTCGCCGCCGTTGTTCACCGGATAGAAGTTCTTGGGCGCGTGCGACATGAAGTAGGCGAAGGCCATCTCGCCCGAGCAGATGAAGGCGGCTCCGCGGGTGAACAGGCCCAGCAGGATCAGGGCGCCGCCGATCAGCTCGATATAGCCGGCGGGCTTCAGGAACCAGGGCGCGGCATGGGCGACGGCCGCGCCGGCGGCCTTGGCGGCGGCGGCCGCAGCGGCGGCGGCAGGCGCGGGCGGCGGCTGGGGCGGGAAGTGCAGGATCTTCTGCATGCCGTGTTCCATGAACAGCAGCCCCGACACGAAGCGCAGCAGACTCAAGACTTTGGGCGACAAGGCATCCAGGTTCATTTGACGACCTCTCCAGGGCTTTCGTTTTTATATCCAGCGGTGTGTCCGCCTTTTGGCGGCGGTCCCCGCGGCGCCGGGCAAATAGCGGCCCGCATGCCATGAAGATCGACGCATCGGCGTCGCATGGCCCGGAGCCCATGAACTGTCAAGTCACGCAGCGGGCGCCCCGCCACAGGGGTTAGTGCCCGCGAAGCGCCGCAAGGTCCAAGGCGGCCCGCTGGAAAACCGGCCGCCAGTCGTTGTCCGGACCCTGACGGTAGAGGCGCATCGAAGGATACCAGGGGCTGTCCTCGCGCGCGGTCAACCAGCGCCAGCAGGTTCCGACATTGGTCAGCATCACCCGGGTGTCCACGCCCAGGGCTCCGGCCAGGTGCGCGCCTGAGGTACAGACGCTGAGCACGGCGTCCATCTGCGCCGCCAGCGCGGCGGTGTCGGTGAAGTCGGCCAGGGCCTTGCCGAAGTGGCGCACGCGGCCGAGGCCCAGGGCGGCGCTGTCGCTCTGCCTCACCTCGGTCTGCAGGCTGACGTAGTCGATCCCGTCGGGCAGGAAGGCCAGGAGTTCGCCGAGCGCCACCGAGCGGTTGCGGTCGTTGTCTTGCGCCGGGTTGCCGGACCAGACCAGGCCCACCCGCGGCGCGGTCTTGGAGCTCAGGCGTTCGGCCCAATGCGCGACCTTGGCCGGGTCGGCGGCGAGATAGGCGGGCGGCGCCGGGATGGTCTGCAGCGTCGTGCCGAAGGCCAGGGGCAGGGACAGTAGCGGCGCGTGCAGGTCGAACGCCGGCAGGGGATCGCCGCGGGCGATCACGGCCTGGGGACCTTTCAGCGTCCGCATCAGCGCGACCAGGGCGGGATGAACCTCCAGGATCACCCGCGCCCCGCGATCGGCCGCGAGGGTGGCGTAGCGGGCGAAGTGGATGGCGTCGCCGAACCCCTGTTCCGCGTGCAGCAGAATCGTCTTGCCCGCGATGTCGTCGCCACCGAGCCAGGGCGGCCGGCCGAGGTCGCGCAGGGTGGCGCGCAGCAGGGGGCGTCCCCAGCGGGCCTCCAACGCGGGCCAGCCGCGCTCGAAATCGCCCGCCATCAGCAGCGCCGCCGCCCGGCTGACCTTTGGGTCGTTGGCCCCCGGGCGCAGGGCGATGGCGCGGTCGAAGCCGGCGATGGCCTCGGGCAGGCGTTTCAAGTCCTGCAGGGTCAGGGCGCGGTTGTAGTGGCTCTCGTATTTCGATGGATCGAGGGCCAGAGCCTGGTCGTGGCTCGCGAGCGCTTCCTCGAGCCGCTTCAGGCGGCGCAGCAGATAGCCGCGATGGCTGTGGGCCGGGGGCCAGTCCGCCTTCAGAGCGAGCACGCGATCGCAGGCGTCCAGGGCCTCGTCCGTGCGGCCCAGGTCGAGCAGGGCGATGGAGCGGTTGAAATGGACCTCGGCTGACCCGGGGTCCAGCGCCACGGCCCGGTCGTAGCGCTCCAGCACCGCTTCGCGGCGCCCCAGCGCCCTCAGCGCATTGGCGCAACTGATCAGGTAGCCGGCTTCCTTGGGCGCGAGCCGGGCGGCCTGCTCGAACAGCGCCAGCGCCCCGTTTGCGTCCCCCTTGGACAGGGCGATCACGCCCTGCAGATGGAAGGCGTCTGCCTCGTTCGGGAACTGCTCGGCCACCCAGCGGTAGAGGGCCGCGGCCTCGTCGAGCCGCCCGGCCCGGTGCAGTCGCATGGCCTCCTCGAAACTGGCCTGCCCCTCCAAGGGGGGGACGGGCGGGCGGGCGGCGGGCGGCGGCATGGGCCCGACCCTATCGGCAAACCGGGTGTGGCCGAAAGCGACACCTGACGCCTCAAGTCATGCCGGTATGTATTCGAACATACTTTCGTCTAGCCGAAATCCATCCGATCGGCGAGCGGGTATTGGGCGCTGCATGGCCGCAGGTCTGCGCCCTCCATACCCTTGCCGACAGGTAATATGTCTCACAGGCGAGTATATTCAAAACATCGGAACACGCTGTTGCGGCGACAGATCGAAAACGACGTTCGTCATCGACAGTAACTCCGGGCTGGCCAGCCGCAAACCTGAACCTACGCCCACCTAGCTGCCGCTCTTGCACAGAGGCCGGCCCGGCTGCGGGCGACAGCACGCAGAGAAGGCAAGGCCATGCACCGGCGCAACGCGCAGAGCGCGCGCTTCCGTTCCTCCATTTTCCGCAAACTCGCCGCCCTGACGGTGTCCCTGGTCGTGGCCGCAACCGCCAGCCACGCGGCCGCACAGGCCGCCGGCGATGCGCACGCCCTGCTGGAGCGCACCCCGGACCTGTTCGGCTCGACGGCGCTCCTGGTGCGTCACAGCGCCTTCGACGGGCGCTGGGCGAGCGTGGCCGACGACAGGCCAGCGCTCACCGGCGCCGCGCAGCAATTGATGCAGACGGTGAGGAGCCGGCCCGCGCTGGAGCAGCTGCAGCGGGTCAATGCCTGGGTCAACCACGCGGTCGCCTACACCCCCGACCCGCCGGGCGAGGACAACTGGGCCACCCTGTCGCAAACCCTGCGCACCGGGCGCGGCGACTGCGAGGACTACGCGATCGCCAAGATGGAGCTGCTGAAGGCGGCCGGCGTGCCGGCCCAGGACCTCTATCTGCTGATCGTCCACGACCTGGTGAAGCGCGCCGACCACGCCATCCTGGCGGTGCAGGTGGACGGGCAGTTCTGGATCCTCGACCTGGGCACGGACGAGGTGCTGCCCCAGCGCGCCGTCCACGACTACCGCCCGATCATGAGCTTCAACGCCGGCCACGCGTGGATCCACGGCTTCGGTGGCCAGCTCGACGTCGCGTCGGTTGCATCCCCTGTGATCGCGCGCTGACTTCGGCTTACGGGGCGCCGCCTAGAGCCCGTGCTTGTTGGCCAGGACGGCGGCCTCGGCGCGGGTGTGGGCGCCGGTCTTGCGGAAGATGCTGCTCATGTGCAGCTTCACCGTCACCTCGGCCAGACCGAGCTCGCGCCCGATCTCCTTGTTGGACAGGCCGCGCGACAGGGCTCGCATCACTTCGGTCTCCCGTTCGGTCAGGGACGGCGCCCAGGACGCCTCCTCCGGCCCGGGCGCGGCGGGCGAGGCCAGCAGGTATTCGGTGGGCACGCTGGTGCCGCCGGCCAGCAGCATCTGCAGGGCGAGCTGCAGGTATTCGGTGGTGGAGGTCTTGGGGATGAAGCCGTGTACGCCGGCGTGGATCACCCCGCGCACCTCGTCCGGGTTGGCGGTGCCCGAGATCACCGCGACCCGCGCGTCCGGATACTGCGCCACCACGTCCTTGAGGCTCGCACGCGACACCCCGGGCATGTGGTAGTCCAGCAGGAACAGCCGGGCGCGCTTGGGCCCGCGATCGGCGACCGCCAGGGCCTCGTCCAGCGATTCCACCGCGCTGATCGTCGCTTCAGGGAACAGGCGCTCCACGCGTGTCGTCAGCGCCTCGCGATAGAGCGGGTGGTCATCGGCGATGATGATCATGAGGACTCGCCTCTCGGGTGCACCCATTCTGGCTTGGCTTTGCGACGCCGCCAACCATTTCCATACCAACGGATAGTATCCGGCCCTCCAGAAGGGGCGCCTACGGTATGGGCGGACGCTAGACGTCCGTATGCCGTGGCCTGTACCGACGCCCGCCCCACGCCATCCGCGCATCCGCTATGATCCGGGTTGTCGGCTCCTCCCGCCGACATCCAGTGAAGTCGCAGTGGCGTAAACGCGTATCGGCTGGCCAGCCAGTACCCGACCCTCCGCCGGAACATCGGGCTCCAGGGATGGAGCGCCTGCGCGCCCGCCCGTCACACACACGTCCTGACACATGCGGCCCGGCTTGCCGGGCCCAACCTATTGGGAATGGCGCACAGATGCCGATGCACAAGCTGGCCGCCGCCGGCGGCGAACACGGGATCGACCGGGCCGACGAGCGCCCGGCGTCCGCCGAGGAAGCCATCGGCGTGGCGGTGATCGGCGCGGATGATCGCATCGAATACTGCAACGCCCAATATCCCAGGCTGTGGGGCATCCCCGCCTTGCGCCTCATTGGCGGCCTCGGCGGCCTCGACCCGGAGGACGCCCGCTCCTTGATGAACGGCATCCTGTTCCGCCAGGACGCCATCCGCACCCGCAACATCGTGCACCTCGGCGACGGCCGCAGCCTGGAGTTGGTGACGGTGTCGGCGCGCGACTTCGCCGGCCCCGGCATGAGGCGCGTCACCTTTGTCCGCGACGTGACCGCGGCGCACGAGCCCAAGGTCCGCCGCCTCGAACGGGTCCTGGCCGGCCTGGTCGTCGCCCTGATCCTGGTCGTCGCCGGCGTGGCCTGGTCGCAGCCCAGCCGCACCAGCGGCGGCGCCGGCAGGAACGCCTTCGCGGTCGCGTCGATCGACCCGGGCCAGGTCGGCGCGGCGGGCTGACGAGGCGCGGGCGGCCCGCCCTGCGCCCAAGCTCCGCTCCGGGCCCTAGCCGTCCTCCCGTCCGTGCTCGCCGCCCCTGGCCGCGAGCGCGTCCAGTTCGCGGATGAAGTCCTGGGTGGTCAGCGGCTTGGCCAGCGTCAGGTCGAAGACCGAAGAGTCCTGGCCGTTCAGGTCGTCGTTGAAACCGCTGTAGAGCACCGTCACGAGCGAGGGCTTCAGGCCCTTGCACGCGCGGGCCAGGTCGGCGCCGCGCATGTCCGGCATGATCTGGTCGGTGATCAGGAGCCGCCACGCGGCCGGATCGGCCGTCACCGCCTCCAGGGCCGCCGCGGCGTTGTCGACGCCCACGGCGTCGTAGCCGGCCCGGTTCAGGGCTGTGACCAGGGCCTCGGCGATGTTCGGTTCGTCGTCCACCACCATCACCGCGCCACCCCGGTTCTCCATCCGGCCGGCCGGATCGCCCCGGGCGCCGGCGGCCACGGCAGGGGCGAGGGGCAGCAGGAACGAGAACGCGGCGCCCGCGCCCAGGTCCGACTCCGCCAGGCAGGCTCCGCCATGATCCTCGGCTGCGCCCTGCACCACCGCCAGGCCGAGCCCGGTCCCGCGCCCGCGGTCCTTGCTGGTGAAGAACGGCTCGAACATCCGCCGCAGCACCGCCGAAGCGATGCCCGGTCCGGTGTCGGACACCCGGATACAGGCGTAGTCGGCCTTGGACGACAACTGGCCGACCATCTGCGCGGTGGGCCTGTACGACCGGTCGAGCACGCCGGCCACCTCGGTCCCGGCGACACGGTAGAGTTCGATGGCGACCTCGCCCGGACGCCCGTCCATCGCATCGCCGGCGTTCTTGCACAGGTTCGACAGCACCTGGGTCAGCTGGGCGGGACTGGCCGCGGCCCGCAGGCCGGGGTCGCGGCAGACGATGATCAGCGTCACGTGCGCGCCGGCCAGGCTTTCCAGCAGCGGCTGGGCTTCCGCCAGGAACAGGTCGAGCGCGATCGCCTTGCGCGCCTGCTCGCCCGACCGCGCATAGGACAGGATCTGGCCGACGATCTCCTTGCCGCGTTCGGCCGAGGCGGTGATGCGGGTGGCGAAGCGGTGCTGGGCGGAGGCCGCCGGCAGGTCGTCCTCGAGCAGGCTCGAGAAGCCCTGGATGGCGCCCAAGAGGTTGTTGAAGTCGTGGGCGATGCCGCCGGCCAGGGCGCCCACCCGGCGCATGTGCTCGGCCTTCTGCAACCGCGACCGCAGCAGCGCGCGCTCCTCCTCGGCCTGGGTCTGCTCGGTGATGTCGATGAGGGCGCCGAAGACGCGCAGGCGGGCGGTCTCGCCGGGATAGACGCCGGCGTGGAGCTGCAGGCGCCGCACCTCGCCGTCACGCCGGTTGTAGTCGAAGGCGACAGACGCTCCCGCGCCGCCCGAGCGGTCGCCGGCCGCCGCCTCGCGCAGCCGCTCGAAGGCGCTGACCAGCCGACGCAGATCCCTGCCGTTCAGCCCCGCCCGGACCGTCTGCATCGACAGCCACCCGCCGGGGACGGGCTCCAGGCCCAGCAGTTCGAACATGTGCTGGTCGACCGCCACCTGGTCGCTCTCCACGTCCAGCTCGAAGGCGCCGATGCCGCCCGCCTTCAGCGCCAGGTCAAGCCGTCGTTCGGCGCTGAGGCGCGAGGTCAGCTCGGTGCGGGCGCGGTGGGCCGAAGCCTCCGCGACGTCCTTCGCCGCCCGCAGGTCCGCCTCCAGCCTCAGGCGATCCTGCAGCACCGCCGAGGCCGGCAGCACCACCAGCGACTGCATGGCCAGGAAGGCCTGCACCGCGCGCAGCCGCTCCAGGATGTCGTCGCCGAAGGCGATGCCGCCGATCCCGGTGAGGGTGGTCACCACGACCACGGCCGACACGGTCAGCTGGGCGATCGCGGCGGCCGAGGCGCCCAGGCGCACCGCGCAGAACAGCAGCGACGGCAGCAGCAGGAACTGCAGGGGGTAGATCCAGCGCACGTTGATGGCCGCCAGGGCGATGGCCACCGCCATGAGCGGCGCGGCGACCCGGCCGAAGTGAGAGCCTCCCTGTCGCCGCAGCCCCTCGACGTTGAATGCCATCACCGCCGGGACCACGATCAGCATGCCGAGCGAGTCTGCCGCGAACCACGCCAGCAGGCTGGACCCCACGGCCTGCCCCGGCCGCACGAGGGCCGGCAGGGCCAGCAGGCCCGAAGTCAGGGGGGCCAGGAGCCCGCCGATGAAGACGAAGCGCACCAGGTGGTCGACGCTGGTCAGGTCGGGGCTCGGGCCGCAAGTCCTGCGCATCAGGACCACGCACATCAGCTCCTCAATGGCGTCGGCGAAACTGACGCCGAAGGCCGAGGCGAGGGCATCGCCGCCCGACAGGTTGGCCAGGGCGTTGCCGGCGAACGCCCCGGCCAGCAGGAACCAGCGGTCGCGGTCCGACGCGCGCAGCAGGGCGGCCACGGCGATGGCGTTGGCGGGCCAGACCGCGGCCACTTGGCCGGCCACATGGGTGAACCAGGTCGACAGGGCGGCGAGGACGAACACCGCCGCGCCCAGGCCCACGGCCAAGCCGACGCCCCGGCGCAGCGAGGATGGCGGCGCGCGCGGGACGAGGCTGGTTCTGGCTGCGACTGCTTCGTCCGCCACGCGGAGGCCTCCGCCGAAGTCGGCTGACTGTGCCGCTTCGCGCGTCGCGTGAAAAGCTGGATTTGACGCCGCCCCGCTGTCGCTGGAAGATCGCCGTTCTTCTGCACCGCCTGGGGGATCGCCGCATGATCGGCCTGTCGCGCACGCTCGCCGCCGCCGCTTTCGGCCTCGCCTTCGTCGGCAGCACCCAGGCCGCGCCCCAGGCCGCACCCCGGGCCGACACGCGCCAGGGCCCGGTCGAAGGCGTTGTCGCCAAGGGCGTGGACCAGTTCCTCGGCATTCCCTACGCCGCGCCGCCGGTGGGCGACCTGCGCTGGCGTCCCCCCGCGCCGGCCGCGGCCTGGACTGGCGTGCGCCAGGCGGCCCGGTTCGGCCCGGTCTGCGCCCAGGTGACCACCCTCGGCGTGTTCGCCGGCCCGGCCAACGCCAACGAGGACTGCCTCACCCTCAACGTCTTCACGCCCAGGCTGGGCGCCGCGGCCAAGGCGCCGGTGCTCGTGTGGATCCACGGCGGCGGCAATGTCGACGGCGCCTCCAGCGACTACGACGCCAGCCGGCTGGCCTCGGTGGGAAATACGGTGGTGGTGACGATCAACTACCGCCTGGGCCTGTTCGGCTGGCTGGCCAATCCGGCGCTCGACGCCGAGGGCCACCCCTTCGCCAACTACGGCCTGCTCGACCAGCAGGCGGCGATGAAGTGGGTGCGCGACAACATCTCCGCCTTCGGCGGCGATCCGGGCAACGTCACCCTGGGCGGCCAGTCGGCCGGCTCGGTGGACGCGGAGGCCCAGGTCGCCTCGCCCATGGCCGCGGGCCTGTTCCACCGGGCCATCTTCGAGAGCATCGTCGCCGACGGCCAGCCCCTGGCCTCGGCCGAGAAACAGGGCTCCGCCTTCGCCGTGGCCGCCGGCTGCGGCGAGGGGGCGGGCCCCGAAGTCGCCGCGTGCCTGCGCCGCCTTCCGGCCGAGCAGGTCATGAAGCTGCAGGGCGAGGAGTCCAAGAGCGGGCCCTATGTCACCTTCCTGGTCGCCGATGGCCAGATCGTGCCCGCGCAGGGCCTGTTCGCCGCCTTTCGCCAGGGCCTCTATGCCCGGATGTCGATCATGAGCGGCACGGTGCGCGACGAGCAGAACTTCACCGCCGCCATCACCGAATACTATACCGAGCCCCGCCACGCCTTCACCGCCCAGGAGGTGCAGGACTACGTCGAGGCCTCCTATCCAGGCGATCTCGCGGCCAAGGTGCTGGCGGAATATAAGCTCGACGGCTATCCCACGCCCCAGCGCGCCCGCGACGCGGTGGGCACCGACAGCGCGGTCTGTCCGCAGCTGGCGCTGAACCGGGTGATCGGCCCGCAGGTCCCGGTCTATGCCTACGAGTTCGCCGACCAGACCGCGCCGTTCTACTTCCCGCCGCTGCCGGGCTTCGAGCCGCTCGCCTACCACACCGCCGACATCCAGTACCTGTTCCCCCTGTGGCACGGCGGGCCCAAGGGCGAGATCCATCCGCTGAACGCCCAGCAGCAGGCGCTGTCCGACGGACTGATCAGGGCCTGGACCAACTTCGCCCGCACCGGCGACCCCAACGGGCCGGGGGCGCCGAAATGGCCGCGCTTCACCCCCGCGCCGGGCGCGCAAGGCCTCTACCTCGTGGAGACCGTGCCGCAGTCCGCCACCATGACCGACCGGCAGTTCGCCGAGGAGCACCACTGCGCCTTCTGGACGGCCGCGCGGCCCTGACCCGGACTGGGATCTTGCGCCGGAGCTTGGGCGCGGAACGGCTGCGGTCAGCCGGCGTTGCCTTGGCAAAGGAGACGCACATGGTTGAAGAGCAGATCGAAGGCCTGGCCCGCGAAGGCCTGGGGCATGTCGAGGATGGCGTGGGCGGGTTCGTGGGCGACACCGGCCTGCAGGCGCGTGGCAAGCTGGACCAGGCCACCGGCGCCATCCAGCGCACCTGGGGCGAGGTCCAGGACCAGGCCGAGCGGCTGGCCGGCGAGGCCCGGGGCATGACGCTCGACGCCTATGACGAGGTCGACGCCTTCGTGCGCCGCGAGCCGTGGATCTGCATCGCCGTCGCCGCCGGCGTCGGTCTGCTGGCCGGTCTCGCGCTGCGGCCCCCGCGCACGGTCTATCGGCGCCTCTGGTGACCGGGCGCGGCCTCGCCGCCGCCTCGGCCCTCGTGCTCGCGGCGGCGGCGCCCAGGCTCGCATCCGCCCAGGAGACCTGGCTCGGCGCCTTCGCGCCCGACGCCCACGTCGGCATCGCCGACTGCTGTTTCGAGCGCGGGGCCGACATCCAGGCCGGCCTGAGAACGGCGCCCCTGGTCAGCGTGCCGCCCTATGGCGAGCTTCGGCTCTACGCCCTGGGATCGGCCAACACCTCGGGCGGCGTGGCGTTCGCCGCGGCGGGCGCCGCCTGGCGCTGGCCGATCGGGATGTCCGGCTTGTACGTGCAGCCGGGCCTCGGCGGGGCGGTGCAGTTCGGCTCGGACGCCAGGTACCAGGTGACCCCCGACCGGCTCTATCTCGGCTCGCGCCTGCTGTTCGAGCCCGAGCTGTCGCTCGGCTGGCGCAGCCAGGGACCGTGGGCGGTCGAGGCGACCCTGGTCCACCTCAGCCACGGTCAGCTCGCCGGGCGGCAGAACCCGGGCCTCGACGACCTCGGCCTGCGCGTCGTCTACGCCTTCGGCCGATGATGCCGCTGGACATGCCCTTCGGCGAGCTGCGCCCCGTCGAGCCCGCGCCCTGGCTGGCGGAAGCCACGCGCCTTTCCGCGCGCGGCCTGCTGCTGCCCGATATCGCCGCGGCCCTCACGCAGCGCGGTTACTCCGACATGGCGGTCGCCCTGGCCGCGGCGGCCCTCAGATCGGACGCCATGCGCTCGGCCCGCCAAACGGCCCGTCAGTCGGCCACGCCGAGGCTCAACCTCGTCTGACGCTCTACCGCTTCGGCTTCTCGAACACGAACAGGGCCTGGTCGGTATGGCCGCGCTCGCCGGGCGCGAACACCATCTTGTGGTGGTCGTCCTGGGGATTGGCCAGCAGGTCGCTGTCGACCTTGAGCTTGAAGCCGGCGGCGGTCACTTCCTTGACGATGGTCTCCACCCCCATGCGGTGGATGGTCTTGGAGTCGCGCCAGCCCGAGCCCGCGTCGGCCTTGTGGTCGACGATCAAGAGCTTGCCGCCCGGCTTCAGCGCTTCGAACATCTTCCTGTCGAGCACGCCGGTGTCGACGCCGTTGTACTGCAGGTCGTGGTAGTAGAGCACGATGGTGATCAGATCGAGGTTCTTGGGCCAGTCCATCTGGTCGAACCGGGCCTCGGCGAACTCGGTGTTGGGGTGCTTGGCCACGAAGGCGCGCGAGGGATCGCCGAACTGCTTGTCCGTGTACGGCAGATCATACATCCAGATGTGGCCCGTGGGGCCAACGATCGGGGCCATGATGTCGGTGTAGTACTGGCCGAACGAGGCCAGCTCGACGACCTTCTGCCCCGGCTTGATGCCCGAGAAGGCCAGGGTCTCCGCGGGCTTGCGCCCGACGTCGCGGTCCCTCTGCTTCTGCGCCCGTTCGGGGCTGTCGACCGCCTTCTGGATATAGGCCGGCGTCTTGGGCGGCGGCGGGTTGTCGTCGACCACCGCGAACGCCGCGGGCGCGGCGAGCAGAGCGAAGACGAGGGCGGCCAGCGGCAGCACGCGGCTCAAAGACATCTTGAGGATCCTCCCGAAGGGCGCGGCCCAGCCGTCGTCCGATCCGGGTGAGCTTATCGGCCAGCCGCCACCGCTCAAGGGGGGTTGTGCGAGGCGGATCGACTAGGCCTTCTCCACCAGCGTCAGGGCGTCGAGATCAGCGACACCACCGGCTGGCGGCCACGCCATTATCTTGCTTTCGATCACGCGAAGACCAGCGCGAGAGGCGAAGTGGCGAAACATGGCCTCTGAGAAGAAATTCCGCCAGTGCGGGCCATCCGAATAAGTCCCCTCAGGACATCCCTGAAAATTGGAATAGTGCAGGAGCGCTCGGCCGCCCGGCCGTAAAATTCGCGCGACCTCGAAGACGTAGGCGATGAGGTCGGACGCCTCGAAATGAACCATCGCGTCATATGAGAATACAGCGGAATATCTACCGCTTTCGAGGTCGCCAAGGTCTTTTCCACTATTGACCAGGCACGCCACATTATCTCGCCCTGCGAAGCGCGTCCGACAAGCGGAGATGCTGTCGTGGTTGATGTCGGTCAGGGTAACCTGCCCGGCACGGTCGATGAATTGCGCCGCATGCCGGCCGTAGCCACAGGCAATCTCGACCACGTCCGACAGGTCCAACCGGCGGAACAGGGGAAGGAATAGGCTGTTTGGACCCCACATCACCGCCAGCCAATCGCCGGCTTCCGCGTCCGAATAATATCGGCTGTTGACGTGTGCCTGCGCGAGGTCGCGCCGCACGGTCGCCACGATGTCTGATGGCGTTTCGATCATGCGCGGCTATTAGCGCATCAGCGGCGGCCGTTGAAGCCTGCACGTGCGGCCCCACGGCCGGTGGCGACGCCGGCAATGTTCGCTGGTTGTTGCACGACGCCGGTCATGGGCTTGGCCACGATTCAGCCGATGACCGTGTCGCCAAACGGTGGGGAGCGCCCCTGCGCACGTCAAATCATTGAATCCCTGGCGCACCCGACACGATTCCCAGCTTGGACGTCGCTGGTCAAATGGTAGCTGGTGCTATCGGGCTCTTCGGTGGGCATGTTCGGCGACCGTGTTGATGATGGTGTCGGCCATCATCAGACGAGTCGCTGGCGTCAGGTTCGGACGCACTCCGGCGCCGTGATCTGGCGGGCGATCCTGGTCACGGTCATGGACGACGCTCGATGCAGACGGGCGGTGGCACGGATGCCCAGGCCGTTCGCCAACGACCTCCGGATCGCCTCCACACGGTCCTCGGGCATGGGCTTACGGCCGGACTTTTTGGTCGTGCGACGCAAGCCGCTCAGGATGCGTTCGCGGATCATGGCCCTCTCGTAGGAGGAAAACACCGAGAGCATCTGGAACATCATGGCGCCGCTGGGCGTGCTGGTGTCGAGCCCTTGGGTGTGGACGTAGAGATCGACCCCCTTGCTCTGGATGTCGCCCAGGAAGCTCACGAGGTCCGGCAGGCTCCTTCCAAGCCTACAGATTGACCAAGCCGCGATGAGGTCGAACTCCTTGCGGGCCACGCCCTTCAGCAAGGCGTCGTAGCCAGGGCGCCGGTCGCGGCCCTTGGCGCCGCTGATCCCCTCCGAACGAGGTGCGTTCGAACAATGTGTAGACGGTTTGTGTAGACGCTGCCCGACCGCTTTCCCGAACCTTCTCCGATGGTTAGGGAGGATTCGGGCGGGCGATTGTGTAGACGGATTGTGGGGAGATCGTCGGAAAACGGTCCCTCAGACGATTCGCCTGACGGCGACGTTGCTGTTTTTTCGGGGTTTTCAGAGGCCCTGGCGCACCCGACACGATTCGAACGTGTGACCTTTGCCTTCGGAGGGCAACGCTCTATCCAGCTGAGCTACGGGTGCCTGAACCAGGGAGAGGCTTCCTACCGGAAACGCTGCGGCTTCGCAATCAAGCCGCCGGCTTATCGGCGCCGTAGGTCAGGGCCAGGAACACGTCCTCCAGGTCCGGCTCCCGGATCGACAGGTCCTTGATGCCCACGCCCGCGGCACGCACCGCGTTCAGCACCTGCTCGATGCCGCCGGCCTCGCCGGCTTTGAAGTCGATCGCCAGGCGACCGTCGGCGGTCAGCTTGGCTTCCAGGGCGCCGGCCAGCGCCGGCGGGGCGGCCAGGGCCTCGTTGGGGGTGACCACCGCGGTGCGGGTGTCCAGCGTGCGCAGCAGGGCCTCGGTCGGCTCGCAGGCCACCACCTCGCCGTGGTTGACGATGGCGATGGTGTCGCAGAGCTGCTCGGCCTCCTCCAGGTAGTGGGTGGTCAGCACGATGGTCACGCCCTGCTGGTTCAAGCCCACCACATATTCCCAGAGCTGGCGGCGCAGCTCCACGTCCACCCCCGCGGTGGGCTCGTCGAGGATCAGCACCGGCGGGGCGTGGACCATGGCCTTGGCCACCATCACCCGCCGCTTCATGCCGCCCGAGAGGGCGCGCACATAGGCGTTGGCCTTGTCGCTCAGGCCCATGGCGGCCAGCAGGGCGTCGGTGCGGCGCTCCTTCTTGGGCACGCCGTAGAAGCCGGCCTGCACCTCCAGCGCCTCTCTGGGGGTGAAGAACACGTCCACCGCCAGCTCCTGGGGCACCACGCCGATGGCGGCGCGGGCGTCGCGCGGCGACTTGTCGATGTCGCGGCCCCAGATCTTCACGCTGCCGGCGGTCTTGTTGGTCACCCCCGCCAGGATGTTGATGGTGGTCGACTTGCCCGCGCCGTTGGGGCCGAGCAGGCCGAAGATCGAGCCGCGCTTGACCCTCAGGTCGATGCCCTTGAGCGCCTCCTTGGGCGGCATGGCGCGCGTCCCTGCATAGGTCTTGCGCAGGCCTTCGATCTCGATGGCGTAGTCGGGCAGGGTCATGGCGGTGCGACGCTGGGAATCAACCGAGGGAAATTGACGCTGGAGGGCGCGCCGAATAGGTATGCTCCACGCTCCAGATTGCCAAGGGAACGCCCTCCGTGCGCACCGTCAACGCCTCTACGCCCGCCATCGAGCCGCCCGAGGTGATCAAGGTCCAGTCCCATCGCGTCAGTTGCGACGGCGTCGGCGGGGCCCTCGGGCACCCGCGGGTCTATATGGAGATGGGCGCCGAACACTTCGTCGAATGCCCCTACTGCGACCGCAAGTTCGTGCTCGGCCACGACCACGGCGAGGACGAAGCCCTGGCCCCCGGCGTCTACGAGGGTGCAGCGGGGCACTGAGGGGGCGGCCCGGAGAATGTCGGGCCTGGCCACGCGCCTGGCCCGCTACCGGGCGGATTCCAAGGCCGGCGTCTCCATCTTCTGACTGCGTCGCCGGGTCCAGGCGAACACCGCCGCCATCGCCACGCAGGCCAGCATCCCCAGCCCGCCGTCGGTCAGGTAGAGGGCGGTCAGCTTGCCCAGCCCATAGGCGTGGCCGTCGAGCCATTGCATGTAGGTGATCGGGCCGGTGGCGGCGCCCACCAGCAGGGCGAACTGGGTGGCGGCCATGGGATTGTCCTTGCCGATGCTCTGCAGGGCGATGGCGCTGACCAGGGCCAGGGCGGCGGCCTGCCACACGTTCTGGCTGATCGCGGCCCAGATGAACACCGCCGGAGTGTGCGGCAGGACCAGGTTCAGCAGGGTGATCGCCGCGCCCGTCGTCCCTACGCCGATGTAGACCCACACCGGCGCGCCCTTGCGCGTCAGCAGCGGCACCGCGAGGCTCCCGGCCAGGCCGGCGAAGACGATGCCCACGCCGAAGATGGCGCCCACCAGTTGCTCTGAAGCGTGATAGTCGGCGCCCAGCCCGCCCAGGGTGTTGGTCAGGGCGAACGAGGCGCAGGGCAGGGCGAACAGCAGCAGCAGGCGCAGCACGCTCGGCTGGCGGAACAGCGCGCCCAGCTCGCGCGCGAACCGGCCGAAGCTGTCGGCCAGCCGACGACGCTCCTCCACCGGCGGGTGGGCCAGGGCGAACACCACCAGGGGCAGCAGGTTCATACCGCCCAGCACCGCGGCGGCCACCGCCATCGGCGCGGCGCGCACCAGCAGGATGCCGGCGGCGGCGGTCAGCCCGGCGCCCACCACATTGGCCACGGTCATCCAAGCGCCGAGCACGGCCCCCTCCTCCTTGGCGATCACCGAACCGAACCAGCCGCCGATCGCCGCATTGTTGAGCTGGGCGCCGATCAGGCACAGCAGAAGCCAGACGCCGAGGGTGTCGAGATTGCCCAGGCTCAGCACCGCCGCGGCGGTCAGGGCCGCCGTCAGGATCGACAGGGCGACGGCGTAGGCGCGCCGGCTGAAGCGCACGTCCAGCAACGGGGCGATCGGGAAGAACAGGAATGCGGCCAGCAGGCCCAGGGTGGTGATGTCGGCGATGCGCGGCTCGGGCACGTGGCGGGCGGCCAGCACCTGGGGCGTCAGGATCAGGGCCACCCCGCCGGTCACCCCGAGCGGCAGGTTGGCGAACCCCAGAAGCCACACCGGAACCTTGCGCTCCATCACCCCTCCGCGACCCTTGGGGATCGTCGGGACCGATGATGGGGTCCGCCAGCATGGCCGTCCAGCGCCGCCCGCAACGACGACGTGAGCCCACGCGCGGATAACGGCGTATTGCCAAGGCCATAAGATATGTTACGTATAGTAGCATTACGGCATGTAACTGGTGTCGCGACCGCGGCGCGGGGGCCGAGGGAGGAAGACATGGAGCGTGGAATCCATCGTTTGGCCGGTCTGGCCGCCGGCGTGGCGGCGTCCGCCCTGCTCCTGGCCGCACCCCTGGCCGCGGCTGCGGCGCCGATCGAGGCCTATGGCCGGCTGCCGACCATCGCTGACGTCCGCCTGTCGCCGGGCGGCGCGATGATCGCCTATCTGGCGACCACCCAGGAAGACCACGTGGTGACCATCTTCCCGCGCGACGGGTCGGCCAAGCCGATCCTGCTCAAGGTCGGGCGGCCTGACCTTCGGGCCCTGCAGTGGGCCGATGACGAGCACCTGGTGGTGACCACCTCGACCAACGACGACACGCCCCTGGGCATGGTCCCCGTGGTCAAGCAGCAATACCTGCAGGCCTTCCTCTACGACGTGCGCACCGGCAAGACCGTGCTGATCGAGCCTCCCCACGAGCTCCAGGCGGTGAACCGGGTGCTCGCGGAGCCGGCGGTGCGCACCGTGAACGGGCGCCGGGTGATCTTCTTCAAGAGCCGCACCCCGCACGAGCGGCGGGCCGTGCCGACCCTGTTCCAGATGGATGTGGCCAGCGGTTCGATCCGCGAGCTGGACCAGGGCGGCCTCGCCGAGCGCGACTTCATGATCGGGCCGGCGGGCGGCGAGATCGCCCGCAGCTTCTTCGACGACGGCAAGTGGAGCATGCAGGTCAAGACCGACGCCGGCTGGCGGTCCGCCGCGCTCGACGCCCGCATCGACGTGCCGCGCTTCCAGGGCCTGGGCCCGAATGGCGACACCGTGTTCGTGGGCAATGCGCCGGCCGACGGCGAAGGCCAGAGCGAGGCGCGGGGCCTGCGGCAGGTGTCGCTCGAGACCGGCGCTTGGCTCGACCCGGTGATACCCGGCGAAATCATCCGCGATCCGGAGACCGGCCTGGCCCTGGCCGACCGGGTGCTCGACGAAGGCGCGGTCTACCACTGGTTCGACCCGGCCATGCAGCGCCACTGGGACGCGATCCTCAAGGCCTTCCCGGGCGAGCAGGTCGACTTCGTCTCAGCCTCCGCCGACCGCAAGGTCTTTGTGGTGCGGGTGTTCGGGTCCAAGACCGGCGCGGCCTTCATGCTGGTGGACCTCAACACCGGCAAGGGCGAGCTGATCGGCGACATCTACAAGGACGTGCCGCCCGCGGACGTGGCCCAGACCGCCATGATCCATTACGCGGCGGTCGACGGTCTCGGCATTCCGGCCTACCTCACCCTGCCGCTGGGCCGACCTGCCAAGGGCCTGCCCCTGGTGGTCGTGCCGCACGACCATCTCGACGGCCGCGACGCCCGCGACTTCAACTGGCTGGTCCAGGCCCTGGCCTCGCGCGGCTATGCGGTGCTGCAGCCGGAGTACCGGGGCTCGGCCGGCTTCGGCGACGATTTCCGGGCCAAGGGATACGGCGAGTGGGGCCGCAAGGCCCAGAGCGACCTGTCGGACGGCGTCCGCTTTCTGGCCGCCCAGGGCACGGTCGACGCCAAGCGGGTGTGCATCGTGGGCTCGGGCTTCGGCGGCTTCGCGGCCCTGGAAGGCGCCGCGCAGGAGGACCGGACCTATCGCTGCGCCGTCTCGCTCGGCGGCGTCACCGACATCGGCAAGATGCTGGCCTTGCTGAAGGCCAGGGCCTGGACCGGCTACAGCGCGGCCGTGCCCTTCCTCCAGCGCTACACGGGCGCCCAGGCCGTCTCGCCGCTGCAGATGGCCGGGCAGGTGCAGGTCCCCGTCCTGCTGATCCATGGCCGCGACGACGTGGCGGCGCCGTTCGACCAGAGCCAGGCCATGGCCGACGCGCTCAAGGCGGCCCATAAGCCGGTCACCTTCGTGCCCCTGGCCGGCGAAGACCATGCGCTGTCCAAGAGCGACACGCGCCTGCAGGCGCTCAAGGCGACGGTCGACTTCCTGGAGGCCAACAACCCCGCCGCCGGCGTGCAGGCCTCGGCCAAGACCGCCGCCGGCGGCGGCTAGGTCCGGCGGCGCTCAGTCTATTTACATTCGTAATTCTCCTGAAGTAGACTACGTTCGTAAATTCGTAGTCCGCGACCGAGGGAGAGACGCATGGG
>DASYBX010000035.1:0-2573 GCA_036500495.1 Caulobacteraceae bacterium
ACCCGCCCCCCGGGTCACCCATCCTGATTTTGATCGCGCCATCGCCGCGGCTCTCGAGCGCGTTTTTGTGCTCAAACGGTCGATCGCGGCGTAGCGTGTCCCTGTTCACGTCCCACCGCCTCCTCGCTTCGAGCGGCTAGGCGGTGCGTCAGGAATCTACCCACGCTCGAGGAGCGAAGCGGTAGCGCAAAGGAAAAACAAGATGTCCATCGACGCCCTGCGCGAGCTCCTGCCGGCCTACGCCAAGGACCTCAGCCTCAACCTCTCCACCCTCGCCGGCGAGACCACCCTCAACGAGCAGCAGAAGTGGGGGACCTTCGTGGCCGCCGCCTATGCCGTGGGCCAGAAGGACGTGGTCCGCCAGATCAACACCGCGGCCGAGGCCTTCGGCGTGACCAACGAGACGCTCACCGCGGCCCGGGCGGCCGCGGCGATCATGGGCATGAACAACGTCTACTACCGCAGCCTGCACCTGATCTCGAACCACGAGTATCGCACCCTGCCGGCGCGGCTGCGCATGAACGTGATCGGCAACCCGGGGGTGGACAAGGCCGACTTCGAACTGTGGTCGTTCGCCGTCTCGGCCATCAACGGCTGCGGCATGTGCCTGGACAGCCACGAGGCCGAACTGCGCAAGCACGGCGTCCCGGCCGCCCAGATCCAGACCGCCCTGCGCATCGCCTCGGTGGTCAACGCGGTCTCGCGCGCGATCGCGGCGGAGAAGGCGGCGGAAGGGTGATCGGCCACCGCTCGCGGGGGAGGATTACGCCGCCTCGAACACCACGGTCCCGCCCCAGAAGGCGCTGACGATCCCGCTCTGGGGGCCGGGTTCGCCGGTGGTGAGGAAGCGGCGCTCGCCCGACGAGCCGGGGTCGTACTCGGGGTGAGCGGCGAGATACCGCTCCAGGGCGTCGGCGGTGGCGCCCGGCTGGTGGATCAGGCTGACGCCCTCGGGCAGGGCCTTGCGGAACAGGTCCGCGACGATCTCGTAGTGGGTGCAGCCCAGCACCGCCCGGTCGGGCGGCCGGCCGATGCGGCGGGTCAGGGCCTCGACGTGGCCCTGGATGATCGGCGCCAGGGCCAGGCGGTCGGCGCCGGCCTCGATCATCGGCACCAGCTGTGGGCAGGGCTCGCCGAACACGGCCAGGTCGCCGCGCCGCTTGTCGATCTCGATCTCGTAGACCCGGCTGTTGACCGTGCCGGCGGTGGCGAAGACGCCCAGCACCTCCAGCGCCTCGGCCTTCTCGGGCGGGACCTCCGGCTCCTGGGTCCAGGGCAGGCCGGTGGCCGCCTCGATGGTCGGCACGATGATGCCCAGGATGTTGGCCGACCTGCCGCCGCGCGCCTTGCGCAGGCCGGGCAGCCAGGTCTGCTGCAGGCGGCGCAGCGCGATGGCGGAAGCGGTGTTGCAGCCCAGCACGACGAGGTCGCAGCCCGCCTCGAACAGGCGCTCGCAGCCCATCCGCGTCAGCTCGACGATGCGCTCGCCCGGCAGGCCGCCATAGGGCGCGTGGGCCTGGTCGGCCAGGTAGACGAGGTCCGCCGCGGGGAATCTGCTCACCAGGGCCCGGTGGATGCTGAGCCCGCCCACCCCCGAATCGAAGACGCCGATCGCCATGGCCTTGAATTAGCGCAGGAAGCCGGACGACGACAGGCGGCGATTTGGCCTCAGGGCAGCTTGCCGTCCTCGGCCAGCAGCCTGGCGAAGCCGTCGAAGGCGTCGTAGGTGGCCCGCGCCATGGCCCCGCCGACGCTGACGCGGCGCACCCCGGCCTTGGCGAAGTCCTGCACCGACAGGCCGGTGGCGGTGAGGTTGGCGTTCACCGGGCGGCTGGTGCGGCGCACGATCTCGGCGGTGGGCTCGAGCGTCTTGATCCCGGGCGCATAGAGCACGTCGGCGCCGGCTTCGGCATAGGCGTTCAGCCGGGCGATCACCTCCTCGATGTCGAGGGCCTTCATCAGATAGGCCTCGCAGCGGCCGACCAGCATCACGTCCTGACCGCTGTGGTCGATGGCGGCGCGGGCGGCGCGGACGCGGGCGACCGCCTCCTCGCGGGTGAAGAAGCCGCCGGTGCGCGGATCCTTGTCCTCGATCGACAGGCCGGCGACTCCGGTCTCGACGCAGCGGGCGACGTTGGCGGCCACGCCGTCCGCGGTGTCGGCGAAGCCGGCTTCGAAGTCGGCGTTCACCGGCAGGTCGGTGACGTTCACCAGGAAGCGCAGATGCTCCAGCACCTCGTCCAGGCTCATCTCCCCGTCGGCCTTGCCGAGCGTCCAGGCGGCGCCGGCGCTGGTGGAGGCGAGGGCCTCGAAGCCCGCCTTGGCCAGGCGCTGAGCGGTGCCGCCGTCCCACGGGTTGGGGATGGCGAAGCAGCCGGACTGGTGCAGGGCGCGGAAGCGGGCGCGGCGGTCGGCGAGGCTGGTCATGGAACCCCCGGGATTCGGCGGAAAGCGGACGGCAAGACGCGTGATGGAAGGATGGCGGCGGCATCATACAGCTTCCATTCGGGTTGGCGGCGCCATCTGTCGGACCTCCCGCCAACTGCCTCCATGGACGCTGGCCCTTGTGCGAA
>DASYBX010000036.1:0-11603 GCA_036500495.1 Caulobacteraceae bacterium
TTCCTCGACCCGCTCTAAGCCGCCCGAGACCGAGTCCGCGGCGCGGCCGCCGTCTCGCCGCCCTCGACGCGGAACTGGCCGATCAGCTGGGTCAAGGTCTCGGCTTCCGTGGCCAGGGCCACGGACGCCGCACTGGCCTCCTCGACCATCGCCGCATTCTGCTGGGTAGTGCGGTCCATGTCGGCCACGGTGGTGTTGACCTGCTGCATGGCCAGGGCCTGCTCCTGGGCCGCCCCGGCGATCTCCGACACCAGGCCGTTCAGGCGCGAGACCTGGGACACGATCTGCTGCAGAGCCTCGCCGGTGCGCCGCACGAGGTCGACACCGGTCTCCACCTGGCCGGTCGAGGCCAAGATCAGCGCCTTGATCTCCTTGGCCGCGCCGGCGGACCGCTGGGCCAGGGCCCGCACTTCCGAGGCGACCACGGCGAAGCCGCGGCCGGCGTCGCCGGCGCGGGCGGCCTCGACCCCGGCGTTGAGGGCCAGGAGGTTGGTCTGGAAAGCGATCTCGTCGATCACCCCGATGATCTGGGTGATCTGGCCAGCGGAAGCCTCGATGCCGGCCATGGCCTGCACCGCCTCGCGGACCACCTCGCCCGACTGCACCGCCTCTGCCTCGGCCCGGGTCGCCGCGTTGCGGGCCTCCGCCGCGCCCTGGGCCGACTTGCGCACCACGGTGGTGATCTCCTCGACGGCCGCCGCGGTCTCCTCCAGGCTCGCGGCCTGGCGTTCGGTGCGGCGGGCGAGGTCGTCCGCGGCGCCCGACACTTCGCTGGCCCCGCCGCGAATGCCCGACGCGCTGCCGGCGATGCCCTGCATGGTCTGCTGCACCTTGGCCAGGGCCTCGTTGAAGTCGGCTCGAAGCTTCTCGTAGGCGGGGTTGAAGGCCTGGCGCAGGCGGAAGGTCAGGTTGCCCGAGGACAGCTGCTCCAGGCCGCCGGCCAGGGCCGCGACCACCTCGGCCTGCTCCTTGGCCGTGCGCGCCCGCGCCGCCTCGGCGCCCTCGCGCAGTTCCTCGGTCTTGCGCCGCTCCTCCACGGCCTCGGCCTCCAGCCTCTGCTTGGCCAGGGCCGCGTCCTTGAAGGTCTGCACGGCGTCGGCCATGCGCCCGACTTCATCCCTGCGGCCGGTGTGGGGCACGGCCAGGTGCAGTTCGCCCTTGGCCAGGCGGCCCATCACGGCGGTCATGGCGGAGACGGGACCGGCGATGGCGCGGGTGATGGCCCAGCCGAGCAGGACCGCCAGCAGCACGCTGCCGAGGCCTCCGGCCGCCAGGGCCATCTTGGCCGAGGCGATCGCTTGGGCCTGCTGCGCGGACCGGGCGGTCAGCAGCGCCTGCTGCGCGTCGGTGATGCCCTTGAGGATACGGCGGCTCTCGGTGAGGCGGCCCTTGGTCAGGATGCTGGCCGGCAGTTCGGCCGCGCGCGCCGGATCCTGGCGCAGGGCGATCTGGCCGGCCTCTTCCTCGGCCACCTTGTCGGCTTCCTGGCGCAGGGCCCTGACCTGGCCGCGAAGGCCGTCGTCGGCCGCCAGGGCGTCGAGCCTGTCGGCGGCCTTGCGGAAGTCGTCCTGGAAGCCGGCGATGCGCGGCGGGAAGCTCTTGTCGCCGGTGGCCGCGAAGCCGCGCACGGCGTTCTGCGCCTCCACCAGGGCCGACAGGGCGCTGCCGGCCGCCGCCAGGGTGGCCGTGCTGGTGTTGTTGGCCGCGGTGGCGGCGCTGATCGACGCGAGGTTGTGGAACACCAGGGCGGCCATCAGGGTGACGATGAGCACCACGGCGGCGAAGCCTGCCGCCAGCTTGCGTCCGATGCTGAGGTTGGCGAACGACATGTCTTGACCTTCGGGCAGATGCGGACTGGCCGCCCACGCGGCGATCAATCCAAAAATCCAAATGATGAATACAAATGGCGACGACAATTGTCGCACAGAGCAAAACCAGAGCTCTTTGCGTATTCCAGAATGACCGATAGCTGTTTAGGACTGGTTTATGCCTGCCGAATTCCAGCAACTTGTCGGGCAACGTCGGTCTCGACTGTCATAAAACTGTCATGTTTGACCAACGAGGCCCAGATCGGTGGGCCGCACCGTCCGTGCCAGCCTCCGCAGGTCGGGCAGGGTCCGGTTCGGCTTCTGACCGTCGTTCAGCCCAGCACCGCCTCGAACGCCCTTCGCGCCGCCGCCTTGTACTCGCGCAGGGCCTCGGCCAGGGCCTTGAAGTCGGGGGCGTGGCCGGCCTTGGCCAGCAGGGCGCGCAGGGGCTCGGGCTCGTGGGAAGGGTCCTCGCCTTCCGGCAGGGCGATCTTGAGCACCTGGGACAGGTCCTGTTGCAGGCGCCAGGCGCGCTCCAGGGCGTCGGCCAGGTCTGCCGAAACCAGCCCCGCCGCCTTCAGCGCGGCCAGGGCCTCGCCGGTGTGGGGGCGCAGGGGACCGCCCTGCCCCGCATGGACGATCTGCAGGTGTTGGGCGGCGAACTCGATGTCCACCAGCCCGCCCCGGCTCATCTTCAGGTCCCAGAAGCCCTTGGCCGGCTTCTCCTTCTCCAGCAGGGCGCGCATGGCCCGGACATCCTTGGCCGCCCTCATCGGATCGCGCGGGCGGCGCAGGGCGCTCTCTATGGCTCCGGCGGCGGCCTCCGCGAAGGCCGGCGACGTCGACCACACCACCCGCGCCCGGGTCAGGGCCAGGAACTCCCAGGTCTCCGCCTCGCCCTCGTAGTAGTCCTCCAAGGCGTTCAGGCTCACCGCCACCGGCCCCTGGGTGCCGGAGGGCCGCAGGCGCATGTCGACGTCGTAGAGCCCGCCCTCGGCCGTCGGCGCCGACAGGGCCGAGACCAGCCTCTGGGTGAAGCGGGCGTAGAAGGTCTCCGCCGCCCAGCCCTTGACCTTCGACGTCGCCCCTGGCTCGGCCGATCGATAGAGGGTCATCAGGTCGAGGTCCGAGCCCGCCGTCATCTCGCGCGAGCCGGCCTTGCCGAGGGCGACCACCGCCACCTCACCGGGGAAGACGCCGCCGATGCGCTCGACTTCCTTCAGCGCCGCTGTGGCCAGGGCGCGGATGCAGGCGTCGGCGAGGCCGGCGAAGGCGGGGCCGGCGTCGGCCGCGCTGGCCGCGCCCGACAGCACCTGCACCCCGATGCGGAAGGCCTGCTCGCGATGGGCGCGGCGCACGGCGTCCATGGCGGATTCGAAGCCATCCTGGTCCATGGCCTCGGCGCAGGTCCGCGCCAGGGCGTCGAGGTCGGCCTTGTCGAGGCCCTCGTAGAAGCCGCGGTCGAGCATGGCGTCGATCGCCGCCGGATTGCGCGACAGGGTCCGCGCCAGTTCGGGGGCGAAGGCGAGGATCTCGACCACCAGCTGGAACAGCCGCGGCTGGGCCAGGAACATCGACTGCAGCTGCACCCCGCTCGACAGGCCGGCGAAGAAGTCCCCGAACCTGAGAAAGGCCGCGTCGGCGATGCCGGTGGCCTGCAGGGCGTCGAGCAACCGCGGCGCCAGGCGGGTGAACACCTCGCGCCCGCGCTCGGTGCGCGTGGCCCCGACGTGGCCGTGGTGCCAGGCGCGGATGGTGGCCGACACGGCTTGCGGGTTGGAGAAGCCCATGCGCTTCAGGGTCTGCAGCGTCTCCGGATCGTCCTCGACCCCGGTGAACACCAGGCTGCCGAAGCGCGAGGAGAGCTGCTCCTCCTCGGGGAAGAGTTCGCCATAGCGGGCGTTGACCCGCTTCAGGATCACCTCGACCTTGGCGTCGAACGCCTTGAGCGAACGCACGCCGTAGAGCGCCGCCACCTTGCGTCGCTCGGCGTCGGCCTCGGGCAGCTTGTGGGTCTGCTCGTCGTGCAGCATCTGCACCCGATGCTCCAGGGCGCGCAACTCGACATAGGACAGGGTCAGTTCCTTGGCCGCGGCGAGCTCGATGTGGCCGGCGGCGGCCAGGGCGTTCAGGGCGTCCACCGTGCGGATGCAGCGCAGGACCGGGTCGCGGCCGCCCAGGATCAACTGCTGGGTCTGGACATAGAATTCGATCTCGCGGATGCCGCCGTGACCGAGCTTGAGGTTGGCGCCGGGCGCGGTCAGGCGGTCGTCGACCTTGTGCACATGGATCTGGCGCTTGATCGAATGAATGTCGGCGATGGCGGCGAAGTCGAGGTTGCGCCGCCAGATGAAGCCCTGCATCTCCCCCAGGAACTCGACCGCCGCCAGCGGGTCGCCCGCCGCCGTCCGGGCCTTGATGAAGGCGGCCCGCTCCCAGTTCTGGCCGACCGTCTCGTAGTAGTCGAGCGCCGCGGGTGTCGACACCGCGAGGGGCGTGGACGACGGGTCGGGCCTCAGGCGCAGGTCGACGCGGAAGACATAGCCCTCGGGCGTGCGGTCCTGCAGCAGGGACGCCACCGCCTGGGTCAGGCGGACCACGGTCTTTTCGAGCTCTGCCCCCTCGGCCAGGGGCAGGCGCTCGGGCTCGTAGAACACCGAGATGTCGATGTCGCTGGAGTAGTTGAGTTCGCGCGCGCCGTGCTTACCCATGGCGATCACGAACAGCCCCGGGACCGGGCCGCGAACGCCATCCGCGGGCGCGGTCAGCCGGCCGCGGACGATCTCCTGGGCCGCGGCGCTGGCCAGGGCGGTGCGCACCGCCGCGTCGGCGAAGTCGCTGAGGGCGCCAGTGACCGCGTCCAGGTCCCACACCCCGCCGAGGTCGCATAGGGCGGTCAGTAGGTGCAGCTCGGCCTTCAGCCGGCGCAGGCCGACGCCGACCGCTCCGGCGTCCTTGGCCTCGGCGGCCAGCGCCGCAGAAGCGTCCAGGATCGCCTGAAGCCGCGCCTTAGGCTCGCTCTGCAGCACCGTCTTCAACTGCGCCGGCCGCCGGCGGGCCAGGCCCGCCAGATAGGCGGATGCGGCGAACACCGGCTCCAGCGCCGACCAAGCTTCGTCGAGGGTCTCGAGCCAGCCGCCCGCCTCCGCGGCCTCTGCCAGGGCCTCGCGGGCCTGTTCGGCCGCCCGCACGTCGACGATGGGCCCGCAGGGGCGAAGATGGGGGCCGAGGCGCCGGGGCGGAGTCATCGCGGCGAGATTGGCAGGCTCCGTCCGGCCCGTCACCCCGTCGTTCCCCCCTTCTTCATCCCCCGTGTTCACCCTTGCGTAGGCGTCTGCGGCTAGGCTTGCGCCTCCCGCTGGAGCCGCCCCCGCCTTGAGCCTGACCGACCTCGCCTTCCTGGCCCTGCTGATGGGCGCCCAGATCCTGCTCCAGGCCGCGGCGCTGCTGGGCGTGCGCCTGGTGGGCGAGCGGTTCTGGCCCGCCGGGCCGCCGCGCCCGCAAGGCGACAACTGCAATCTCCAGGCCTGGATCCTCGGCCACCTGGCCCACTTCGCCCTGTCGCCGGCCCTGGGCGTGGTGGTCACGCTGCTGGTCAACCGGGCCGGCGGCGGCCTGATCCCGCTGCCCTCGCACGGTTGGGGCCTCGTCGTCGGCGTCGCCGTCTACTTCGTCGTCATGGACTTCGGCGAGTACGTCTTCCACCTGGCCCAGCACAGGCTGCCGTGGCTGTGGGCCTGGCACTCGCTGCACCACAGCGACACCACCTTCGACTCGTCGACCACCGTGCGCCACTTCTGGCTCGACCCGATCCTGAAGACGGTGACGATCTACCTGGCCGCCGGCCTGCTGCTGAAGGCGCCGATGTCGATCGGCCTGATCTACAGCGTGCTGACGCTCTACAACTTCGTCGCCCACTCCAACACGCGGCTCGATTTCGGGCGCTGGTCCTGGCTGCTCAATTCGCCGGCTTACCATCGCCTGCACCACTCCGCCTCGGCCGAGCATTTCGACGTCAACTTCGCCGGCATGCTGCCGATCTTCGACGTCCTGGCCGGAGCCTACCGCCCTGCTCGCCCCGGCGAACGGCCCGCCACCGGGCTCGACACGGGCGAGCGGCCGACCACCGCCGGCGAGGTGGCGCTGTGGCCGGTGCGCGCGCGGCTGGGCCTGAAGCCGACGCATGATCCGATCCGTTGAGGGCTGGTTAAGCCCTCTCGTTCAGATTGCACGGGCGTGCCGCTAGAGCATGACAGCCGCAAGTGGATACCGGGTGCGGCGCCCGTCATGCTCTAAATATTTGATTTAGAGCCTTTTATCCGGTTCGAAAGAACCGGAAAGGCTCTAGCGACCGCAGCGTGAACCGGCCCGAATGGCCGGCTACGTCCTTAGAAAAGGATGCCCATGCTGAACAGCATCAACACCAACGCCTCGGCGTTGGTCGCCCTGCAGAACCTGTCCGCGATCCAGGAGCAGCTGGCGCAGGAACAGACCATCATCGCCACCGGCAAGAAGATCAATTCGCCCAAGGATAATGGCGCGGTGTGGTCGATCGCTCAGACAATGCAGAGCAAGGTGGTCTCGCTCGACGCGGTGAAGGACAGCCTCAACCGCGGCCAATCGACCATCGACGTGGCCATGTCGGCCGGCCAGCAGGTGTCTGACCTGCTGCAGCAGATGAAGGCCAAGGCCCTGGCCGCCTCGGACACCTCGCTCGACTCGGTCAGCCGCGAGGCCCTGAACACGGACTTCAAGCAGCTGCGCGACCAGATCAACCGGGTGGTCAACAGCGCCGACTTCAACGGCGTCAACATGGTCAAGAGCTCGGGGACCACCCTCTACGCCCTGGCCAACGACTCGGGCTCCTCGCGCCTCACCGTCAAGGCCCAGGACCTGTCGCTGGGCGGAACCAACGTGACGATCTCGGCCACGGCCTCGTTCAGCACCGCCGCCTCGGCCAGCGCCTTCATTGGTTCGCTGGATGCCGACATCCAGAACGTGAACCTGGCGATGACGCACCTGGGCACCGGGTCCAACGCCATGGCCAGCCAGATGAAGTTCGTCGGCAGCCTGCAGGACTCCCTGAACGAAGGCATCTCCAACCTGGTCGACGCCGACATGGCCGTGGAGAGCGCCAAGCTGCAGGCCCTGCAGACCAAGCAGCAGCTGGCCATCCAGGCCCTGATGATCGCCAACCAGTCCAACTCGGTCCTGCTGCAGCTGTTCCGGTAGGATTGCCGCGCGTCCGGGCGGCGAAACCGCTTCACACTTTCGCCCGACTCGCTTGGTGACAGCCTGCTGACAGAACTGGGCGCGGCGGCGTGCTCCATTACCCTGGCCACTCGAGCCCGGGGACCCTATCTTGCCGACCATGGCCCGTTCTTCAGCGTCTTCAGGCGGTTTCAGCGAAGTCTCCGCGCAGTTTGCGACAGACTTGGCGCCCATGCTGTGGACGCCGCACCGCCCCGCGCGTCCGGAGAAGTCCGAGGGCGGGCGCAAGTTCAAGCTGGTCTCGGACTATGCGCCGGCCGGCGACCAGCCGACCGCCATCGCCGAACTGTCCGACGGGATCGTGCGCGGCGAGGGCGACCAGACCCTGCTCGGCGTCACCGGCTCGGGCAAGACCTTCACCATGGCCAAGGTCATCGAGGAGACCCAGCGCCCGGCCCTGATCCTGGCGCACAACAAGACCCTGGCGGCCCAGTTGTTCAGCGAGTTCAAGGCCTTCTTCCCGGAGAACGCGGTCGAGTACTTCGTCTCCTACTACGACTACTACCAGCCCGAGGCCTACGTCCCGCGGACCGACACCTATATCGAGAAGGACTCCTCGATCAACGAGCAGATCGACCGGATGCGCCACTCGGCCACCCGGGCGATCCTGGAGCGCGACGACGTGATCGTGGTCGCCTCGGTGTCGTGCATCTACGGCATCGGCTCGGTGGAGACCTACACCGCCATGACCTTCACCCTGGCCGTCGGCGACAGGGTGGACGAGCGCAAGCTGCTCGCGGACCTGGTGGCCCAGCAGTACAAGCGCAACGATCAGGCCTTCGAGCGCGGCTCGTTCCGCAAGAAGGGCGACGTGCTGGAGATCTTCCCCGCCCACTACGAAGACCGCGCCTGGCGCGTGAGCCTGTTCGGCGACGAGGTGGAGTCGATCCAGGAGTTCGACCCGCTGACCGGCAAGAAGACCGCCGAGCTGCCGCAGATCAAGATCTACGCCAACAGCCACTACGTCACCCCGCGCCCGACGCTGAAGCAGGCGATCACCTCGATCAAGGACGAGTTGCGCGAGCGCCTCGACTGGCTGGTGGCCAACGGCAAACTGCTGGAGGCCCAGCGCCTGGAGCAGCGCACCAACTTCGACGTGGAGATGCTGGAGACCACCGGCTCGTGCGCCGGCATCGAGAACTACAGCCGCTACCTGACCGGCCGCCGCCCGGGCGAGCCGCCGCCCACCTTCTTCGAATACATCCCTGACAACGCCCTGCTGTTCGTCGACGAGAGCCACCAGACCATCCCGCAGATCGGCGCCATGTACAAAGGCGACTACCGGCGCAAGTTCACCCTGGCCGAGTACGGCTTCCGCCTGCCCTCGGCGATGGACAACCGCCCGCTCAAGTTCGAGGAGTGGGACGCCATGCGGCCGCAGACGGTCGCCGTCTCGGCCACGCCCGCGGAGTGGGAACTGGAGAAGTCCGGCGGGGTGTTCACCGAGCAGGTCATCCGCCCCACCGGCCTGATCGACCCGCCGGTGGAGATCCGTCCGGTGACCAAGGGGGGCTTCAGCCAGGTCGACGACGTGATCGCCGAGGTGCGCGACACGGCCAAGGCCGGCTATCGCACCCTGGTCACCGTGCTGACCAAGAAGATGGCCGAGGACCTTACCGAGTACATGCACGAGCAGGGCCTGCGCGTGCGCTACATGCACTCGGACATCGACACCATCGAGCGCATCGAGATCATCCGCGACCTGCGCCTCGGGGCCTTCGACGCCCTGGTGGGCATCAACCTGCTGCGCGAAGGGCTCGACATCCCCGAGTGCGGGCTGGTGGCCATCCTCGACGCCGACAAGGAAGGCTTCCTGCGTTCGGAGACCAGCCTGATCCAGACCATCGGCCGCGCCGCGCGCAACATCGACGGCCGGGTGATCCTCTACGCCGACCAGATCACCGGCTCGATGGAGCGGGCCATGGCCGAGACCAGCCGCCGGCGCGAGAAGCAGGCGGCCTACAACGCCGAGCACGGCATCACGCCCGAGAGCGTCAAACGCGGCATCAAGGACATCCTCGACAGCCCCTACGAGCGGGGCGACCGCGTCACCGTCAATGCGGGCGTGGCCGAGGACAGCCGGCCCTTCGTCGGCAACAACTTCAAGGCCACCCTGCGCGACCTGGAAGACCGCATGCGCAAGGCCGCCGCCGACCTGGAGTTCGAGACCGCGGCGCGCCTGCGCGACGAGATCAAGCGCCTGAAGCTGCTCGACCTGGAATTCGCCAACGAGATGGCCACGCCCGAGGGCGAGACGGTGGATCGGGGCGTGGTGAAGAAGGCCCGCGCCGACGCGAGGGCCGAGGCTCAGGAGCGGTTTCGGAAGGGGCGGCGGTAGGACTGGCGTCAGGGCGGACTGGCGTCAGGGCGGATTGGGCGACACCTCAACCTTGGCGAGGCGCTTGCCGTTGACCGTCAGCACCCCCCTGGCGCCGACTCTGGGAAAGAAAAGAACAGATAAGGAACATTGTCGAGCTTCCCGCGCCCGCCAAGCGCGCTAGAATGGCGCCGTGAAGCCCCTTCCCGCCCTGGTCCTGCCGCTCCTGCTGTTCGCCCTCCCCGCCCGCGCAGCCCCGCCCGACCTCGCTTCGGCCGCTGCCCTGGTGCGGGCGCAGTACGCGCCTGACGCGGACGCTTCGCCGGAGGCCGTGGCTGGCCTCTACGTGCCCGAGATCGCCCAGGAGATGACCGACCCGATTCGCGGGGCCGGGGCGGTCAATCTCGGCATCGACCCGCGCTATGGCCAGGACGACTGGAAGGTGTCCGACGTGAAGGTCGAGGCGGTGTCGGGCGCGGACGGCCGGGCGATGGTGACGGCGCGGTTCCTCGACTTCGGCAAGCCGGCGCAGATCCTGTGGACCCTGGAGCCGGCGCCCGACACTCCGGCGGGCTGGCGCGTGTGGGACATCTCTGGTCCCGACCAGAACGAATGGGCCGCCTTCGACATGCGCCAGTTGCTCAACCTGCCGACGGCGAAGTAGGCGCTAGCGGAACCCGGCCGCCTGTCGGCAGGCGTCCGACATGGCCGCCTTGTCGTCGCCCTTCTCGAATGCTTGGCGGCACGCCCTGGCCTGGTCCTCGGCGGCCTTGAGCAGGGTCGCGCATTCGGCGGTCCAGGCCAGGGGATCATCGGCCTGCTCGGCTCGGCGGCACATGGGCACTGTGATGCGGAAGCCGGGCGTTGCGGGTTCGGCGTCCGGCGCGGCGGCAGGGGCCGCCCTGCCCTGGGCGAAGGGATCGTAGGGCGCCGTCCCAGGCTCGCGACCCTGGGGGATGGGCTGGGTCTGGGCCTGGGCCCCGGCGCCGAGGAGGCAGATGAGGACGGCGGCGAGCAGCGGCTTGGACATGACGGGCGGTCCGCGGACGATCTTCGGCGGCCCAGGCATGACAGACGCCGCCTGAACGGGACCTGAGCGCAGGCCCTATCCGTTCGCCCCCGCCATGTTGCACCAGGCGCCGCCGGCGTGAGGATAGCGCATGCACCAGGCGTCGATGGCGTCAGCGCCGGCATGGTCGATGCGCAGGTCGGTGGCGGTGTCGAGCACCGCCGCCGGGCCCTTGGCCTTCAGGTCCAGACCGGCAAGGTCGCCCACGTCGAAGTCGGTCTCGAACAGGCGCCCGGGCATGCGCTTGCCGAACTTGTCGACGTCGATGCCGTAGAACGCGAGGCTGATCTGGGTGGCGCCTGGTGGCAGGTCCTTCGCCTTGGCCTGCACTGCGCGGGCGATCTGCCGGGCGACCCGGGAGGCCGCGCGCACCGAATTCCCCGCCACGTCCGGCGCCGGGTAGCGGGCCAGCACCCGCACCCCCATCGGCGTGGCCTGCACGCCCTCCACCAGCGGGTCGGCCTTGGCCAGGGCGGTGGGCGCGGGCCCCTCGGGCGCCGGGGCCGGCCGGCCGCAGCCGGCCAGGGCGAGCGAGAGGACCAGGGCGGCGGCGGCGGATTTTCCGCGGGCGGGAGACGGGTGCGGCATGTGCGACATATCAGCCCGATTCAGCTCCGCTCGCGAACCGAGCTTCGATTTTTCGCCGATCGCGCGAATTATACGTCGTGCGCCAGCTTGACCCATCATGATTTCTTGGTCCCCATCTTCGCGGGAGGTACGGGGTGGCGGAACTGCGGAAGGATCTGCGTCGGGGTCTCGACTACGTCTTGGGCGTAGTCTTGTTTCTGCTTGCCTTGATCCTCACCAGCACCTCCGCGTTGTTCCGGAGTCATTATCCGTATTTAGCCTATTTCCTGGCCTCGATCGCGGCGTGCTACTGGCTGGGGCTCGGCCCGGCCAATCTGGTGGCGGTGCTGTCGGCGATCGCGATCTACGTCACCTTTTCCGCACCGTCGGGCCTGTTCGTCAGCGCCACCCAGACGCCGATCTCGGCCGCCGTCATCATCCTGTTCCTGATGCTGGCCATCAACTGGATGATCGGCTCGCTGAAGTCGTCCCGCGACCGCCTGGCCGCCGAGCGCGAGCGCTATGAGCGCCTGGCCGAAAGCCGCGACCTGCTCTACCGCGAGTTGCAGCA
>DASYBX010000037.1:0-15966 GCA_036500495.1 Caulobacteraceae bacterium
CGGCTTCTCGCCATGCTCCACGCGCCGCCAGATCGCCTCGACCATGACGATGGCGTCGTCGACCACGAAGCCCACGGCGATGGTCAGGGCCATCAGGGACAGGTTGTCGAGCGAGAAGCCCGCCGGCAGCATCACCGCCGCTGTGGCCAGCAGGGACAAGGGGATGACGGCGCTGGGGATGGCGGTGGCCCGCACGTTGCGCAGGAACAGGAAGATCACGGCCACCACCAGCACCACGGTGATGCCCAGGGTGATCTCCACGTCCTTGACCGAAGCCTTGATGGTCTGGGTCCGGTCCTTGGTGATGGAGATGTCGATCGACGAGGGGATGTTCTTGCGGATTTCCGGCAGCATCGCCTTCACCGCGTCGATGGTCCGCAGGACGTTGGCGCCCGGCGCCTTGAACACGCCCATCGCCACCGCCGGGCCGTCGCGCCAGGTCGGATCCGTGGCCGCCGGTCCGCGCGTCATGTAGCCGCCGCCGAGCAGGTTCTCGGCGTCCAGCGTGGCTGTGCCCACATCCCTGATGCGCACCGGCGCGCCATCCTTGTAGGCGATGATCACGTCGTTCCACACATCGGCGCTGGTGATCTGATCGTCGGCGTAGATGGTCAGGTTGCGGAAGTCGCCGGTGATCTGGCCCTTGGGGGCGTTGAGCGTCTGGGCGGTGATCGCGGTGCGCACGGCGTCCAGCTGGATGCCGCGCGCGGCCAGTTTGCGCGGATCGACCTGGACGCGGATGGCCGGCTTGCGCCCGCCATAGGGCTGGATGTAGCCGACCCCGTCGATCCGCGAGATGCGCTGGGCCAGCACGCTGTCCATGTAGTCGTACACCTGGATCAGCGGCAGGGTGTCGGACTCCATCACCATGACCATGATCGAGGATTCCGACGGGTTGACCTTCTTGATGTTGGGCGGGGAGGGCAGGTTGGTGGGCAACTGGCCGCCCGCGGCCTGCACCGCCGCTTGCACGTCCTGGGCGGCGGCGTCGATGTTGCGCGAGAGTTCGAACTGCAGGACCACCTGGCTCGAGCCGAGGGTGCTGGAGGAGGTGAGCTGGGTCACGCCCTGGATCAGCGACAACTGCCGCTCGAGCGGCGTGGCCACGTTGGAGGCCATGGTCTCGGGGCTGGCCCCCGGCAGGCCCGCCGACACCTGGATGGTCGGGAAATCCACCTGGGGCAGGGCCGAGACCGGCAGCTGCACGTAGCAGATCAGCCCCACGAGCAGAAACGCCGCGGCGAGCAGGGACGTCGCCACCGGGCGCCTGATGAACGGGCTCGACATGCTCACGACGTCAGCCCTCCCCAGGTCTGGCCCGCGTGGCGGTTCCGGCGTGAGGATCGATCCGCAGCCGGATTATGAAACCGCACAGTGGATTGGAGAGTTTGCCACTCCATTTCAGAAACACCCAGCGATCGCTCATGCCCCCGGGGGCGGGTTCCAGCTATATCCGCTCACCACAGGGACCGGCATGTCGGGAGTCAGGGGCGGCCGGCGGTCGGTCCAGCGGGCGGCGGCCTCGTAGGCGGCGGCCAGGGCCAGGACCCTGGCCTCCGAGAAGTGCGGCCCGGCGATGGTCAGGCCGATCGGCAGGCCGCTCCGGCTGAACCCGCAGGGGACGGAGATGGCCGGAACACCGAAGGCGTCGAACGGCGCGAGGTTGGCGGTGCCCGACCCCGCCAATCCGGGGGCGGCGGGCGCGCCCGTGGACGGGTGCATCGAGCGTTCGATCATGTCGTTCAGCAACGGCGGCAGGCCGCGCTCGGTGGGCAGCACCACCAGGTCGAAATCGGAGAACGCCTGGTCGACCGTTCGCCGCAAGGTTTCGAGGCCGAGCCGCGCGCGGATGTAGTCGCCCGCGCTCGACTTGCCCATGGATTGCAGGCGCGTGCGGATCGTCGGCTGGTATCCGCCCGGATCGTTCTTGAGCAGGGTCTCGTGGTAGGCGTAGGCCTCCGCGCCGAGGGGGCCCAGGGACGACAGCTCGGGTGGGATGGCGGGCAGGCGCACCGGCTTTGCGCCCTTGGTCATGGCGGCCAGCACGTCCACCGCCCGCTTGACCGCCGCGGCCACCTCCGGATCGAGGTCGTCGAAATAGGTCTCCGGCAGGCCCAGCCTCAGGTTCGAGACCGGCTGCTTCATGGCGCTCACATAACTGGTCGGCGCGTGCTCGACGCTGTGCGGGTCCAGCCGGTCGTAGCCGGCCAACTGGTCCAGCAGCATGGCGGCGTCCTCGACCGTCCGCGCCAGGGGGCCGCAATGGTCCAGGGAGGCGATCAGCGGGACGATGCCGCGGATCGACACCAGCCCGTAGGTCGGCTTCAGCCCGACGATGCCGCAGAGCGACGCGGGCTGGCGGATCGACCCGGCGGTGTCGGTGCCGAGCGCCCCGAAACACAAGTTCGACGCCACGGCGGCGCCCGATCCGGACGACGATCCGCCGGTCCCGTGGTCCAGCGCCCACGGATTGCGCGCCGGGCCGTAGTAGGAGATGTCGCCCGCCCCCAGGGCGAACTCCTGCAGGTTGGTCTTGCCGAGGACGATGGCGCCGGCCCGCTTCAGCCGCTCCACCACCACCGCGTCCTCGACCGGCACCCGGTCCTTATAGACGCCGCTGGCCGCGGTGGTGCGTACGCCCGCCGTGTCGATGTTGTCCTTGATGGCCAGCGGCACGCCATGCAGCGGGCTGCGCGGCCTGCCCGCCTCGAGTTCGCCGTCGAGCGCGCGGGCCTGGGCCAGGGCCGCATCCCGCGTCAGGGTGACGAAGGCGTTGAGCTTGCGGCCGTAGATGTCGATCCGCGCGTAGCAGGCCTCGGTCAGCTCCACTGCCGTCACCGACCGGTCGCGCAGCCGGCCCGACGCCTCAGCCAGGGTCAGGCTCGTCAGATCGGTGGCGGGCGCCGCCGCCGATGAGGCGCTGCCCGGGCGCAACATACCGGCCGAGACGGCCGAGCTCGCCAGTTGCGTGAAGGTTCGACGGGTCAGGCATTCCAAGGCCGGCTTCCTCCCGAGGTGTTCTGGTGCGGCATGCCAGGCCGACACGAGGGCTACACTGAAGCAAGCCCAGGATGGATGCGACCGTCATTACGCGGTGCGCCGCCCCCTGATCAGAAGACGAAGGCGTCCGGCGTTTCCGCCAAGCGAGCAGCGGCCGCGGGGCGGGCCGGACCGCCCGATCAGCGCGACGGCTTCCGGTTTCTCATGGCCGGAATGACCGGCAGCCCGGCCTCGGTGGTGAAGCGCCGGTAGGCGTCGGTCTCCACGCCGTAGAGGGCGATACGGGCGTCCGCATCGTAGTGGGCGCCCCAGCCGTAGCGCTTGGGCAGCAGCGAAGCCCTGAGGCAGGGATGCGGCCGGGACATGAGCTCGGCCTTGAAGGCCTCGAGGTCGGCCTCGGCGACGGCCTTGTGCCGCGCGTGCACCGCCAGGATGAGGTCCTCGCCGGTCAGCGCATAGGGGCCGGCGATCAACAGGCTGTACTCCAGGCCGGCGATGGACAGCGGCCGGTCGGGCGCCACCCCGGCGCTCGCCGGGCAGTCCGGCGAAACGGAGATGAAGGTGTTGCGATAGCCCATCGCCATGATGTCACCGGGTCGGAGTGGTGGAGCCGGGATCATGGCGCCACGACGTGTCAGCGTCTGTCAGCATGGCGGCGGCAGGCCAGCCGCCGGGCGCGCTCAGCCCGCCAGCCGCACCACATGGTCGTAGAGCTCGTCGAAGCGGTCGATCAGGGCGTCGGGATCCATGTCCTTGGCCGGGGTGTCGGTATAGCCGAAGGTGACCAGCACCAGCGGCACCTGGGCGTTCCTGGCCGCCAGGGCGTCGTTGATCGAGTCGCCCACCATGACGGCGCGCCTGGGATCGCCGCCGGCCAGTTCGATGGTGTGCAGCAGGTGGCTGGCGTCGGGCTTGGGCCGCGGGGCCTGGTCGGCGCCGACGATCGCCTTAAAGCGCGAGGTCAGGTTCAGGGCGTCCATCACCAGCAGGGACAGGTCGGTGCGCTTGTTGGTGCACACCGCCAGGATCGCGCCCTCGGCCTCCAGCCGGTCGAGCGCCTCGAGCACCCCGGGGAACGGCCGGCTCTGGTCGGCGCAGTGGACAATGTAGAGTTCGATGAAGCGGTCGAACATGCGCGGGAAGTGGGCGTCGTCCAGCGGCTGGCCGGCCACGGCGAAGCCTCGCTCCACCATCACCCGAACGCCCTTGCCCACGATCATCGGCGCGGCTTCCAGCGGCAGGGGCGGCAGGCCCTCCTCGGCCAGCACCCTGTTCAGCGTGCTCATCAGGTCGGGCGCGGTGTCGACCAGGGTGCCGTCCAGGTCGAAGGCGATCACGACGCCGTCCAGGCGCTTGGAGGAAGCGGCCACTCGAGGTCTCCCAAGATGTCGAAAGCCCGGCCCGTTTCGGCTAAATCCGTCGCCAGCGCAACGACCGAGTCGCTATGGTCCGGTGCGATCGTCCACAGCGAGGAGCCCGCATGACCAGACGCGCCGCCGTCATCCTGGCCGCCGGCCAGGGCACGCGCATGAAGTCGCCCACGCCCAAGGTGCTGCACAAGGTGGCTGGCCGGGCCATGCTCGACCTGGCGATCGACGCGGCCGAGCAGCTGGGCTGCGACCGCATCGTGGTGGTGGTGGGGACGCACAGCCCCGGGGTCGGCGAGCACGTGAGGAAACGCCTGGGAGACGGCGCCATCGCCATCCAGGACCCGCCGCTGGGCACCGGTCACGCCGTGCTGGCGGCCAAGGACGCCCTGGCCAGCTTCTCCGGCCACGTGGTGGTCACCTATGCCGACTGCCCGCTGCTGACCGCCGCCGCCATCGAACCCCTGTTCGACCTGCACGACACCGGCGCCGACGTAGCGGTGCTGGGCTTCGAGGCCGCCGATCCCGGCGCCTACGGCCGCCTGATCCTGGGCCAGGACGGCGAGCTTCACCGCATCGTCGAAGCCAAGGACGCCACGCCTCACGAGCGGGTCATCCGCGCCTGCAACTCCGGCGTCATGGCCGCCGACGCGGCCCTGCTGTTCGACCTGCTCGGCCGGGTCGGCAACGACAACGCAAAGGGCGAATACTATCTCACCGATGTGGTCGGCCTGGCGGTGACGCAGGGCCTCTCGGCCCAGGCAACCTTCGCGCCGGAGGAGTCCGTGATGGGGGTCAATTCGCAAGGCGAGCTGGCCCAGGCGGAGGCCGCCTTCCAGGCCCACCGCCGCCGCCAGTTGATGGCCGAGGGCGTCACCCTGGTTGCGCCGGACACCGTGCACTTCAGCGCCGACACCCAGATCGCCGGGGGGGTGGTGGTCGAGCCCTATGTGGTGTTCGGGCCCAAGGTGAAGGTCGAGGCGGGTGCCGTGATCCGCGCCTTCAGCCACCTCGATCAGGCGGTGGTGCGCAAGGGCGCCATCGTCGGGCCCTACGCTCGGCTGCGGCCCGGCGCTGACATCGGCCCCAATGCCCACGTCGGCAACTTCGTCGAGGTCAAGAACGTCAAGGTGGGTGAGGGGGCCAAGCTCAACCACCTGACCTATGTCGGCGACGGCACGATCGGCGCGCGGGCCAACCTCGGCGCCGGCACCATCTTCTGCAACTATGATGGCTTCGACAAATTCGAGACCCACGTGGGCGAGGACGCCTTCATCGGCTCCGACACCGCGCTGGTGGCTCCCGTCACCGTGGGCGACGGGGCCTTCACCGGTTCGGGTTCGGTGATCACCGAGGATGTGCCGGCAGGCGCCCTGGCGCTCGGGCGCGGCCGCCAGGTGATCAAGGAAGGCTGGGCCGCCAACTTCCGCGCCCAGAAGCAGGCGAACCGGAAACCCAAATGAGCGATCCGAAGTCCGACATCGACCACCAGAAGCAGATCGCCGGCGAGGCCGCCGCCGCCCTGATCGAGACGGGCATGACCGTGGGCCTCGGCACCGGCTCGACCGCCGCCTGGTTCGTCAAGGCGTTGGGCGCGCGAGGCCTGCCGGGCTTGAAGTGCGTCGCCACCTCCGCCGCCACCGCCGAGCTGGCGAAGTCGGTGGGGCTAAAGGTGATCGACCTCGACAAGGCGGAGTCGATCGACATCACCGTCGACGGCGCCGACGAGATCGGTCCGGACCTCGCTTTGATCAAGGGCGGCGGCGCGGCCCTGCTGCGCGAGAAGCTGGTGTGGGAGGCCTCGCTGCGCTGCGTGGTGATCGCCGATGCGGCCAAGGCGGTGAAGCTGCTCGGCAAGTTCCCCCTGCCGATCGAGGTGGTCCCGTTCGGCCACGGCCACACCGCCGGCCGCATCGCCGACGCCCTGGCCTGGTGCGAGATCGGCGGCGAGCCGAAGCTGCGGATGAACGACGGCCAGCCGGTCAAGACCGACAACGGCAACCTGATCTACGACGCCGCCTGCAAGAAGATCGAAGACCCGGCCCTGCTGGCCGAGGCGCTCAAGAGCCTGACCGGGGTGGTCGACCACGGCTTGTTCCTCGGCCTGGCCGATGAGGCCCTGATCGGGACGGCCGCGGGAGTCGAACGGCGGACGCGGTAGAGGACCTTACCGGCCGCCGCCCGACCCCCTGGGCGTCAGGGCGCGCGTTGCGAGTGTTCGGGCTTCGCTGTTTGCGCGCGCACTGGACGTTGGAAACTAGGCGGGCTGGCCCTGTTCGAGCCGGGCCACCATGCGGTCGGTCTGCCAGATCTCGATGGCCGGCCGGTTCGTCAGCAGTTCATCCGCGTGGGCCAGGGCCTCGGCGTCGTCGGCGAAGGAGCGGTTGCTGGCGCCGATGATCGCACCGCGGTGGTCGAGGTCGTAGAAGCGGTAGTAGCGCTCAGACATGGGCCGCCTCCTCCGGGGAAGCGGCGATCGCGGGCGCGGCGCCGGCGTGCGCCAGCCACAGCGTGTTCATGAACTGGGTCATGGCCTCGCGACGGCGCTCGGCGTGCGCCGCCGCCAGCCGCCAGGCTTCGTCCGCCGCCTTGACCTGCAGTTCGGCAAGCGCCCGCCAGTGCTGGGCGGCCGCCTCGGCCGCCTCGTGGACCTGGGTGAAGCTGGGCGCCCACAAACCATAGGCGGCGCTCACGGCCTCGCGAGCCGCGGCTTCGGGGAGCACTCGGGAACGGGCAACGGGCATAGGGTTGAACCTTTCTCGCTGGCGGCCTTGCCATTGCGATAACAATGGTCGATTAGCCGGCGAGCGTCTGTCTCCGCCTGGACATAACGCGGATTTTCTTGGCTTTTCCCGTCAGGAAGCAGCGCGAACCGCCGGGTGGCGAAGGCCCGCGGGGGTCCAGTCGCCTGCGTCCGGCTGGCGCATGGCCGGGTAGCATTCGCAGGCCCGCGCGATCAGCGCCGCCCGCTGCATCAGGATCACCCGCCCGCGCCCGGTCTCGATCAGGCCGTCGGCCTGCAGCCGCTGCAGGATCGGATTCACCGAGGAGCGCTGCACCCCCAGCATCTTGGCGAAGATGTCTTGCCGAAGATCGATCTGTCGCCGGTCGAGCACATCCGAACAGGTCAGCAGCCAGCGGCACAGCCTCTGCTCCACCGAGTGGCGCGCGTTGCAGGCCCCGTTGCGGATGATGTAGCTCATCTTCCAGGCGCAGTAGCCGTCGATCGCCTGGTGGATGGGTTTGCATTGGTGGGCGGCGCGCTCCAGCGCCACCGCGTCGATGCAGGCGGCGCGGGCCTTAAGATGGCAGACGTCCCGCGTGATGGCGGTCCTCATGCCGATCGCCGAGGTGGCCCCGATGGCCCCGTCGCGGCCGATCAGGGCGCACTCGATCTCGGTCCCGTCCTCAAACACGGTCAGCTTGGACACCAGGCCTTCGTGCAGGAAAAACACCTGCCGGATGGTGTCGCCGGGCTCGCATAGCACCTGGCCGGGGCGCAGGACGGACTCGCGCAGGTGCGGGCGGATGAGCTCGATCTCATCCCCGAGTGACGCCAGAAACCTGTTGGTCCTAGGCGACATCGTTCCCTGCCCTACGAGCAAAGAGCGTACGCCGGTGACGCGCGGGCGCAAGCGCCGGGCGGACACGGGCGTCAAGAAAACGTCACGGCCACACGCCACGGGGCCACACAAAGAGGATTTGCATCACGCCGTGAAACAATCGCGCAACTTGCGGTTGGTCAGTATTCGGCGGCCGTCGCCGGACGGTCCAACTCGAGCGGCGCCGTGCCCCTTCGGCGCCGCTTTTTCCCGAACACCTCAGGTTACGCCGGGCGCCTCGTCCGGATCGGGCTTCCAGAACCGTTTGTCCGGGGGCACGGCGGCCCGCCACGCCAGCACAGCCTCCACCTGACGCAGGAAGTTCGGCAGGTTCGGATCGTCCGGCCGATGGCGCATCATCGGCGTGAGGGTCCTGTCGCGGAACGCGATCCACGACGCGGTCGCGCTGAAGCGGGACGGCGGGTGGATCAGGTAGGGCAGCCCGCCGATCACCTCCGGGCACTCGTCGGGATGCTGGAAGTAGAGGGCCGCGCGTTCGCTGGGATCGTTCATCCGCTTAGCTCGCCATAAAGGTGTATGGGAGCATGGTCCGCCGCATGGTGCAGCCCCCTTTCCGCGGACCGCCAGGTGTTGGATCGCCGGCGATGATCGCCCTGGCGGCGCTGGTCGGCTTCAACCTCTACCTCTTCTTCGGCATCCACCCCGCCTACCTGCCGATCGACGACGCCTACACCACCTTGCACAACGCTCGCGAGTTGTGGACCGGCGCCGACCGGAACTACGGCGTCGGCGCGCTCGTCGGAGCAACCAGCCCGGTGCATCTGGCGGCCGTGGCGCTGCTCTGGCCGATCTTGGGGCAGGTGGCCTCGATCGCCGTCTCGTTCACGGGCGCCGCCCTCTATCTCGTGGGCGTGGAGCGGCTGGCCACGCGGCTCGAACTGCCGCTGGTCCCGAGCCTGGTCCTGTTGCTGGCGGCGGTCGGGTCGGGATACGCGGTCTACCAGCTGGTCAACGGCCTGGAGACCTCGCTCGTCCTGGCCGCGGTGACCTGGGCGATCGTCTTGGCGCAAGAGCGGCGGTCACGCGCCCTGCCGATCCTGTGCGGCGCGCTGCCCTTCCTGCGACCCGAACTGGCGATCCTGGCGGCGGCGCTGATGGCGCGCCAGCTCCACGCGCGGTGGCAGGACAAGGAACTGCGGCAAGGGGCGCTCGACATCGGCCTGGCGGTCGCGGCGGCGCTCCCCTGGATCTGTTGGACGTGGGTAGAGACGGGCTCGGTGCTTCCGAGCACCGCTGCGGCCAAGGCCGCCTTCTTCGCCGAGGCCCCGCTGCCGCTCGGAGGCAAGATCGTCAACGCCCTGGTAGGCATCTTCACCGGCCTGCGGCTCGTGGTGTTCGCGCCGCTGTTGGTTCGGCGCTCGTCCCTGGCCCTGTCCCTGTGGGCTTATGCGGCGGCATTCGTGGCGATGTTCGTGTTCAGCTTTCCGAGCGGCCTTTTCGCCAATTTCAGCCGGTACGCCTTTGCCCTGCTGCCGGTCGGCCTCTGGGCGCTCGCCGATCTCTGGCGCAGTCGAAGGACCGTGTTCCGGCCGTTGGCGTGGGCGCTGGTCCTGGTCGCGCCGGTATTCGTGTTCATCGGCGGGGCGGCGGCTGTCGATGCGCAGCCGGCGCTGTCGGAGGCGTTCGGGGTGGCGGCCTGGCTCGACCAGCATGTCCCGCCCGGCCAGCCCGTGCTCATCCACGATGCGGGCGTGCTCAGCTACGCCAGCGACGCCAGGCTGGTGGACGTAGTCGGCCTGAAGACGCCCTCCGCGATCGCCGAGCACCAGAGGTTCACGCTTCCGAGCGGGGGCGCCCGACGGGCGGAGGCGGTCGACGAGATCGCGAGGCGCTCGGGCGCGCGCTATGCGGTGATCCTGGACGATCGCGGGTTCTGGGCCGACATCGGCAATGGCCTGGCGCAACACCATTGGCGCCTCGATCTGGTCCGGGCGCCGACGCTGGCCCACAGCTATGCGATCTACAAGCTGACCCCGCCGACCTGAGGCTCAGGCCGCCGGGCGGTTTCCCCGGAACTCCACCGTCACGCCGCGACTGACGCCGGTGGCCAGGTTCTCGGCGTCCCAGTTGGTCAGGCGCACGCAGCCGTGGCTAGCGGTCTTGCCGATCGCCTCGGCCTTGGGCGAGCCGTGGATGCCGTAGGTGGGGGCGTCCAGCGCGATCCACACCGTGCCGATCGGGCCCTTGGGCCCCGGCTTGATGGTGAACTTGGCGTGGGTGCGCGGTCCCCAGGTCAGCCGCGACGGATCGTAGACATAGGAGGCGGGCAGGGACACGCTGACCACCTTGTGCAGTCCGCTCGGCGAGGGCCGCTCCTTCGAGCCGACGGTGGCCGGATAGGCGGCGATCAGGCGGTCCTGGGCGTCGAACGCCGCCACCAGTTCAGCGCTCTTGGAGATGCGGATCGAGGCGATGTCGCCTTTGCGGAACGGCGGCGGGGCGACGTCGAGCACCACGATGCGGGCCCCGGCGGTCTTGAAGTCGATGCCCAGGTTCAGGGCGGCCAGCCGGTCCTGGGTCATGTGGAACCGCGCCGCCAGGGCCTCCAGCGGCGTGGTGTAGAGCGGTCCGCTGGGCAGGGCGGCGAGCTTGATGAGGTCGGAGCCGACATCCGGCGCGAACGGGCCGGCCAGGTCCTTGGCCGTGATCGTGTAGGCCCTGGCCACGGGCGCCGAGGACGAAGGCTCGCGGGACAGCCGCTCCCAGGTGGCCTGGTCGATCACCCTGGAGGGCGGAAGGTTTCGGGCGTACTGATAGGCCTCCACCACATGGCTGAGGTTCGAGCCCAGGCGGCCATCGACCGCGCCCGGCGAGAAATGGGCCCGCGCCAGCCAGGCCTGGGCGCGCAGCAGCATCGCCACCGACGGTTTGCCATCCACGAAGGCCGCGCCGTTGATCGCGGCGACCCGTTGGTCGAGGGCCGGGGATTGGGCGGAAGCCTGGGCCTTCACCGCCGCGGGCTTGGGCGCCGGCTCGCGGGCGGGCGCGGCCAGGGCATGGGCGGAAAGGGTGTGAGCGGCGGCGAGGACCGCAGCCAGGCATCCCACGATCACCGCGGACGCGGTGCGCCGCCGTCGACTGTACCCAGAGACACGAACCAAGACAGAACCCAATCCGGTGATCGCGACGTGCGGCTTGTTGTTAGGGTGAATCGCGACCCGGACGGAAGCTCGGACAGTCCCCGCGTCAGCGCACGGCCAGCACCTCGTCGGGCATTTCGATGTCGATCTCGAGCGTCGACACCTGGGCCCCGCGGTCGAGCTTCACCACCACCTTGTCCTGGTCGATGGGGATGTGCCTGGCGATCACCGCCAGGATCTCCTTCTGCAGTACGGCCGCCAGGTCGGGCCGGCCGGAGAGGGCGCGTTCGTGGGCCAGCAGAATCTGCAGCCGGTCGCGGGCGATCGCGGCGGAGGGCCGTTTCTGGAAGAAGTTGAACAGGCTCATGCGGCGGCCGCCTTCTTCCCGAACAGCCGGCTGAACAGGCCCTGTTGGCGCGCCGCGGGCTGGGCGAACGGCACGTCCTCGCCCAGCAGCCGGCGGGCGGCGTCGACATAGGCCTGGGCGGCGGGGGAGGCGGGATTGTGCAGGGTCACCGGCGCGCCCATGTTCGAGGCGGTCAGCACGTCGGGGCTCTCGACCACGATGCCCAGCAGGGGCACGGCCAGGATCTCCAGCACGTCCTCCACCTTCATCATCTCGCCGCGGGCGGCCCGGGCCGGGTCGTAGCGGGTGAGCAACAGGTGCTTGTCGATCCGCTCGCCGGATTCCGCGCGGCGGGTCTTGGAGTCGAGCATGCCGATGATGCGGTCGCTGTCGCGCACCGACGACACCTCGGGGTTGGTCACCACCACGGCCACGTCGGCGTAGCGCATGGCCAGGGTGGCGCCCTTCTCGATACCGGCGGGGCTGTCGCAGATGATCCAGTCGAACCGCTCCTTCAGCTCGTCGATCACCCGGCCCACCCCCTCTTCGGTCAGGGCATCCTTGTCGCGGGTCTGCGAGGCGGGCAGCAGGCTCAGGGTCTCCAGCCGCTTGTCGCGGATCAGGGCCTGGGGCAGCTTGGCGTCGCCCTGGATCACATTGACCAGGTCGAACACCACCCGCCGCTCGGCCCCCATGATCAGGTCGAGGTTGCGCAGGCCGACGTCGAAATCGACCAGCACCACGGACTGCCCCCGCTGGGCCAGGGCCGCGCCCAGGGACGCGGACGAGGTGGTCTTGCCCACGCCTCCCTTGCCCGACGTCACCACCATCACTTTCGACATGCCAAGTCCCTTTTGTCCGAATGGTCTGTTAGTCGAAGGCCGAAAGCCGGAGCGACCCGCGGTCGCACATCACCTGGACCGCGCGGCCATGCAGGCCCGCGCCCCAGTTCTCGGCGGTGCGGTAGAGCTGGTCGACGCCGACCAGCTCCGCCTCCAGCTTGCGGCAGAAGATGCGCGCGCTCGCGCCGGCCCGCAGGCCCGCGATGGCCCGACCGCGCAGGGCGCCATAGATGTGGATCGAGCCGCCTGCCAGCACCTCGGCGCCCGAGCTCACCGAGCCCACCACCGTCACGTCGCCCTCGGCGAACACCACCGACTGGCCAGAGCGCACCGGACGGTCGATCAGCAGCGAGGTCTGGCCGGCGGCGGCCGGCTCGGCTTCGGGGTCGGCCTCGGTGGAGGACGGGGCGTCGGGATCCGCCTCGGGCGTCTCGACGGCGGTGTCGCGCCCGTGCAGGCGGGTGGCCAACCGCTCCCACGGCGTGCCGGCCAGCTGCCGGGCCTCGACGCCCTCGACCCCGATCAGCTTGAGGTCGCGCAGAGCCAGGGTGTCGAGCACCAGGCCGATGGCCTGCTGGCCGCCCTGGCTGAGGGCCGGGCGCAGGTCCGCCACGATCGGGCGGTCGGCGAAGAATCCGGGCGCGGCGTTCAGCTGCCGGTCGAAGGCGGTGAACCAGTCGCTCATCGGAAATTCGGGGGCCAGCACCAGGGCCAGCACGTTGCGCCCCCGCAGGCGCACGGTCGGCAGGTCGAAGATGTCGGCGGCGCTGTCGCGCCTCCTTTGCCGTTCGACCCGATCCACCGCCATGCGACCACTCCCCGAAACTCGGCGGACCCTCGAGCAGGGATTTCCGGACAAAGGATTCCCGTCACCAGAACGAGGGATCGTCCCGGTCCGAATCGCGATGCTGGAGATGTCCGCCGCCCTCTTGTTCCGGCGAAGGAAGGCCAAAATCGGGCAGCTTGGCCATGCGCCTGGGGATGGTTCTGTGGGCGAAACACAGCTCTTTGACTATGGAGGGCCGCCACCCCATCTGATCGCCCACGGCAGCGCTGGACCCGTCCCGCGCTCGAACAGGCGATAGCCGATGGCGCAAAGAGCCGCGCTCAAGTAGGCGATAGCCGGTAGCGCAGAGAGGAATGCCCGATGGCCGAGTACGACTATGATCTCTTCGTGATCGGCGCGGGCTCGGGCGGGGTGAGGGCGGCGCGGCTGGCGGCCATGACCGGCGCGCGGGTCGGCGTCGCCGAGGAGGACCGGGTCGGCGGCACCTGCGTGATCCGCGGCTGCGTGCCCAAGAAGTTCATGGTCTTCGCCTCGGAGTTCTCGCACATGTTCGGCGAGGCCGAGGGCTATGGCTGGTCGAAGTGCGAGAGCGCCTTCGACTGGAAGAAATTCCTTGCCGCCAAGGACGTGGAGATCGGCCGCCTGTCGGGCATCTACGCCTCCAACCTGGCCCGCGCCGGCGCCGAGCTGATCCACGCCAAGGCGCGCCTGACGGGCGCCCACACCATCGAACTGGTCGGCAAGAACCGCACCGTCACCGCCGACACCATCCTGATCGCCACGGGCGGCTGGGTGTCGGTGCCGAGCGCCGAGGAGGTGCCCGGGGTCGAGCACGTGATCACCTCCAACGAAGCCTTCCACCTGGAAGAGCTGCCCAAGAGCATCCTGGTCGCCGGCGGCGGCTACATCGCCGTGGAGTTCGCCGGCATCTTCAACGGCCTGGGCGTCGACACCACCCTGGTCTACCGCGGGCCCAACATCCTGCGCGGCTTCGACGAGGACGTGCGCGCGCATGTGTCGGAGGAGATCGAGAAGCGCGGCATCCGCTTGATGGTGGGCACCCAGCACGAGAAGATCGAGAAGACCGAGGGCGGCTTGGTCAACCACCTGTCGAACGGCATCACGTGCACGACCGACGTGGTGATGTTCGCCACCGGCCGCACGCCCTATGTGGGCGGCCTGGGGCTCGAGAACGCCGGGGTCAAGCTCAACGCCAAGGGGGCCGTCGAGGTCGACCAGTATTCACGCACCAGCGTCCCCAACATCTACGCCGTGGGCGACGTCACCGACCGCATCAACCTGACCCCCGTGGCGATCCGCGAGGCGGCCGCCTTCGCCGCCACCGTGTTCGGCAAGACCCCGACCGCCTTCGACCACGAGATGGTGCCCACCGCCGTGTTCTCCCAGCCGCCGATCGGCTGTGTCGGCATGACCGAGACCGAGGCCCGCCGCGCCGGGCGCAAGATCGACATCTACCTCACCAAATTCCGGCCGATGAAGGAGGTGTTCTACGGCGGCCAGGAGCGGGTGCTGATGAAACTGGTGGTGTGCTGCGAGACCGACGTCATCCTCGGCTGCCACATCGTCGGACCCGAGGCCCCGGAGATGATCCAGATGGCCGCCGTCGCCGTGAAGATGGGCGTCACCAAGGCCCAGTGGGACAACACCTGCGCCCTGCACCCGACCATGGCCGAGGAACTGGTGACGCTCAGGGAGAAGCGGCCGGAGCTTCAGCTGAGCGTGGCGTGAGGCGCCACGACACCGTCCGTCATCCTCGGGTAAGCCCGAGGATGACGCCCTTTTGGAATTGAGCTACACCGCCCCCTCTTTTTTGACCCTGGTACCGAAATGACCGCCGACCGCTGGACGCCCTCTTCCTGGAGGGGCAAGCCCGCCAAGCACATCCCGACCGACTATCCGGATCAGGGCGCGCTGGAGCGCGTGGAAGACACCCTGCGCGGGATGCCGCCGCTGGTGTTCGCGGGTGAGGCGCGCCGGCTGAAGGAACTGCTGGGCCAGGTGGCCGAGGGCAAGGCCTTCCTGCTGCAGGGTGGCGACTGCGCCGAGAGCTTCAAGGAATTCTCGGCCAACAACATCCGCGACACCTTCCGCCTGATCTTGCAGATGGCGGTGATCCTCACCTTCGCCGGGGGCAAGCCGGTGGTGAAGGTCGGGCGCATGGCGGGCCAGTTCGGCAAGCCGCGCTCCTCGCCGATCGAGACCCAGGGCGACGTCACCCTGCCGTCCTACCGCGGCGACAACATCAACGGCATGGGCTTCACGCCCGAGGAGCGGATCCCCGATCCGGAGCGGCTGCTGCGCGCCTACACCCAGTCGGCGGCGACGCTGAACCTGCTGCGCGCCTTCGCCACCGGCGGCTACGCCGACCTCAACAACATCCACAAGTGGACGCTGGGCTTCGTCGAACAGAATCCGCAGGGCTTGGCCTACGAGGCCCTGGCCGACAAGATCTCCGAGACCCTGGCCTTCATGAAGGCCATCGGCGTCAACCCCAACACCTACCCGGGTCTGCACCAGGTGGAGTTCTTCACCAGCCACGAGGCCCTGCTTCTGGGCTACGAGGAGGCGATGACCCGCGTCGATTCCACCTCGGGCGACTGGTACGACACCTCGGCCCACCTGCTGTGGATCGGCGAGCGCACCCGCCAGCTCGACCACGCCCACGTGGAGTTCATGAAGGGCATCAAGAATCCGATCGGCCTCAAGGTCGGCCCGACCCTGGAGCCCGACGAGCTGCTGACCCTGATCGACGCGCTGAACCCCGACAACGAGTCCGGCCGCCTGACCCTCTACGGCCGCTTCGGCGCCGACAAGGTCGAGGCCCGTCTGCCCGCCCTGATGCGCGCCACCAAGCGCGAGGGCAGGAACGTGGTGTGGGCCATCGACCCGATGCACGGCAA
>DASYBX010000038.1:0-5920 GCA_036500495.1 Caulobacteraceae bacterium
TTCCGCGACATCCCGCACTTCCCCCTGACCATCGATCTGGAGATCGACCGTCTGTTGGAGGCGCGCCAGCGGATCAACGGCCTGCTGGGCAACGACGTGCGCATCTCGGTCAACGACATCGTCATCCGCGCCGCCGCCATCGCCCTGAAGAAGGTGCCCGAGGCCAACGCCAGCTTCACGCCGGAAGGCATCGCCCTGCACAAGCATGCCGACATCGCCATGGCGGTGGCCATCGACGGCGGCCTGATCACCCCGATCATCCGCGCCGCCGAGACCAAGGGCCTGGCCCAGATCTCCAACGAAGCCAAGGACCTGGCGGGCCGCGCCCGCGCCGGCAAGCTGAAGCCCGAGGAATTCCAGGGCGGCACCTTCTCGGTGTCCAACCTCGGCATGTTCGGCATCAGGAGCTTCGCCTCGATCATCAACGAGCCCCAGGGCGCCATCCTCTCGGTGGGCGCCGGCGAGAAGCGGGCGGTGGTGAGGGGCGACCAGATCGTCGCCGCCACGGTGATGACCGTGACCCTGACCTGCGATCACCGGGTGGTGGACGGCGCCATCGGGGCCAGGTGGCTCCAGGCGTTCAAGCCGCTGATCGAAGACCCCCTGACCATGCTGGCCTAGGGCTCGAACCAACCTGAGCCCCCTAGTCTACGCCCTTTAATTCTTTGAGGAAAATCCCATATCGGGATGGTCCTGGAGGACAAGCAAACATGGACTTCGACGTCATCGTCATCGGCGGCGGCCCCGGCGGCTACGTGGCCGCGATCCGCGCCGCCCAACTGGGCCTCAAGACCGCCGTGGTCGAGCGCGAACTGCTCGGCGGCATCTGCCTGAACTGGGGCTGCATCCCCACCAAGGCCCTGCTCAAGTCCGGCGAGATCTACGAGCAGCTCGGCCACCTGGAGAGCTACGGCCTCAAGGTCGAGGGCAAGAGCTTCGACTTCGACAAGATCATCCAGCGGTCGCGGGGCGTCTCCAAGACGCTGAACGGCGGCGTCGCCTTCCTGATGAAGAAGAACAAGATCGAGGTCATCGAAGGCACGGCGAAGCTGGAGAAGGGCTCGCCCGCGCCCAAGGTGACCGTGGCGCTCAAGGCCGGCGGCAGCCGCACGGTCCAGGCCAAGCACGTGATCCTGGCCACCGGCGCCCGCGCCCGCACCATCCCGGCGATCGGCATGGAGCCGGACGGCGACAAGGTGTGGACCTATCGCGAGGCCCTGGTTCCCAAGTCCGCCCCCAAGTCGCTGATCGTGATCGGCTCGGGCGCCATCGGCATCGAATTCGCCAGCTTCTTCCGCGCCCTGGGCTCGGAAGTCACCGTGGTCGAGGCGCTCGACCGCATCCTGCCGGTGGAGGACGCCGACGTCTCGGCCGCCGCCCAGAAGGTGTTCGAACGCCGCGGCCTGAAGTTCCGCGTGGGCGCTTCCGTCAAGAAGCTCGCCAAGAGCGCCGCGGGCGTCACCATCGACCTGGAAGCCGGCGGCAAGGCCGAGCAGCTGAAGGGCGACGTGGCCATCGTCGCCATCGGCATCGTCGGCAATGTCGAGGACATGGGCCTGGAAGCCCTGGGCGTGAAGATCGAGAAGACCCACATCGTCACCGACGGCCACGGCGGCACGGGCGTTCCCGGTCTGTATGCCATCGGCGACGTGGCCGGCCCGCCCTGGCTGGCGCACAAGGCCAGCCACGAGGGCATCCACACCGTGGAGCACATCGCGGGCCTGAAGCCGTCCAACCTGCACTCGCCGGTGCCGGGGTGCACCTACTCCACCCCGCAGGTGGCGTCGGTTGGTCTCACGGAAGCGGCGGCCAAGGCGGCTGGCTACGAGGTCAAGGCCGGGACCTATCCGTTCAAGAACCACGGCAAGAACATCGCCTCGGGCGAGACCGACGGCTTCGTCAAGACGGTGTTCGACGCCAAGACCGGGCAACTGCTCGGCGCCCACATGATCGGCGCGGAAGTCACGGAGATGATCCAGGGCTTCACCATCGCCATGACCATGGAGGCCACCGAGGCCGAGCTGATGGCCACCTGCTTCCCGCACCCGACCATGTCGGAAGCGATGCACGAAGCCACCCTGGCCGCCTACGGCCGGGCGATCCACGTCTAGAACCGAAGCGGGGACAGGCGCGTCATGGGCGTGCGTGTCCCCTTCCTTCGATCGCTCTAGTCGTTCGGCGGCGCCTTGTCGGCTTCGTCGCGGTCGCGGGCGCGTTCCGCGGCCTGCCGAGCCCGTTCGGCGGCGCGCGCGGCCCGCTCCTGCGTGCGCTGGGCCAACTGTTCGGCCCGGGCCGACTGCTCCGCGGCCCGCTGGCCGGCGTCGCGCGCCTGCGCCACGGCCGCATCGATCTGGGGCTGGATCTCGGCGATGCGTTGGGCGACCAGCTCGTGGATATGGGCGTCGGCGATCGCCTTCTGGATCCGGGGCCCGAGGTCGGCGAGCTGTCGGGCGACCTGTTCGCGCGTCTTGGCGTCCTGGGCGGCCAGGGCGCGCTGCACGGTTTCCTGGATGTGCGCGTCGGCGATGGCCTTGTCGACGGTCGGGCCGATCTGCGCCAGCTGACGGTCGAGCTCGGCCTTCTGTTCGGGCGTCATGGCGTGGTCGTCGCGGACCCCAAGCGACCGGGGCGTGGGCGGGGCCGGTGGGACCGGCGGCGCCGGCTGGGCCTCGACGACGGGCGGGGCAGGGACAGCCGGAACATCCTGCTCGGCGAACGCAACCTGTGAGGCGCCGGCGGCCACGGCCGGGTCGGCAGGCCCCTGGGCCCCCCGGGCGGCGTGGCCGGGCGCAGACGCGCTGATCGGAGACGCCGCCGGCGCAACCGGTGTCGCGGGCGTGGCTGGCCCGGCTTTCGGGGGCGCGGGCGGCGCCGGAATCTCGGCGACGCTGGGGCGGGCAAGCGTGAGGGCGGCGGTGGCGACGCCGCCGAGGAGCAGCAGCTTGAAGGTGTCCATCGGGGTGGCTCCGGTGCGAATGGCGTCGGTGGAAAGGATCGACTGCACGCGCTGGCTCAAGGCCGGCGGGGCGGCCATGGCCAGGCCGGTGGGCGTCAGGCGCCGCTCGCGCCATTCGGACGCCAGTTCCAGCAGTTGGCCGGCGTAGTCGCTGGGGCGCACGCCCGAAGCGATCACCGCGTCGTCGGCGGCCAGCTCGGCCTCGCGGCGCAGGGCCCGCGCGGCGCGCCAGACCAGGGGATTGGGCCAGTAGAGGGCGCAGGCGACCAGGGCCAGGGCCTGGGCCAGGCCGTCGCGGCGGCGCACATGGGCCATCTCGTGGCGCAGCACGGCCGTCAGCCGATCTGCAGTCCAGTCGAGCGCTTCGTCCGGCAGCATGATCACCGGACGCAGCACGCCCCATGTCATCGGACCCGGGCAGTCCTCGGAGACCAGCAGGGCGCAGCGGCCCACCGGTACGGGGACGGGCAGGGACCAGGCCACGGCCCGGCGGCGCATCAGCTCCAGCCGCACCAGCCCGACCAGGTGTTCGACGGCGAGCTTGGCGAGGCCCGCAAGCCAGACGGCGGCGGCGATCGGGAACAGCGACCACGCACTGAATCCGCCCGAGGCGGCTTGGTCGGCCGCGACCGGCGCGGCTGGAAGATCGGCCGCCATCGGCGCCGGCGCGGCAGGCAGGGCGATCACCGCCAGGCTCGGCGCGAGCAGGGCCAGGATCGGCAGGGCCAGGAGCATGGCGAAGAGGGTGACCCACACCAGCCGCCGTGCGGCGGCGCTGCGGCGCCAAGCCTTGGCCAGCAGCCAGGCCACAGCCGGCAGGATCACCGAAGCGGCCGCAGCCTCGGCCGCCGCCAGCGCGGCCTGCAGGGGCTGGAGGTCGCTCATCGTCCTTCCTTCCGCGCCTTCTCGATCAATTGGGCCAGGCGGTCGAGCTCGTCCGGGGCGATGGCCTCTTCCGTCAGCAGGGCGGCCACCAGCCGCTCGGCCGAGCCGTCGAAGAAGGTCTTCTTCAAGGTCTGGATGGCGCTCTTGCCCGCGTCCTCGCGCGCCGCCACCGGAATGTAGACGTAGCGCACGCCGTCGCTCTCGTGACGCACGTGGCCCTTCTTCTCCAGGATGGTCAGGAGGGTGCGCACCGCCGTGTAGCTCGGCGGCTCGGCCATGGCCTCGTGGATCTGTGCGGCCGACGCCCGCTCCAGGGCGTACAGCGCGTCCATGATCTGCCGCTCGCGCCGGCTGAAGCCGCCGGCCTTGGCCTTGCCGTTTTTCGGGGTCTTGGAGGACGGGGCGCCAGACATGCCAAAAAATTGGCATGACTCCGACGAGGCGTCAATCACGCCGTTTCCCCAATTTCCGTCATCCCGGCCGGAGCGCCCTCAGGCGCGGAGAGCCGTGACCCAGCAGTTCCACGATCAACGCGGCAAAGGTTTCCGATGTCCGCTGTGGGTGGATTTTGTTGAAAAAGGCCGGTTGAAGCCGTGACTCGGGCCTGATTCACTCCTGTTGGTGACGGGAGATGCGGTCATGATGGGCGAGCGGCAGGTTAGTCAGGGCGCGCTGTTCTACGAGTTCTCCCTGGAGCGGCATGTCCCAGCCGATCATCTGCTACGGGCCATCGACCGGTTCGTTGATCTGGACGGGCTGCGCGAGCACCTGAAGCCGTTCTACAGCGCCATCGGCCGCCCTTCGATCGATCCCGAGCTGCTGATCCGGATGCTGCTGGTGGGCTACGGCTTCGGCATCCGCTCGGAGCGACGGCTGTGCGAGGAGGTCCACCTCAACCTGGCCTACCGCTGGTTCTGCCGCCTTGGCCTGGACGGCGATGTGCCGGACCACTCCACCTTTTCCAAGAACCGGCATGGCCGTTTCCGTGAGAGCGATCTGCTGCGCCAGTTGTTTGAGAGCGTGGTGCGGCGGTGCATGGCCGAGGGCCTGGTCGGCGGCGAGGGCTTCGCGGTGGACGCCAGCCTGATCAAGGCCGACGCCAACCGTCAGAGATGCGTGCCGGGCGGGGAAGGTCTGCCGGCGGCCGCCGCCAGCCGGGCCATCGACGAGTACTTGGCGGTGCTGGACGACGCCGCGTTCGGCGGGGCCACGCCGGTCACGCCCAAGTTCATTTCGCCCGCCGACCCGGCGTCCCGATGGACCGGGGCCAACAAGGGCCTGGCCTTCTTCGCCTACTGTACCAACTACCTGATCGACCTGGATCATGCCGTCATCGTCGACGTCGAGGCGTCCACCGCCGTGCGGCAGGCGGAGGTCACCGCGGCCAGAACCATGATCGAGCGGGTGCGCGAGCGTCACGATCTGTGTCCGGATCGGCTGGCCGCCGACACGGCCTACGGGTCAGCCGAGATGCTGCAGTGGCTGGTGCATGAGCAGGGCATCGCGCCGCATATCCCGGTGATCGACAAATCCGAGCGCGAAGACGGGACCTTCTCGCGCAGCGACTTCGCCTACGATCATGCCGAGGACCTCTACCGCTGCCCTGGCGGAAAGGCGTTGAAGCGCTACCGCCGCGCCTTCTCCACGCCAAGGACCGACCCGCCGCCTGACGACACCCATCGCTATCGGGCCAGCAAGGCCGACTGTGACGCCTGCACGCTCAAGAGCCGCTGCTGTCCGAATACGCCGGCACGCAAGGTGACCCGCTCGATCTACGAAGGCGCCAGGGACGTCGCCCGCGACATCGCCAAAACCGACGCCTACGTCACCTCCCGGCGGCAACGAAAGAAGGTGGAGATGCTCTTCGCCCACCTCAAACGCATCCTCAAACTGGATCGATTGCGATTACGCGGCCCCTGCGGCGCCCGAGACGAGTTCCTCCTCGCCGCCACCGCCCAGAACCTCCGCAAACTCGCCAAGCTGATCCCGCCAACCACACCCGCGATGGCCTGAGAGGCCGGCGCGCCTGTTAGGCTTGATCCCGCCGCGTCGCCAAACTCGGCCTTTTTCAACGAAATC
>DASYBX010000039.1:0-39719 GCA_036500495.1 Caulobacteraceae bacterium
CGGTCTTCATCCCGACCGGCTCGCCGCCGACACGGCCTACGGCACGGCCGAGATGCTGGAGTGGCTGGTCCACCAACAGGGCATCGCGCCGCACATCCCGGTCTTCGACAAATCCAAGCGCGAGGACGGGACCTTCTCCCGACTTCGGCTTCCTTCAGCTCTATGGGCTGAAGCCCCTGGCCGGTCGCCTCTTCTCTGCGGACCATGGCGAAGACGGCGTGCTCGCTCACCCGAAACCCGCCAGCCATCCGACCTTGATCGTGAATGAAGCGGTCGCCCGCCGGCTGGGCTACGCGGACCCGAAGGCCGCCGTCGGCCGCTCCCTGAACTGGGCCAACTCCGGGACGCCGGGGCACTGGCTCTTCAGGACTTCGCAGATCGTCGGGGTGGTGCCGGACATGCCCAAGACCGTCCGCAGCGCCACCGATCCTTTCGTCTACTACGTCTCACCCCGGCGATCGTCGGTGATGTCGATCAAGCTGACTGGCCAGGACATCCCTGGCACGATCCGGGCCATCGACCAGGCGTGGCGGCGGACCGGTCATGCGCGGCCGATCCAGGAAACCTTCATGTCGCAGTTTCAGGCCAACCTCTATCTGGACCTGATCATCCAGGGCGCGACCATCGGCATCTGCGCCGGCCTAGCGGTGCTGATCGCCTGCCTAGGCCTGTTCGCCCTGTCGGCCTACACCACCGAGCGGCGCACCAAGGAGATCGGCGTGCGCAAAGCCATGGGGGCGGCCACGGGGCAGGTCGTGCTACTGCTCCTCTGGCAGTTCACCATCCCGGTATTGATCGCCACCGCCATCGCCATTCCCGCCGGCTTCCTGGCCCTGGACTGGTGGTTACATGGCTTCGCCTATCACGTCTCCCTGTCGCCGTGGACGTTCGTGCTGGCGGCCATGGCGGCGGTGTTGATCGCTTGGGCCACCGTCTCCTGGCAGTCTTTCATCGTCGCCCGCAGCAAGCCGGCGAACGCTTTGCGGTACGAGTAGGTCGCGTCAAGGTCTGGAATGCGCAAGGCCCAAGATCCTGTTTCCGCCCCTCTCGGCCGTCGCGCCCGAACGCACGCGACCCTTGGGAGACGTTGCGGCGGTCAGGCGTCGGACCGAAGCCCACGAGGCCAAGCCAATCCGCCAAGCGGCGCACTGGTCAAGGAAATGCGAAAGGCCGCCCCGTTGTCGGAGGCGGCCTTTCCATAGTCAGGACCGCGAAGGGTCCAAAACCCCAGCCTCACCAGAGGCTCAGGCTCGGACCTCACTTGCGGAGGTCCAGTCCAGGGTTTCTCCCTCGCGGATGAAACTATGAGACACTGGATCACCTCCTTTCAATGCGTTGACGACGAATCCAAATCTAGGAACTCGCCTGCCGCTGCGGAAGTCACGAACGGTTGTTGGCGTGCGTCCGCCGCTCCGCGCGGCCTTTCTGGGCGACGGCGCCCGGTTCGCGGCGTGAGGCCCGGGTTGCGCGTGCGGGGCGGCGAACCCTAAGCTCGGCGTCGTCAGGCAGAACAACAACACCCGATGGACGCGACACGGATCCTGCACAAGGCCGCCGAAGACGGCGATTTGGCGATGGCCCTGAGCCTGCTCAAGGACGACCCCTACCTGGTCGGCAGCCGGGAGGATTACAGGCTCACGCCCCTGCACCGGGCCGCCATGGCCGGCCATGCGGACGTGGCCGAGGCGCTGCTGGCGCGCTCCGCCGCGGTGGACGCCCGCGACTATGGCGGCGGGACGGCCCTGCACGGCGCGGCGGCGCATGGGCGAAGCGAGGCGGCGGCGGTGCTGCTGGCGCGGGGGGCGGACCCCAACCTGGTGAACGAGGAGGGACATTCGCCCCTGCACCTGGCGGCCCGTGGCGGGCACGAGGCGGCGGCGGCCGTGCTGCTGGACAAGGGCGCCGATCCCAACCTGCGCGGCGAGTTCATCGGCACGCCGCTGCACGAGGCGGCCGAGCGGGGCCATCTGGGCATGGTCCGGCTGCTGCTGGCCCGCGGCGGCCTGGCCAACGCGCGCTCCGGCGGCAGCCACGAGGCTCTCACGCCCTGGCACGCGGCCAGGCAGGCGGGGCATGGCGACATCGCCGACCTGCTGGAGAGCCACGGCGGCCGCGACAAGGCGGCCCTGGCCATCACCCTGCACCGTGCGGCGGAGTTCGCCTACCTCGGGCGGCTGCAGGTGCTGCTGAAGGAAGATCCGTCGCTCATCGGGACCCGCGACTACCTCTATCGCCGGACGCCGCTGCACTTCGCGGCCGAGCATGGCCACAGGCCGGCGGCCGAGCTGCTGCTGGCCGCCGGCGCCGATGTCGCCGCGCGGGACAAGAACGGCGACACGCCGCTGGACCGGGCCGAGGCGATGGGCCATCAGGACCTGGCCGAGCTGCTGCGCCGGCATGGGCGGGAAGGCTGAATGCGGACGGAGTTCCAGCCAGGGATGCGGGATGAGGCGGAGCAGGGCGCGCTGCCCGATTGGCCGGCCGGCCTCACGCGGGTGCCCTATTGGGCGTTCCAGAGCGAGGCGCTCTACGCCCGCGAGCAGGCGCGGCTGTTCCATGGCCCGTACTGGAGCTACCTGTGCCTGGCCGAGGAGCTGAAGGCGCCCGGCGACTATGTGGCCACCCATGTGGGCTCGACGCCGGTGATCGCCGTGCGCGATCAGGCGGGCGAGCTCTACGCCTTCGAGAACCGCTGCGCCCACCGCGGTTCGCTGCTGGCGCTGGACGACCGCGGCTCGGCCAAGGCCTTCACCTGCGTCTACCACGGCTGGAGCTACGACCTGCACGGCGAGCTGACCGGCGTGGCCTTCAAGGACGGCGTCCAGGGCAAGGGCGGCATGGGCCCGTCGTTCTGCATGGCGGAGCATGGCCCGCGCCGCCTGCGCGTGGCCGAGGTCTACGGCCTGATGTTTGGCAGCTTCTCGGAAGAAGTCCCTGATATCGAAGATTATCTGGGCCCGCAGATCATGTCGCGCATCGAGCGGGTGCTGGCGGGGCGCACCCCGGTGGTGCTCGGCCGCTTCACCCAGATGCTGCCCAACAACTGGAAGCTCTACGTCGAGAACGTGAAGGACAGCTACCACGCCTCGATCCTCCACCTGTTCTTCACCACCTTCGAGCTGAACCGCCTGTCGCAGAAGGGGGCGGTGATCGTCAGCGACGACGGCGGCCACCACGTCAGCTACTCGGCCATCGACCGGGCCAAGACCGGCAACGCCTCCTATGCCGACCAGAAGCTGCGCGCGGCCAGCGATTACGCCCTGGCCGACCCGTCCCTGCTGGAGGGCCACAGCGAGGTCGGCGACGACACCACCCTGCAGATCCTGACGGTGTTCCCCACCTTCGTGCTGCAGCAGATCCAGAACGCGGTGGCGGTGCGCCAGGTGCTGCCCAAGGGCGTGCAGTCGACCGAGCTGAACTGGACCCTGCTGGGCTTCGCCGACGATACGCCCGAGCAGCGCCGCAACCGCCTGAAGCAGGCCAACCTGGTCGGCTCGGCCGGCTACATCTCGATGGAGGACGGCTGCGTCGGCGGTTTCGTCCAGCGCGGCACGGCCGGGGCGGCGGGCGAGCAGGCGGTGCTGGAGATGGGCGGCGGCGAGGCGGCGTCGAGCGAGAGCCGCGTCACCGAGGCCTCGATCCGCGGCTTCTGGAAGGCCTATCGCCAGGCGATGGCCCTCTGATGGCCGAGGTGGAGACGGCCAAGGCGGAGATGGACTGGCTTCCCGAGATCCTGAAGGCGCAGGCCCTCTACGCCCGCTGCCTCGACGACGGGCCGCTGGAGGCCTGGCCCGACTTCTTCACCGAGGACTGCTTCTACAAGATCACCACCGCCGACAACCATCGGCGGGGCCTGGAGGCCGGGCTGATCTGGGCCGACAACCGGCGGATGCTGCAGGACCGCGTCTCGGCCCTGCTCCACGCCAACATCTATGAGCGCCAGCGCTATCGTCATTTGCTCGGCCTGCCGCTGATCGGTGCGCAGGGCGATAGGAAGGCGGAGTGCGAGACGCCGTTCGTGGCCCTGCGCATCGTCCGCGACGGCGCGACCGACGTGTTCGCCAGCGGCCGCTACCTGGACCGCTGGCGGCGCGAGGGGCAGGGCATCCTGCTCGCCCAACGCATCGTGGTCTGCGACTCCTCGCGGATCGACACCCTCCTCGCGCTGCCTCTGTGAACGAGGCCCGCGTGTTCATCGTGTCGGCGCCGGGCCAGGAAGCAGCGTTCCCCTGTGCCGAGGGCCAGACGGTGCTGGAGGCGGCCGAGGCGGCCGGCTGGTCACTGCCTTATTCGTGCCGCAAGGGCGCCTGCTCGACCTGCGAGGGGACCCTGGTCGAGGGCCGGGTCGAAGCCCGCGGGCAGGGGGCGTTGGCGGGCCCTGCGGAGGGCGTACGCTTCTGCCAGGCCTGGCCGCGGTCGGACCTGATCATCGCGTCCGGGGGCCTGGCGCGCGCCGAGGTCCCACAGCGGCGGGTGCTGAGCGCGCGGGTGCATGCGGTGCACGCGCCCTGCGCGGACGTGCGCATCCTGAGGCTGCGCTTCCCCAACGGCGTGCGGGCCCGTTTCCGCGCCGGCCAGTACCTGCACGTGCTGTTGGAGAGCGGCGGGACGCGCAACTACTCCCTGGCCAATGCGCCCAGGACCAACGACGGCGCCGAACTGCACGTGCGGCTGATCCCCGGCGGCGTGTTCTCGGCGATGGCGGAGACGCTCCAGCCCGGCGATCGGCTGCAGGTGGAGCTGGCGTTCGGCCGGTGGACGCCGGACCCCGAGGGCGAGCGGCCGCTGATCCTGGCGGTCACCGGCACGGGCGCCGCGCCGGCCCAGGCCGTGATCCGGGACCTGGCCGACCGGGGCTCGCGCCGGCCGGTCTGGCTCTACTGGGGCGCGCGCGCGCCGGCGGACCACTATGCGGCGGACCGCTTCGGCGCCCTGGCCGAGCGCCATTCCTGGCTGACCTTCACGCCGGTCGTCTCGCGGCCCCAAGCGGAGTGGACCGGACGCACCGGCCATGTGCAGGATGCCGTTCTCGGGGACCATCCCGACCTGGGGGATTTCGACGCCTATGTCTGCGGCTCGCCGCCCATGACCGACGCCGCGCGCGCCGCCTTCCTGGCCGCGGGGATCGACCCGGCCAGGATCCATGCCGACCCGTTCGTGGACTCGGCGGAGCCATGAGGGGCGCCCCCGTGACCTTGAGCCTGCCCGCCTTCGTCGACGAGCGGCGCATCAGCGGCTTCCAGTGGGGCGTGATCGGGCTGTGCGCCCTGGTCATGTTCCTGGACGGCTTCAATACCCAGGCGATCAGCTATGCGGCGCCGGCCATCGCCAAGGAGTGGCATCTGGGCAGGGCCGCGCTCGGGCCGATCTTCTCCTCGGCCCTGGTCGGGCTGATGATCGGCTATCTGGTGCTTTCGCCCCTGTCCGACCGCTTCGGCCACCGGCCGACCATCATCGCCGCCACCGCCGTCTTCGCCCTGGCCACTCTGGCCAGCGCCTGGGCGGGCAATGTGAACCAGCTGATGACCCTGCGGCTGGTCACCGGGCTCGGGCTCGGGGCGGCGGCGCCGAGCGCGGTGGCCCTGACCGGCGAGTACAGCCCCAGGCGCCTGCGGGCCACCTTCGTGCTGGTGATCTATTGCGGCTTCTCGCTGGGCTTCGTGGTGGCGGGCCTGGCGGCCGGCGCCTTGCTCGGCTCGCATGGCTGGCGCTCGCTGTTCCTGGCCGGCGCGCTCGCGCCCCTGCTGCTGATCCCGGCGCTGGTGCTGGGCCTGCCGGAGTCCCTGGCGTTCCTGATCCGTCAGGGGGCCGAGCCGAGGCGCATCCAGGCGCTGTTCCGCAAGATGGACCCATCCCTGCCCGAGGCGCCGGCCGCGCCGTTCGGCCTGGAGCAGGCGGTGGGCGGCCGCAGCAGCCTGACGGCGCTGTTCGTGGGGGGCATGGGGCTCGGCACCCTGCTGCTGTGGATGGTGTTCGTGGTCAACCTCGGCGAGTTCTACGCCCTGCAGAGCTGGCTCCCCACCATCCTCGCCGGCCTGAAATACCCGCCGAGCGTGGTGGTGGCGGCCACCACCCTGACCACCGTGGGCGGCATCGTGGCGGCCTTCATCACCGGCCCCTGCATGGACCGCCTGGGTGCCTATGGCACGGTGGCGGCGATCTACGTCCTGGGCGCGGTGTTCCTGGCCGCCACCGGCGCGGGACTGCATGCGGGCTTCATGGTGCTGATGGCGGTGAACTTCCTGTCGGGCTGCTGCATCTCGGGCGGGCAGAAGAGCGTGATCGCCCTGGCGGCGGTGTTCTATCCGGCGCCCGTGCGCTCGACCGGCGTGGGCTGGGCGCTGGGGGTAGGCCGCATCGGCGGCATCCTCTCGCCCTTGCTGCTCGGGCGGGCGCTGGACGGCGGCACGCCGCCCAGCATCGCCTTCTATGTCATGGCCCTGCCGATGCTGGCGGGCGCCGCGCTGGTGTGGTGGATGGGCCAGGTGGCCCGCAAGCAACGGATCGCCTAGGCGCCCGGCGGGACGGCGCCGTTGGCCGCCACCTTCGGCGGGCTGACCATGGCGTCGATGCGGGTCTTCTCGGCCTTGAAGGCGGCTAGCTCCTTGCCGGCCAGGGCCACGCTCGGGGGCGCCTTGAACTTCGACGGGTTCACCTTCTTGCCGCCGACCATGATCTCGTAGTGCAGGTGCGGGCCGGTCGACAGGCCGGTCGAGCCGACATAGGCCACCACCTGGCCCTGATGCACGTGCTGGCCCTGCTTGACCGCCCAGCGCGACAGGTGGCCGTAGCCGGTCTCCATGCCGTTCTGATGCTTGATCTGCAGCCAGCGGCCATAGCCGTTCGTCCAGGCGGCCTTCTCCACCACCCCGTCGCCCGCGGCGTAGACCGGCGTGCCCTGCGGGGCGCCGAAGTCGATGCCCATGTGCATGCGGGTGTAGCCCAGGATCGGGTGCTCGCGCATGCCGAAGGACGAGGTGATGCGGACGATGTCGAGCGGCGTGCGCAGCAGCATCGAGCGGATGTTCTTGCCGGCCTCGTCGAAATATTCGGCGTCCTTGGATCCCGGCGGGGTGAAGCGATAGAGCTTGGTGGTCCCGCCCTTGGCCTCGATCTCGGCGAACAGCAGGTCGCCGGTCGATACGGCGCGGCCGGAGGCGGTGACCTTGCGGTCGATCACCATCGAGAAGCGGTCGCCGGGCTGGATGTCGCGGCTGAAGTCGAGCTTGTGCTGGAACAGCTTGGCGACCTGGGACGTCAGCTCAGGCGAGACCCCGGCCTTCTGGGCGGAGACGTAGAGCGATCCCTCCATGTGGCCGGTGGCCACGACGGTCTTGTCGACCACCTTCTCCTCGAGCTTGTTCAGCTGCAGGGCGCCGTCGAGCGCGCGCGACAGGCTGACCGCGGTGGCGGGGCCGATCTGCATGGACAGGCCCACCAGCTTGGCCGGGTTCTCCTGGCCGATCGGCTTGGCGATATGGGCTTCCAGCGCCATGCCGGCCCTGATCTTGGCGATGTCGAAGGCCTTGGCCAGCATGTCCACGGCCGCGCGGGCCTCGTCCTTGCCGACGCCGGTGCGGCGCACGGCGGACTCCAGCGTCTCGCCCGGGGCCACCTTGATGATCATGCTGACGGACGCCGGCGTGACCGGATGCAGGCGGGCCTGGGCCTGCTTCTGCAGCGCGGTGACGGCGGCGGGGTCGATGTGGGCGGTGGCGGAGGGGGGCGCGTCGTTGTGCAGGGCCTGCCAGCCGACCACCGCGGCGGTCAGCCCGCCGATCGCGGCCAGCAGCGGCGGGCCGAGGCGGATCGCCGCCGGCCGACGTGGATCGAATTCCTGCATCACTCCCCCGTACCCAATTCGGCCCCTGTCCCTGACCGCGACAGCCCCCGGCGGTGAGAAGGAGACGGACCGTTACGACTCCGAACTGTCTGCGACCAGACCTTCTGAAAACCGGCGCCGCAAGTAAATTCTGTGACAGCGGCGCCTCGGACGACAAGGGGTCGCAGCCCTTGCTGGGCGAGCGCGCGGCTGATCTGGCCGAGAGCCGCCCATAGGTTGCGCCTATTCAAGCGACGACCGCCAGGATTGTTGACCTATCGATGTTCTTCCCGCCGGCGCGCCTAGTTGCTGGCCGAGCGGACCGACGCCGTGCTGCGGCACGAGAAGCTGGCCGCGGCGTTGGGATCGCCTTCGCCCTTGTAGAAGGGCAGGGCGGGCCAGGCGCACAGGGGCCGGGTGAAGCCCTTCTGCGGGTTGGAGGCGGGGATCACCTGGGGCGCCTTGCTGGTGGCGATCCAGTCGTCCATCGACGACAGCACGTCGAAGCTCATCGCCCCGGTGCCGCCGCCGCAGTGCGACACGCCGGGGGCCACGAACAGGCGCACGTTGGAGTCGGCGCCGGTCGTCTTCTTGACCTGCTCGTAATAGGCGATGGTGGCGTAGGGGCTGGGGCCGGGGTCCGACAGGCCGTGCCACAGGATCAGCTTGCCGCCGCGGGCCAGGAACGGCCGGATGTCCGGGTCGTCGGACTCGTATTCCTTGGCGAAGGGGCTGGAGCGGACCTTGGCGGTGTCGGTGACCGGGTTGAATTTGCTCTCGTCGAAGTGGGCGTCGCCGTAGATGTAGGCGTTCAGCGGATTGCCCGCCGCCGCGCCGGCCGCGGGCGCAGGCCGCGGCTTGGTGGCCACGAACACGCTCCAGCCCGGCTCGCCGCCCCGCGACAGGCCATAGACCACCACCTTGCCGTCGGACCCGCGGGTGTCGGCATAGGCGCGGCGCAGGGCGCCGGCCTGTTCCACCGTCAGGCAGGTGTCCGACGCCGCCTGGCCGGGCTTGCAGGTGATGGCCGACGGGTCCCACTTGCAGGCGCGCGGATCGGCGATCAGGCCGTCCTTGACCCCGTCGAGCATGTCGCAGGCGTCGAGCACGGCGGTGGAGATCAGCTTGACCTGGGCGTCGGACAGCCCGGTCTTGTCGGTGGTGAACAGGCGTCCCTTGACCAGGCCCGCCGTCTGCACCCCGAGATTGAACACCGGGGCGCCGGCGATGACGGCGCTGTAGTCCTCGGGGAAATTGTGGGCCTCCATCAGGGCCATGCGCCCGCCGGTGGAGCAGCCCTGGAACACCGCCAGTTCGAGCGGCTTGGCGTAGTACTTGGCCGCCAGCTCCTTGCCGATCACGGCGGTCAGGTGCACGGCGCGCCAGCTGAAGTCGGTGACGCCTTCGGGATTGTCCTTGGCCCAGCTGGAGTCGAAGGCGTTGGCGCGCGCGTCCGGCCCGGTCTTGGGGTCGTGGCCGCCGTTGGTCTGCAAGGTGGCGTAGCCGCGGTTCAGGCCGGGCTGCGCGGCGGTGAGGGTCACGTTGCCCTGCCAGCCGCCGCCGCCCAGGCCCAGCACCCGGCCGTTCCAGGTGTCGGGCAAGCGGAAGACCACCCCGATGTGCGACTTGGGGTTGGGCGAGACCTCGCCCTTCACCTCGCAATAGCCCGGCTGGTTCTTGGCCGGGTCACCGGCCACCATGGCGGCCGAGGCTATGGTGGTGTCCTTGAACAGGCCCGCGGTCTTCAGGGCGGCGCACGACGCGGCGTCGGCCTTGGCCTGGGCTGGGTGCAGCAGCGCCGCGCCCGAGACCGTCGCCGCCAGGATGGCGACCCGTGCGAAAATTGGGGTGATCATCGCTTCCTCCGCCTCGATCCGCCGGTTGCTCCGGCTGTGGTCGGTCATGCCCAGGAGATCGGCTCCCGGCCGATTTGTTAAGCGCTTTCGAGATTGCGGCATGATTTCCGTTTGACGGGGAGGGAGCATCCGGGCCAAGAGAGCCGCCGTAAAGATTCATCAAGAATGAATCTTTTGAGCCCATTCGGAGTCACGCTCATGACCACGCTTTACGACCGCCTCGGCGGCGCCCCTGCCATGGATGCCGCGGTGGACATCTTCTACCGCAAGGTGCTGACCGATGACCGGATCAGCCGCTTCTTCGACGACATCGACATGGAGCGCCAGGCGGCCAAGCAGAAGGCCTTCCTGACCATGGTCACCGGCGGCCCCGCCCACTACACCGGCGCGGACATGCGCCGCGGCCACGCCCACCTGGTGGCCCAGGGCCTGGACGACAGCCACTTCGACGCGGTGATCGAGTTGCTGGCCGGCACCCTGACCGAGCTGGGTGCCAGGCCCGAAGACATCGCCGAGGTCGGCGCCCTGGCCAATTCCGTGCGCGACGACGTACTGGGTCGGGAGGCCGTGAAGGCGTGATCACGTTCGAGGGCAAGACCTTCGCCCTTCAGCCCGGCCAGACCGTCCTGGCCGGGCTCGAAGAGGCCGGAGTGGCGGTCGAGACCTCCTGTCGGGCGGGCGTCTGCCAGAGCTGCCTGATGCAGGTGGTCGAAGGGGCGCCGTCCAAGCGCTCGCAACAGGGCCTGAGCCCGAGCCAGCTGGCGCGGGGCCTGTTCATGCCCTGCGTCTGCGCGCCGGAGGGCGACCTGACGGTGGCCCGCGCGGGCGACGCCCACCAGAGGGTCGAGGCCGAGGTCCATTCGCTGGAGCCCCTGTCGGACTCGGTGCTGCGGGTGCGGCTGAAGCCCCTGGCCGAGTTCGCCTACCGGCCCGGGCAGTTCGTGCGCCTGATCACCGAGGACGGCCTGGTGCGCAGCTATTCGATCGCCTCCACGCCCGAAGTCGCCCCCCTGGTGGAACTGCATGTGCGGCTGATCCCGGGCGGCAAGATGAGCGGGCGGCTCAAGGGCTCCACGGCGCCGGGCGACCGGGTGATGGTGTCCGGTCCCTCGGGCGGCTGCACCTACGATGGCGTCGAGTCCGACCAGCCCCTGATCCTGGCCGGGGCGGGCACGGGCCTGGCGCCGCTGTGGGGCGTGCTGCACGACGCCCTGGCGCGGGGCCATCGCGGCCCGATCACCCTCTACCACGGGGCGCTGGACGAAGGCGGCCTCTACCTTCGCGAGGAGCTCGAGGCCCTGGCCGGGCGCCACGCCCATTTCGCGTACCGGCCATGCCTGATGGACCGGGGCGACGACCTGCTGGCGATCGTCAAGGCGGATCCGGAGCTGAAGCGCGCGGGCGTGTATCTGTGCGGCGACGCGCCCCTGGTCGAGCGCCTGCGCAAGACCCTGTTCCTGGCCGGCGCCCGCCTGGCCGACATCCGCGCCGACGCCTTCGCCGCGGCGGCCTGAATCCGGGGTCCGGCGCCGGCTTGTATACCGGTGGTCTCTCGCCGTACCGTGCCGCCGATGCGGGATGAGGGGGACGGCGGATGATCAGGCGCCTGGCTTTGACGGCGGTTCTGGCCCTGGGGCTGTCTGCCGTGGCGGCGGCCGAGACCTTGCCCTATCCGGACGTGACCGACACCGCGCACGCCACGCCCGAGGCGGTGAAGACGCTGAAGGCCTTCTTCGTCGCCAAGAGTGCGCACAGGGCGGCCGACATGATGGCCCTCTTCGCGCCCGGCGACAGCGTGCTCTACATCGACGCCAGTTCGGGCAACAGCTGGCCGAACTGGAATTCGCTGAACCAGATCTTCACCACCATGATGCCGCGGATGAAGCCCGAGGCGCTGTCCTATCCGCTGCGCATCCTCGGCGACCGCAAGAGCGCCCTGGTCTATTTCGAGGACACGCCCGAGCTGTTCGGCAAGGAGCTGCGCATCCTGGGCGCCGTCAGCTTCGACGACAAGGGCCGCATCATCCGCTGGATGGATTACTGGGACGGCCGGTCGTCGGATCGCAAGACCGCGATCGCCGCCACCTATCCCACCGACTTCCACGACACCGTCGGCAACGCCACCGGCAAGATCGCCGACACCGCCAAGGCCCTGCAGGCCGCCTTCTCCAGGGGCGACGCAAAGGCCGCCACCGCCATGTTCAGCATGGACGCGGTCTATGAGGACATGGCCCTGCACACCCAGGTGCTGGGGCGGCTCCAGATCGAGCGGTACCTGGCCCGCGCCCTGCCCAAGGTTCCCTACGGCGGCTCGGCCAGCTTGGCCCATGTGGTCGGCGGCGACCTTGGCGGCGGCTATGAATGGCGTGCGGCCCAAGGCTTCCCGCAGCGGCGCGGCAACACGGCGATCGAGCTCGACAAGCAGGGCAGGATCAGCCGCCTGACGGTGGTGTACGACGCCGGCCTGTTCCCCGACGACGCCTACCGCCAGTTGGTGCAGCTGGCCGCCGAACCCCAGCCCTGAAGCCTTGCGGCTAGGGCCTGGGCCCGTATTGCGGCAGGGGCGCGCCGACCTCATAGGCGCCGAGGTCCGGGGCCTTGCCGGTGAAGCCGTCGGTGATGTTGGGGATGATCACGCCCGCGTCCGCCGCCGCCGAGCCGGGCTTCAGGCGGAAGTCGAAGTCCGCGCTCCGGTAGACCCGGCGCAGGTCGTTGCGGTCCGGCTTCTGCGCCTTCACGAACACGTCGTAGTCGACCAGCACCGAATGCTGCTCCTGGCCGGTGGCGTCGCTGAACGCCTTGAGGGAGGCGAACTTCTTCACGGGCGGGACCTTGGAATAGTCGACCGGCTGGCCGGCTGGCGGCGAGCCCCATTCGAAGGCGTCGGCCACGCCGGGGTTCGGGCGATAGCCGTTGTAGTCCGAGGTCGTCCAGGGGGTGAAGGTGTCGACCGAAAATACCGGATCGGCCGCGCCCTGGGCCAGGAACAGGTTGTTGCGATAGGTCTCGTTGGACGAGGGGCCGGCCTTGCCCTCGCCGATGATGGTGTTGTTCAGCGTCATGATGCCGGCCGAGCCCTCGATGTACTTCAGCGAGGTGGTGGGCTGGTTGTAGACCAGGTTGCGCATGAAATAGACCGGCCCGCCGAACATCGGCTGCACGCTCAGCGCCTGGTGGGCCGAGTTGAAGCAGCGGTTGGCGAAGATGCGGATGTTGCGCCCGCCGCCGTCGCTCTCGAAGCAGTTGTCGCCCATGTTCGAGATGTCGTTGCCGTAGAAGTCGATCGACTCCGGGAAGCGGTCGGCCACGTCGTCCGGCGCCCCGTCGGGCGTGCCATAGGTGGCCACGTCGATGCCGTCGTGCCAGTTGGTGACCAGGTTGTGCGCCACCACGTGGCCCTGGCCGTAGACCTTCACCGCATATTCCGAATTGAGCACCTCGGGGAAGTCGGCGAAGCGGTTCCACAGCGGCCCGTTCCAACCCATCATCAGGCCCGGGTCGTGGCGGCCGTTGAACACGTTGTCGGCGATGTAGAAGTCCTTGGAGCCCGACCAGTCGTCCTGCACCACACGGCCGATGTCGGTCGCCTTGGAATGCTTCAGGGTGAAGCCCGAGGCGCCGGCGATGTTCTTGATGCCCAGGAGGAACGCCACGTTGGTGTTCCGCACGGTGATGCCCTCGAAGTAGTTGTAGTTGGCTCCCATCAGGTTGAAGAGGTACTGCGCCCCATCGCCGTCGAAGACCACTTCGCCGTCGCCCGCGCCCTTGATCACGATCGGCTTGTCGGCCGTGCCGCTCTGGGTGAGGTAGTAGGTGCCGTCGAAGTAGTCTCCGAGCGCCAGGTAGCCCTCGTGCGGCTGCTGGTTCAGGTAGTGGTGGCGGTCGCCCATATAGAGGCCGGCGTGCACCAGGATGGTGTCGCCGGGCTGCACCCGGGCGGGGAAGGCGTTCTCGTAGTCGAAGTGGGCCGTGCCCATGTAGTAGGCCGACATCAGGCCGGTGAAGGCCGGCTGCTGCTTGGGCCCTCTCCAGTCCACCGGATAGACGTGGAACACGTGGCCGCCCTCGGCCGGCTTGGGCTCCTTGCGGGTGTGCACGCTCACCGTCTGCACCGTCTTGCCGGCGGCCCCGTCGGGGTCGGTCAGGGTGAAGCGGCACTCGTATTCGGTGTCGGGCTCGAGGTTGAAGATCGAGCCGGCGAACATGTTGGCGACCTTGTATTTGAACAGAGGGAAGCGGCCCTCGCTGTCAGGCCCCCCGGGCCCGGGGGCCATGCCCACCATCTCGTTCTGCGACCGCATCAGGGGCATCCCCGTCTTCCACGCCGCTTCGCCCTTCTTGCGATAGGCCACCTCGACCTTGGCGTTGCGGTTGTCGTCGCCGGTGATGCGCCAGTCGAAGCCCAGGGAGATCAGGGTCGGCCGCTCCACGTGGAAGGCGCCGGCGGCGACGCCGTTCCTGGGCCCCGGCTTCTGGGCCCCCGGCTGCTGGGGCCCAGCCGTCTGGGCGAGCGCCGGCCCCGCCAGCATCGCCGCCGCGCAAGCCAGCGCCGTCCCGAATCGCATCCCGCGCGCCATGATGGTCTCCCCCGCCTGTCGTCGGGGCGAGCTTATCGCTGCTCAGGTCCAGGGCAAGGGCAGGCCGGAGCCGGGCGGGCTACAGAAGCGCCAGCGCCTTGAAGCCCGCTGCGCTATGGCTCCTGTGCGTCAATGACCGCCGCTTGCGCCACAACGGCGCCCGTGCGACCACGGCTTGCCAGAATTAGCGCAGCAGATGCGCCTTTGAATTGATGCAGACCATCGAGGTAGGCGACGCTCTTTCGAGCGAGCCAGGGTTCGACACTCCCGACGAGGCGATCCAATATGCCAAGGGCCGCGCCAATCGCACGCAGCGGGGCGAGGATGTCACGCCTTATGTCGGGCAAAGCATCACATCGGTAGATTGGCGCGACGACGCGCTCTGGCTTGGCCTCGCGAGTGGCGCGACCCTTCAGTTCGAGATTGTTGAACACAAAGTCGATCTGACCATCATTGAAGTTAATGGCGGCTCTCAACGGTCCGCGTCTACGATGCATGACGTTGTGGCTTTAATTTTTAGAAATGAGACTTCTATTTGGAAGAGGGCGCAGATGATGGAGTCGTTGTTAGGTAACGAGTTCCATCGAGTTCAGTTGAGCGGTTCCATGTTCAATTTTCTCTATATGCGGAACGTTGGAATTCTGCATCTTAGTGTCCTCTTGAACCGCCAGACAAACCGCCCTTTTCTGTTTTGGTGCCCTTCGGACTGACCGGTGTCTCAGAACAGCCCGAGCGCCTTGAAGCTGGCGACCCCGTCGCGCCCCACCACCAAGTGGTCGTGCACGGCGATGCGCAGGGGGCGCAGGGCGTCGACGATCTGGCGGGTCATGTCGATGTCGGCCGGGGAGGGCGACGGGTCGCCTGACGGATGGTTGTGCAGCAGGATCACCGCTGAAGCGGATAGCTCCAAAGATCGCCGCGCGACCTCCCTTGGATAGACCGGCGCGTGGTCCACCGTCCCCGACCCGAGCATCTCGTCCGCCACGAGTTGATTTTTCTTGTCGAGGAACAGCACGCGGAACTGCTCCTTGGCCTCGTGGGCCAACTCCGCGCGGACATAGGCGAGCAGCGCGCTCCACGACGAGATCAGCGGGCGCCTGGCCAGGGTCTCGCGGCCCATGCGCAGGGCCGCCTCCTGCATCAGCTTGAGGTCGAGCGCCACCGCCTCGCCCACGCCCGGGACCTGGCGCAGGTCGGCGATGGAGGCGCCGAGCACGCCGCCAAGGCCGCCGAAGCGGGCCAGCAGGGCCTTGGCCAAGGGCTTGACGTCCGAACGGGGGATCGAGCGGTAGAGGAACAGCTCCAGGAGCTCGTAATCCGGCAGGCTGGCGGGGCCCGCGCGCCGGGCGCGAAGGCGCAGGCGGTCGCGGTGGCCGTGGTAGTGGGCGGGCGCCTCGTCCTCCGTCTCGGCCGGCGGCGCGAGCGGACCGACCGTCTCGGCGGGATCGAAGCGGAACAGGCCGAGGGATCCGTCGTGCATGGCCGCGCCCCGTGCTGGAAGACGCCCCAAAGCTAGAACGGAAGCGGAACATTTGCAACGGCCGCCCGAGCCGGCGCTAATGGCGGAAACGGGAGGATGGCGGATGGCCCTGCGTGCGATCGGCTTGGTGGCGGCGGTGGTCCTGGCGCTGGCGGGAGCGGCGAGGGCGCAGCTTCCCGAACCCAAGTCCGAAACCTGGACCATCAAGGACTTCCGCTTCCACGACGGCCAGGTCCTGCCCGAGCTGAAGGTGCACTACCTCACCCTCGGCGACCCCAGGAACCCGGCGGTGCTGGTGCTGCACGGCACGGGCGGCGACGCGGCCGGCCTTCTGAGCCCGACCTTCGGCGGGGTGATGTTCAGGCCGGGCGGGGCGCTGGACTCCAGCCGCTACTTCCTGATCCTGCCCGACGCCATCGGCCATGGGGAATCGTCCAAGCCTTCGGACGGCCTGCGCATGAAGTTCCCGGCCTATGACTACGCCGACATGATCGAGGCCCAGCATCGCCTGCTGGCCGAGCACCTGGGCGTCAAGCATCTGGCCCTGGTCACCGGCAATTCCATGGGCTGCATGATGTCGTGGCAATGGGCCGAGCAGTATCCGGACTTTATGGACGCGATCGTTCCCCTGGCCTCGACCCCGGCGGCCATGGCGGCGCGCAACTGGATCTTCCGCCGCCTGGTGATCGACGCCATCGAGACCGATCCGGCCTGGAACGGCGGGAACTATAACGCCCAGCCCAGGGGCTACGTCCTCGGCATGACCTATTTCGGCCTGCTCAGCGCCGGCGGCACGCGGGCGCAGTACGCCGCCATGCCCAGCTGGAAGGCCACCGACGACGCGGTGGCCCGGCGCCTGTCGGGCCGCCCGTCCGGCGACGCCAACGACACCATCTACCAGCTGCTCGCCGCGCGCACCTACGACCCGGCGCCCCGGCTCGGCGCCGTCAAGGCCAGGGTGCTGGCGATCAATTCGCAGGACGACGAGCGCAACCCCGCCGAGCTCGGGGTGACCGCGGCGGCGGTGAAGCGGCTGAAGGACAGCCGCTACTACGAGATCCCCACCGGTCCGGAGACGCGTGGCCACGGAACCACCGCCAACGCCCGCCTGTGGGAGGCCGAGCTGCGCCGGTTCCTGGCCGGCGGCTAATTGAGGGCCGAGGGCGGCTTATGGCTCAGGGTATCGAAAACCTTGCGGAAGGCCTTGGGCTCGGTCTTGCGGAAGGTCGGCCGGATGTAGATCGGGCTGAGCCCGTCGCCAGAAAGGGCGACTTTCTGGAAGCCGACGATGTCGGCCGCTCGGATCGGCCCCCAGTTGGCGATCTCCTGCTCGTGGGTGCCCCAATAATTCTTCAGTGTCGGAACGATGAAGCCGCCCTTGACCTGGGTGACGTAGACCCATCCGCTTGGCTTTGTGGCGCGGCCGGTGGCGAAGTAGACAGACATCGGCAGGGCCCGCGAGGTCGAAATATAGCCTTTCAAGGCTTCATCCGCCACCATCCGCCCAAGATGGAAGGCCTCGCCTTCGCAGATCTTGCGCCACATCATGTAGTTGACGAGGACAGTCTTGGCCTCCGCCGAGGGCGCAGTGCCCGAAAGGGCGGAGACATAGTCCGCCATGCTGATGTCGCGATCGTATCGCCGTTTCATGTAGTCTTTGAATTTTCCGAAGACGACGCCGTAGAGATAGAAGTCGTCTTCGCGGGCATTCGGCGGAAAGAAGCCCATGTCCTTGCTGATCACCCAGTTCGGCGGCCGTGAATCGCCGCGGAAGGTGACCGCATTGGTCCGCTCGATCGTGTTCGTGTACCCCCAGTCCCTAGCAAAGGCGTGAGGATCATCGTTGAATTGGGTGAGCGGGTTGACGTGCGGATGGTAGAGGGCCTCCTGCTTGGGCGCCGGGCCGATCGGCGCGGCCTGCCCCCGCAGGCCCACGGTGATGGAGCTGCGAGTGGCGGCCTTGGCGGGCTCGGCCCGCTTCCACATGGAGTCGATGATCGCGCGCAGAGGCGGGTCCAGGGGTTGGATGGGCGGAAAGTTGTCCGGCTTGATCTGGGGGTACGGGGGGCAGTTCATGGTGGGGGGCAGCTTGAGCTTGGCGTAGGTCGCATTCGGCTCGTAGGCTTCGAATTCCCCGGCGACCTTGATCAGGTCCGGATCGGCCGGCGGTTTGTCGATGCGCTTGGGCGTGTCGTTACGGGTCAAGTAGTTCCAGACGCCGGTCATGATCTACCCGTTCAGCCATCGAAGTGAGACGTTAGAGAAGCGTCACTTTAGGACAGGAACAAGGCAATAAATAACAAGGCAATCATATTTGAACGGACGGCGCCGGGACGAACCTGCCGAGGTTCCCGGCTACGCGTCGAGTAGCAGACGGAGTGGCCGGATGGCGCATCGACTGAACCTGAAACGGGCTTATGAGTCGGCCGGGCCGGACGACGGCCGGCGGGTGCTGGTCGACCGCGTCTGGCCGCGCGGGGTGTCGAAGGCCGAGGCCCATGTCGACCTGTGGCTGAAGGAGGTCGCGCCCAGCACCGCCCTGCGCAAATGGTTCGGCCACCTGCCCGAGCGCTGGCCGGCGTTTCGCGAGCGTTACCTGGAGGAACTGAAGGCCAATCCGGCCGTCGACGACCTGAGGAAGATGGCGGGGCAGGGGCCGGTCACCCTGGTCTACGGCGCCAAGGACAAAGAGCGGAACCAGGCCGTCGTGCTGGCCGAAGTCCTGCAGTCCTAGCCGCGCGACAGCGCCACCTGGCTGATCGAGGGGATCTCGCCGCGCGAGGCGGCGATGCCCAACTGGAAGCTCTGGGCGATCATCTGCGACTTCTGCACGAACAGCGCCGCCGCCTCGGGCGGGCAGAGCTCGGCCACGGTCTCTGCGAACAGGTGCAGCCAGCGGGCGAAGTGGCGGCCGTTCAGGCCCTGGCCGTCCTGGCCTTCGATGCGCGCGTGGGCGGGCATGGGCGCGCCATGGAAGCGGCCGCTCATCAGCATCACCGACGACCAGAAGTCGCACATCTTCTCAAGGTGCGCGGGCCAGGCGTCCTGCGCGATCACCCGGTTGAAGATCGGGCCCAGCGCGGGGTCGCGCCGGATCTTGGCGTAGAAGCCGTGCACCACCTCATGGATCATCTCTTCGGTGACGCCCACGGCGAAGCCGGGCGCCAGGTGCTGGCGGGCGGAGGCGACGCGGTCGGCGGGGTTCATAAGAAATATCTACAATGAATCTTATCGGACGCCAAGGGGAGAAGGGCGCTCTGTGGACGGATGTAGGAAGGGGCGCTCGGCGAAGAAAAACGGCAGCGAAATCCGAACCTTCGGCGCGCCAAGGCGCTCGGCCACATCCTGCCGAAAAACAATATATGGCAATATATACACATACCATGCGATCAATTCGCAATTGCATTTGACAGCCGGGCGTGGCGACCCGTAGGAGCGAGTGAAATTCATTCGCAGCAACGGGGATGGCCTGTGAATATCCAATTCCGACGGACGCGGGGCATCCGGGCGCGCCGACTGGGCCTGGCGGCGGGCATCGGCGCGGCCTCCTCGCTCGCGGGTCAGGCCCTGGCGGCGGAGGCCGATACCGCGACGGCGTTGGACAGCGTGAAGGTGACGGCCGCCCCCAGCCTGACCAAGCTGTCCACCCAACTGCAGAACACCGGCCAGAACATCGACGTCATCCCGCAGCAGGTGCTCACCGAACAGGCGATCGCCACGGTGCAGGACGCGCTGAAGAACGTGCCGGGCATCACGCTGAACGCGGGCGAGGGCGGCACGCACGGCGACAACATCAACCTGCGCGGCTTTGCGGCGAGCGACGACTTCTTCCTCGACGGCCTGCGCGACACCGGCTTCTACACGCGCGACAGCTTCAACCTCGAGGCCCTGGAGGTCTACAAGGGCCCGGCGTCCACCCTGTTCGGGCGCGGCTCGACCGGCGGCGTGGTCAACCAGGTGTCCAAGACGCCCAAGCTCGACGGCTTCGCCCGCGGGACCATCGTCGGCGGCGCCAACGACGAGGTCCGCGGCACGGCGGACGTCGACTACGCGCTGCGCGACGACGCGGCGGTGCGGCTGACCGGCATGGCCCAGGACGCGGGCGTCGCCGGGCGCGACTATGTGAAGAACCGCCGCTGGGGCGTGGCGCCGTCCGCCGCGATCGGCATCGGCAAGCCGGTCACCCTGACGCTCGGCTACTTCCACGAGACGCAGGACGACATCCCCGACTATGGCATCCCCTTCGCCTTCGGCCGCCCCGTGCCGGTGGCGCGCAGCAGCTACTACGGCCTTCCGTCCGACGACCGGAACCGCACCAATGTCGATGTCGGCACCCTGCAGCTCAAGGCCGACCTGGCGCCCAACGTCTGGTTCACCGACACCGCCCGGGACGGGCGCTACTTCTTCGATAGCCGCGAGACCGCCGCCCATTACGGCGCCGCCCTTCCCGCGCCCGGCACGCCGCTGTCCACCGTGCTGACGTTCCGCGACCGGCCGAGCGTGCAGGGCGCGGTGACGACCTTGATGAACGACGCCAACCTGCACGCCCGCTTCGAGAGCGGCATGGTCAGCAATACGGTGGTCGTGGGCGTGGAGGCCGACCACGAGGAGTCCCGGCTAACCCGCTTCGCCAACCAGCTGAACAACATCCCCGGCACGCCGATCCTGCATCCGGACCCGAACGAGCCGTTCCCCGGCCACCAGACCGCGGCGACCCAGTATCCGGTCACCAGGACCGACACCCTCAGCGGCCTGGTCGAGGACACCCTGGCCATCGGCGACCACTTCGAGGCCACCGGCGCGGTGCGCTACGACCGCTTCTCGGCCCGCTTCGACGAGCCGCTGACGAACGTGCACCTGAACCATGTGGACACCATCGCCAGCCCGCGGGTGTCGCTGGTCTACAAGGTCGATCCCCGCCTCAGCCTCTACGCCTCCTACGGCACCTCCTACGATCCGTCGGCCGAGGCCCTGTCGCTGACCGCCAAGACCGCCAGCCTGGCGCCCGAGAAGGACGAGACCTTCGAGGTCGGGGCCAAGGCCAATGTGCTGTCGCGGCTGTCGCTGCAGGCGGCGGTGTTCCAGACGACCATGCTGAACGCCCGCGTCGGCGATCCCACCAACCCCGCCAATCCGCAGATCCTGGCGGGCAAGGAACAGGTGAAGGGCGTGGAGATCGACGCCATCGGCCACCTGACGCCGCAGATCGAGATCGTGGCGGGCTACACCCACCTGGATTCCAGGACCCTGGCCTCCAGCGACAAGGCCTCGGTCGGCGCGCCGCTGCTGAACGTCGGCCCGAACCAGGCCAACCTGTGGCTGGTCTACGAGCCGGCCGAGGCGTGGAAGGTCGGGGCGGGCCTCAACTACCTGGACGCCCGCGCAGCCGACGTGGACGACACCGCCCATGTGCCGGCCTACACCACGGTCGACGCCATGGTCAGCTATCGGGTGAACGGCCACCTGTCGCTGCAGGTCAACGCCACCAACCTGGCCGACACCTACTATTTCGCCAACTCCTACTTCTCCTCGCCCCTGGAGAACCACGTGACCCCGGGGCCGGGGCGCACGGTGCTGGTGACGGCGTCGCTGTCGTACTGATGGAGGAGGCCGCCTTCGCCCCGGCGGCGCCCAGCAGCCAGGCCGCCCTGGCCGCGGCCCTGTTGTCGATGAGCGGCGAGCAGGTGCGCGCGGTGCTGGCCGAGCCGCCGGCCCGCGCCTTTCGCTGGGTCGAGGCGGCGGCGGCGATCGGCCTCGCGCAGGGCCAGGTGCGGCTCGGCCGGATGCTGCTGGCGGGCGAGGGGACGGCGGCCGATCCGGCCGCGGCGGTGCGCTGGTTCGCCAAGGCCGCAAGCGCCGGCGACGTCGAAGCGATGAACATGCTCGGCCGTTGCCACGAAAACGGCTGGGGCGTGAACGTCGATTTCGCCGAGGCGGCGGTCTGGTTCACGCGGGCGGCGGACGCGGGCGACGCCTGGGCCGAATACAACCTCGGCCATCTCTACCTCAACGGCGCGGGGGTGGCGCGCGATGCGGCCCACGCGGTCGCCCTCTATCGCCGGGCGGCGGTCCGGGGCCATGCGCGGGCCATGAACCTCGTGGGGCGCTGCCTGGAGCACGGGTGGGGCGAACCTGCCGACCCCGAACAGGCCGCCGACTGGTACCGCCGGTCGGCGGAGGGCGGCTATTTCCGGGGGCAGTACAACCACGCCTCGGCCCTGCTGGCGGCAGGACGCCGGGAGGAAGCCGAAACCTGGTTCGCGCGGGCCCTGGGCGGCGCCTCGCCGTCGAGCCGGGCGGTGATGATCGACGGCCTGCGCGCGCTGGGCCTGCTCTAGGCGCCGGCGCCCTTGATCTCGGGCTTGTCCTGGCCGGTGGGCGACAGGGTGAAGATCTCCACGCCGTCTTCGGTCACGGCGCAGGAATGCTCGTATTGGGCCGACAGCGACTTGTCGCGGGTCACCGCCGTCCAGCCGTCGGACAGCACCTTCACCTGCGGCTTGCCCAGGTTCACCATCGGCTCGACGGTGAAGAACATGCCGGGCTTCAGGATCTCGCCCTCGCCCTTGCGGCCGAAGTGCAGGACGTTGGGGTTGTCGTGGAACACCTGGCCCAGGCCATGGCCGCAGAAGTCGCGCACCACGCTGGCGCGCTGGCCCTCGACGAACGACTGGATGGCGAAGCCGATGTCGCCGAACCGGGCGCCCGGCTTCACCTGGGCGATGCCGCGCATCATGGCCTCGTGGGTGATGTCGCACAGCCGCCGGGAGCGTGGCGAGACCTCGCCCACGCCGTACATGCGGCTGGTGTCGCCGTGCCAGCCGCCGTCGACGATCACGGTCACGTCGATGTTGGCGATGTCGCCCTCGCGCAGCTGCTTCTCGCCGGGAATGCCGTGGCACACGACGTGGTTGGGCGAGATGCACACGGTCTTGGTGTAGCCCTTGTAGCCGAGGCAGGCGGGCAGGGCGCCGTGGTCGAGGATGAACTCGCGGGCCAGGGTGTCGAGCCGCTCGGTGGTGACCCCGGGGACCACCTCGGGAATCAGCATGTCGAGGCATTGCGCGGCCAGGCGGCCCGCCCGGCGCATGCCCTCGAAGCCCTCGAGCCCGTGCACCTTGATATGGTGGGTGCGGATCGGCCGCTCGGCGACGGTGGTTTCGTACATCGATAGCTCCTGTCCGGCCCGGCCGGACGCCTTCCATGCCCTCAACGCGGGATCCATGGCTGTGGACCCCTATCTGGCAAGACTACCACAGAAGTTCAACAAAGCCCGCCGTCGCACGTTGGCCCGGGCGGGCGCGGGGGCTAGAAAAATGGCCCAACCGAGATTCGAAATGGCAGAGCTCAGGCCCTTCCACATCGCCTTCCCCGTGCGCGACCTCGCCGAGGCCCGCCGCTTCTATGGCGAGACCCTGGGCTGCCCGGAGGGCCGCAGCGCGCCGGACTGGGTCGACTTCGACCTCTACGGCCACCAGATCGTCGCCCACTTCAAGCCGGGCATGGGCGATCCGGCTGGCGGCGGGGCGGGCGGACAGGCGCACCACAACCCGGTCGACGGCCACGACGTGCCGGTGCCGCATTTCGGCGTGGTGCTGGAGATGGACCAGTTCGCCGCCCTGGCCGCGTGGCTGGCGACGGCGGGGGTCAAGTTCGTGATCGAGCCCTATGTGCGCTTCAAGGGCGAAGTCGGCGAGCAGGCGACCATGTTCTTCCTCGACCCCTCGGGCAATGCCCTGGAATTCAAGGCGTTCAAGGACCGCAGCCTGCTGTTCGCCAAGTGATCCGGCCGGCGCGGCTGAACGAGCGCAACGACCTGATCGCCCTGCAGCGGCGCGCCTCGCTGATGTGGGACGAGGATCGCATCGCCCTGCTGGAGCACCCCGACGCCATCGACCTGCCGGCCGACCAGATCGCCGGGGGCCATGTGTTCGTGTGGATGGAGGCGGGCGAGGTGTGGGGCTTCGCCGTGGTCCTGCCCCGCGAGGACGGCGACGCCGAACTCGACGGCCTGTTCGTCGAGCCCGAGGGCTGGGGCCGGGCGATCGGCCGACGCCTCGTGGAGCACGCGAGCGAAGTGACGCGCCAGCGCGGCGGCCGCGCCCTGAACGTGGTGGCCAACAAGCGGGCCCTGGGCTTCTACCTCAAGTGCGGCTTCCAGGTGCTCGGCGAGGTGGCGACGCGCTTCAGCACCGGCGTGGGCATGGTGAGGGTGGTGTGACCCACTGACCGCTCATCCCGGCGAATGTCGGGATCCAGATCATAAGGCGCGGACGTCCTAGATGGGTGGGGAACGGCCCTTCACCCCCCGTCCGAAAGCAGACATCCTCGGCGGATGACCACATACTCGATTATCGTGTCTCGTGCTGGAGCTTCCCCGCCAGACGTAAGCCGTGGCGACATCATCAACGTGGATGCTCCCTGGGACCTCGTGGAAGGCCTGGCGCAGCTTGCCCTCGCTCGCTACCCCGGAGCGGACACTGTGGAGGCGGTGGACGAGATGGGGCACACCATAGGGAAATGGCATTCCATCCCGACGACGGATTAGGGTGGGTTGCGGAGATTAGCGCCCGGTCAGCTTCCGGACGTAAAGCACCACGTTGCCAGTTGGGCACATTCCCGATGCCAACCATCTGTCCTTGTACTTGGCCGATAAGACCTCTGCATTTTCTTCTGCCCGACCCAGAGCGTCCCCGGATGCGGTGACCAAGCGATGGTTCCACCGCCCGCGCACTGCCAGAATCGCCGGAGGCAACGCGACGGGGATACATCCATCCGCCGTTTCGATAGCTGCGCCGGAGGCGGGGAACCCAGGGAAGATCATCAACCGGCCGTCAATCAGACAGGCCTGACCTGCCGCACATGCCTTTGGGTCAGTGATCGACTGGCCTGACCCCGCCGCCGCCAACCATATCAGTGTCGCCGAAGCTATGCCGATCATGTCGTGACTCTCGGCGACAAAGACACCGTCTGCAATGGGCGGACAGCGGGATTTAGGGCACGCGCGGAAAGCGGCCATTGACGGCCGCAAGCTTCGCCTTAGCCTTGCCCGATGCGGCTCTCTCGGTGCTTAGCGCTAATCCTCGGCGCGTCTGCGGCTCTAGTCCTGAACGCCTGCGTCACGGTGGATTCGGACAGGTTGGCTGAGGCGTTGGCAACTCTGAATTACGACCTTGAACAACCGCCATTCAGCACCAATAGCCTCGTGAAGTTCGATTCCGCAGGTGGATGCCGGGTCGTGCACGTCAACGCCTGGGCATCTGAGCCTGCGAGGAAGAAGGGCTATAGCCAAGCTGTTACCTCGACACCGTTCAATCTGCGAGATGTGGCCTGGATGGAGCACCTCGCCACGCACGACGAACATTATAAGGATCATACCGAACACTGGCTGGATCACATACGCATCGGGTTCCTGCGCCCTGTGACAGCATCCTTCGAGCACACAACCCTTGACGGGGCGACGACCGAGATGTCTCCATTCGAGTCTAGTTTCGTCACGGTCGATACGCTCAATGCGACGCCGGATCAGATCGCGGATATGATCGAAGAACTACGGGCGACAATTGAGCTTTGCGGCGGACTGAAGAGTGTTGATATCGGCCGCGCAGATCGAGTGCCTGTCAGGCGTTAACGTCCGCCAAGGGTGGTTTCCAGACATCAGATCAGCGCCGAGAAGCAGACTCCTGACGCACTAAAAAATCCAGGCGGTCTTAGTGAGACGGACGTTCGTGACGGCTCCGACATCACGCTCATTTCGGCGCGGAACCGTCACCATCGCGTCTAGGTCCATAATCCAGTTTCCACCGCTGATCTGGCTGGCCGTGTCCAGAAATTCGCCCGTCACGTGGTAGCAACTTGAAACGCTGCCCGCGCAGGGTTTTGCCTCAACCTTGAGCAGCCTTTGCAGACGCAGCGTGCCCTTGTCGGACAGCGCCTCACGGCAGCCGTCATCCTTTGTGCTGGGCGATCCGCAATGAAGGTCCAGCGCGCCGTCACGAGCTTGTTGGAGTGCGACTTCAAGGGCTCGCGCTGAGAACCAAGCGCCCACTTCGTGCGGCGTCGCGTCCACGAAAAACATCTCCTGGTCGAAAGGGGCGGCTCCCGTCGAAAGGACCCGACCGGCCTGCGCGCACTTCCCAGCAAGCTCGGCTTCATACTGCTTGCTCCAAAGGTCCGGCAGGGGTGCGAGCGAACCGACGATTTTGAAAGCTCTGTGAGCAGTGAGCGGATCGGCGCCAGCGAGGTTCGTGCCCGCGAACCTAAACTCGGCGACGGTAGCTACGCACAATCCCGGTTCGCCTGCTTGTTTTGCCTTTGTGGCGACTGCCGCTCCGCCCATTGCTCGCTGTGGCCGGTACTGAGAGGATGGGCCGCCGACTTCCACAAACTGCCCGGAAGCTTGAGCGAACAGTTGACGGATGTATTCAACAGGCGGAGCACCAACCACTTGCGGGTGTGCAGCCATGGGCAGTGCTAAAAACAGCGCGACGGACGTTGCGGCCAGGGCCCTTGAGCAGTTCGACATCCTCGTCCTTTCCCAGCGGACCGCCAGCCTAGCAGCAGCGCCGACGCCGACAAGCCGACCTTCCCAACGTCTCAGAAGGGTCGTCGCCCGCCTTCGCGCCCTACGATCTGGGTCCGGGCATTACGCCGGGATGAGCGGATCGGTCAGCGGGCCCAGGGGATCGACCTCTTCAGGGTCACCCCGGTCTCGGCCACTTCGCACGCATAGACCAGCACCTCCACGCCCTCGGCCGCCGCCTCGCCCAGCGTCTTCGCGAACACCGGGTCGAGTTCGGCGCAGGCTTGGAACCGGTCGCAGTCCATGCGCTGGACGACGAACAGCGCCACGGCCCGGTCGCCGGCCTTCACCATCGCCGCCAGTTCGCGCAGGTGACGGGAGGAGCGGGCGGCCACGCAGTCGGGGAATTCGGCGAGGCCCGAGCCGCGAGACAGGTGGCAGTTCTTGATCTCCAGCCAACAGGGCGGCCGGTCCGGCGAGGTCAGCAGGAAGTCGACGCGGCTGGCCTCGCCGTAGTTCACCTCACGGCGGACGGTGTCGTATCCGGCCAGCTCCGGGATCGTCCCGGCCGCCAGGGCCTCGGCGACGATGCGGTTGGGATAGAGGGTGTTGACCCCGGTCAGGGCGCCCTCCGCCGTCTGCACCAGCTCCAGGGTGTAGGCGAGCTTGCGCTTGGGGTCGTCCGATTTCGACAGCCACACGGGCAGGCCGGGCGTGTTGACGCCCAGCATCGCACCGGGGTTGGGACAGTGGGCGGTGACCTCGGTCCCGTCGTCGAGCACGACGTCGGCGAAGAAGCGCTTGTAGCGCCGGACGAGGCGGCCGCGGGCGAGCGGCGAGGGGAACATCATGAAGGATAGGTTGTCGCAGCCATGGGGGGCGACCCGACGTCGCGACGTTTCCATCACGTGGGGCCGTTTTCTGGAGGGGAAACTGGCATGATGTCGACCAAGCGCGCAATTCATCAGGGCTCGATCCGCCTGGGGCCGATCACGGTCGTGGCCCTGATGCTGCTGTGGGGCATGGCGATGATCGCCCCGGCGGCCCTGCCGCACTAGGCGACCGTTTCGACCGCCAGCAGCACCCGATAGGCGACGGCGGCGCCACGCGCGTCGAACGCGGCCATGGCGCGGCGCATCACCCCGCTTCCGAGCGCTCCGGACTCCTGCGCACCGGACTCGGCCGCATCCGTGCCCGCGGCCCGCAGGGCGCGCAGGAAGGCGAGGGCGCTTTGGTGCCGCTCGCCCAGGATCACGGTCCGGACGTCGGCGTCCGGCGCGAACCAGGCGCGGGCCTCTTCCAGCGAGGGGAAGGCCGGGCCGACCGACCTTGCGCCGGCCTGCGCCAGGGCGGCGCGCCATTCGGCGAAGCTGCCGTCGAGCAGGGTCGCCACGGCCAGTCGCCCGCCGGGCCGCGCGAGGCCGCGCCAGGCCCTGACGGCGGCGGCGGGCTCGGCCAGCCACTGCAGGGTCAGGCTGGAGCAGACGAGGTCGAAGCCGGGCTTCAGCGCGGGGCGGGCGGCGTCCATCACCGCGACCAGGGGCGTGGAGGCGCGGGCGGCGGCGGCCATGGCGGGGGCCAGGTCGGTGGCGACCCACAGGCCCGGCTGAAGCGGGGCCGCCAGGGCGCGGGCCAGATAGCCCGTGCCGCAGCCGAACTCGGCGACGCGCGCTTCGGCGGCCGGGCCCGAGGCCAGGATCATCCCGGCCAGCCGGCCGGCGACCTCGCGCTGGATCGGCGTGGCGGACTCGTAGGTCGCGGCCGCGCGGCCGAAGCGATCGGCGACGCGGCTCATGGGAAGGCCTTCAGGGCCGTGCGGATCAGGTCGGCGCAGGCGTGCGGCGCGGTCAGCGGCGAGAGGTGATCCGTCGACTGACGAATGCGTCGCTCGGCGACGTTCATCCCCGCAAACGAGGCGTCGGCCATGGCCAGGGAGGCGATGGGATCCTGGTCGGCATGCAGGCGCCAGACGGGCAGGCGGCAGGCGCGGCCGTCGAGCGCGTAAAGACGGTTGAGGCCCAAGGTCAGGCGGCGGGTGTCCGGTTCGCCCCGCGGCAGCTCCCCGCCGGCCCGCTCGACGAACTCGGCGAGCACGCCTTGCCCGAGCCGGGCCTTCATCCGGTCCAGCACCCGCCCCGCCACGCCCTCGGGAAAGTCCGGCGCCCTGCCGAACCGCGCGAAGCCGTCCAGCGCCACCACGCCCACCAGCCCCGCCGGCGGCTCGGCCAGCAGCTCCAGCGCGCCCAGCGACTGGCCCACGCCCAGAACAGGCCCGTCGGCGATCGGATCGGCCGGCCGGCCGTAGTCGCCCGCGTCGCGCACCAGGGCGCCCCGGGCGTCCTCGCCCAGCGCCTCCAGCACCCTGTCCCACAGCGTGCGGTCCAGCGCCCAGCCGTGGGCGAATAGCAGGGCAGGACTCACCGGATGGTCCCGATCGCCTCGACCAGCCGGTCGATGGCCTGGTCGTCATGGGCGGCCGACAGCGAGATGCGCAGGCGGCTGGCGCCCTCCGGCACGGTCGGCGGGCGGATGGCGACGGCCAGCAGGCCCGCGTCCTCCAGCGTCTTCATGGCCTCCAGCGCGCGGGCCTCTTCGCCCAGGCCCACCGGGACGATCTGGGTGGTCGAACCGAAGGTGGGCAGGTCGCGGGCCTGCGCCGCCGCCCGCACCCGCGCGGCGGCCCCGAGCAGCCCCTCGCGCTCGGCGTCCATGTCGGGAAGGAGGTCCAGCGCGGCGTCCAGCGCCCCCAGCACCGCCGGCGGCGGGGCGGTGGAGTAGATGAAGCCGCCGCAGCGCTGCACCAGGGCGTCGGTCAGGGTCCGCGGTCCCGCCACATAGGCGCCGAAGCCGCCGAGGGCCTTGCCGAGGGTGCCCATGACGATCACGGGCGCGCCTTCGGGCAAGGCCGCGGCCAGGCCCGCACCGCCCGGGCCGAGCACGCCGGTGGCGTGGGCCTCGTCGATGTAGAGCAGGGCGTCGTGACGATCGGCGAGCTGCAGCAGACCGTCGAGGTCGGCGCGGTCGCCGTCCATGCTGAACACGCTCTCGGTGACGATCAGGCGGGTGCGGCCCTGGTTCTCGGCGGCCTGCAACTGGCGCTCCAGGTGGTCGAGGTCGTTGTGGCGGAAGCGGATCTGGCGCTGGCCGGCCTGGGCCAGGCCCGCGTGCAGGCTGGCGTGGTTCAGGCGGTCGGAGAACACCTTCACCGGCCCGGCCATCAGCTCGATCAGGGCCGGCAACACCGACGAATTGGCCTGCCAGCCGGAGGCGAACAGCAAGGCCGCCTCGGTGCGCTTGAAGGCGGCCAGCCGCTGCTCGACCTTCAGGTGCTCGGGCAGGGTGCCGGACACCAGGCGCGAGGCGGGGGCCGAGCCGCCCAGGCGCTCGGCGTATTCGGCGGCGCGCAGGCGGACCTGCGGGTGCAAGGCGAGGCCCAGGTAGTCGTTGGACGAGACGTCGATCAGCACCCGCCCGTCGTCGAGGCTCACCCGCCCGCCGGGCAGGCGCGCGAGCGGGCGCAGGGTCCGGCGGCGGTTCAGCGCCTCCGCCTCGTCGAGCGCGCCGTCCAGGCGGGCCAGGAACTCGGTCCAGGCGCGGTTCATGGGGCGGCCACCGTGCGGATCGCCGCGGTCAGCCGCGACAGGTCGCCCTCGGCGATGGTCAGGGGCGGGGTCAGGTAGAGGATGTCGCGGAATGGGCGGATCCATACGCCCAGCGGCGGGAAGCGGTCACGCAACGCCTCGGTCTGGCGGTCGAGCTGCACCACCCCGATGGCGCCCTTCACCCGCACGTCGACCACCCCCGCGAGGCCGCGGCAGGGTTCGAGCTCGGCCCTCAGCTGCGCCTCGATGCGGGCAACCTGCTCCAGGCGCGGCTCGGTCTCGAACAGGTCGAGCGAGGCGTTTGCCGCCGCGCAGGCCAGGGCGTTGGCCATGTAGGTGGGGCCATGCATCAGGACGGCGGCCGGATGGTCGCGCTCGAAGGCCTGCGCGATCGGCCGGCGCGCCAGGGTGGCCGCCAGCGGCAGGGTCCCGCCCGAGAGCGCCTTGGACAGGCACAGGATGTCGGGCGTCACGCCGGCCTGCTCGAAGGCGAACATCGTGCCGGTGCGGCCGAAGCCGGTGAAGATCTCGTCGAAGATCAGCAGCACCCCGTGCCGGTCGCACAGCGTGCGGATCGTGCGCAGGGTCTTCGGGCCATGCATCTTCATGCCGCCTGCGCCCTGGACCAGGGGTTCGACCACCACCGCGGCGATCTCGCGGGCGCTGTCGGCCAGCAGGCGGTCGAGCGCGGCCGTGCTCGCCGCGTCCTGCGGCAGGTCGGCGAGAAGCGCGGGGCTGAACACGCCGCCGTACATGGCGTGCATGCCCTCCTCGGGGTCGCACAGCGGCATGGTGGCCAGGGTGTCGCCGTGATAGCCGCCGCGGAAGGCCAGGAAGCGGGTGGCGTAGCGGCGGCCGGTGATCATGGCGTGCTGCAGGGCGATCTTCATCGCCACCTCCACCGACACCGACCCGCTCTCGGTGAAGAACACCTTGGAGAAGTCGCCGGGGACCAGCCGCGTCAGGCGCTCGGCCAGGCGATAGGCGCCCTCGTGGGCCAGGCCCGCGAACATCAGGTGCGGGAAGCGGTCGAGCTGGGCCGCCACCGCGGCCTTGATCGCCGGATGGCCGTGGCCGTGGCAGGCCGACCACCAGTTGGCGACGCCGTCGATCAGCTCGCGCCCGTCCGCCAGGGTCAGGCGCACGCCGGACGCGGCGGCCACCGGCAGGGCCTCGGCCTCGAAGCGGGCGTAGGGGGGCCAGACGGCCTCCCGGCCCTTCTGGAACCACTCCGGTATGTCGGATCCGGTCATGGCTCGGGTATAGGGGGGATCGGTCGGGGGGCAAGCCCCGCTTTGGAGGGATTGCGCTCAACCAGGCCGCCGGGCCGTTAGCGCAACAGGAATGGATTCCCATGGCGGCGTTTTTCGTGACCGGGGCGGGCACCGACATCGGCAAGACCTGGGCGTCCGCGCAGTTGCTGCGGCACTGGCGGCTGAAGGGGCTGGAGCCCGATGCGGTCAAGCCGGTGGCGAGCGGCTACGATCCCGCGCGGCCCGAGGACAGCGACGCCGCGGCCTTGCTGCGTGCGCTGGGCCGTCCCGTCACCGCCGAAACCGTGGAAGCCATGACCCCGATCCGCCTGCGCGCGCCCCTGTCGCCCGACCAGGCGGCGCGTCGGGAAGGCGCCTGGATCTCGGCCCGTTCGGCCGCCATGGCGTGCCAGGGTCCGATGGCCCTGGCCAAGGGGCCGGTGCTGGTCGAGGGCGCGGGCGGGGCGATGACCCCGCTCAACGACAGCGAGACCATGCTCGACCTGGCGCTGGCGCTCGGCTTGCCCTCGATCTTCCTGACCGGCAGCTACCTCGGCGCCATCAGCCACGCCCTGACCGGCCTGGCGGCCATGCGGGCGAGGGGCGCGGCGGTGGCCCTGGTGCTGGTCAACGAGACGCCGGGCAGTACGGTCGATCTGCACGAGACGGCGGAGACCTTGAGGAGCCACGCTCACGGGACGCCAGTGCTGGCGGTCCCGCGCGACGCCGACGATGCGGTGTGGACCGAAGCCGGTCGCTTGCTTCGGGTGGAGGCTCTTGCTACCTGACGCAGGTGGGCACGTCGGGTTCGGGAGACGCGGTTTGTGGCGGAGGCCGAAAATGGCTGTTAGCCAAGAATGATCGCGGTATTTGTTGCGATTGATCAACGATCACCGACAGGTCTTTATCTATACGCGATCTAACTGTTCTTGGCAGAACTTGGTACCTTAGCTCGTTGCCCTAGGGCAAAGGATGTGCAGCGCCGAGATTGGGATGACCGAATGGTCCTCCGTAGAGCTGGCATCGCCGTAGTTGCCTGCGCCGGTTACGCAGACGCCCACAACGCCACCCTTCGGTCCCAAGACTGGCCCGCCGCTCATTCCCGCTATGATCGGGGCGTTGGTCATCAGCCTTCGCACACCGGAATGAGGTCTGGTTCCGATGACAAAGCCGGGCGTCAGGACGCCCGAGTCTCCAAGCCGAAAATTTGGAAATCCGCACACGGCGATGTGTGACATCGGCGGCATGTCTGATTCGTCTGCCACCAGCGGTGCTGGCGAGTGACCGCCGTCAATCTGAATGATCGCGAGGTCGAGCGCAGGGTTCAGGGTCAGGATCTTTATAGGGTGCTTCACCGTGGGCTTATCTGCTCGGAAAGCTTTCATCGCGATAACACCGCGAACGACATGTTCGTTGGTGACCACGCCGAAGTCCGTTAAGTCGAACGCGGTCCCCTGAACAAACGTGTCCTCACATTCCAGCACCCACATAGCGGATTGAACCCTGCCGAGGCTATATTGAGGTGGTCTCGGAACGGCCGCCTCAACGCGGGCGGCATTCAGCTTGTTGGCCCTCGCAAGTGGCTCATCGTTGAGCCAATTAATCAGTTCACGCTGAGCAATGTGCCAGTCGATCTCTTCATTTTGTGCATCTAATACGAGCATAAATTTATTACAACCGAATTTAGACTGTAGCGCCTCCACGCTCTTGAGCGCCGCGAATGTCCGCCGCTCTCCGGCGAGCGCTTTTAGTTGATTAAATTCGTCTGGCTTCATAGTTCCGCCAGTTGGAATTCCGCCTACCTTAAATTCGATCGTGATTAAGACGACATCGTCGTCCATACCGACGCTGTAGTTGAAGTTCTCAAACTGAGGGAAATCCGAGTGCAGGTGAGGCAGACTCTGTTCAACTGCGTCGGCCCCTGCTTTGCCAAGCGCGAAAGCAAAGTTCGGAACCGCTACATCCACCTTATAGGGATAAACCATTGCTGCGCCGCGAATTTGGGTTTGGGTGGTGGGCGCGGTCGGGATCGAACCGACATGACCGAAGTCGAGGGATTTTAAGTCCCTTGCGTCTACCAGTTTCGCCACGCGCCCGGGCGGTTCACCCTTAACGTGCTCCGTGGAACGCCGGCAAGCCGACGCCACGGCGGATGCTCTGGCTCTTCCCCGCTGTCGCTGACGAGGAAGAGCCACAGCGTTGGTGTCTAGAAGTTCAGCCCCAGAGTGACGAACACCTGGCGCGGCGCGGCCGCGTGGGCCACGAGGATCGTGCCGGACGAGTCGGTCGGGGCGAACACGCTGTTGTCGAAGTTCGCCGCGTAGCGCGCGTCGGTGAGGTTGGTGACGTTGACGGCCACCTTCGCGCCCTTCACCCAGCTATAGGCGCCGAACTGATAGCCGAGGCCGAGGTCGACGGTGGTGTAGCCGGGGAAGCTCTGGTCGTTCATGTAGGTGTAGTAGCGCTGGCTGGTGTATTTGCCCTGCAGCGAGGCGAAGAACCCTCCCCATTTCGCCGTGAGCACGCTCGAGAGAAGCTGTTCCGGCGTGTCCACTTGCTGCTTGCCCGCCGTCTTGTAGAGCACGCAGGTGGCGGTGCAGAAGTTCAGGTTGTCGTCGTAGTTGGTGCGGTTGATCGACGCCGAATTGTACCAGTCCAGCCACGGGGCGACCTTCCACATCACCCCCAGTTCGACGCCATTGCTGGTGACGCTGCCGGCGTTGTGGAAGGAGTTGCCGCACCCCGGGTTCTGCTGCTGGTTGGTCGGGCAGGGGTTGTACTGCAGCAGGCGGTTCTCGAAGTTCACGTGGTAGCCGGCCAGCGAAACCTGCAGCGGGCCGCCCACGTAGCGGTAGCCGACGTCGACGCTCTTGGAGGTCTCCGGCTTCAGGGTCTTGCCCTGCACGTCCCACACGGCCTGCGACACCGATTGCGGGCCGAGTTTGAAGCCGCCCTGGAACATGGCCATGTTCTCGGCGTAGCTGGCGTAGAGCTCGTGCCCGGGCGCGACCCGCCAGCGGGCGCCCACTTCCGGCAGGAAGTCGTCCTTGGCCTCCAGCGAGCCGTTGGCGAACTGGGTGGACGCCGGCGGCGGCGTCAAGGAGATGCCGGGCAGGGCCTGGGCGGTGTCCTTGGCGTCGGTGCTCTTGAAGCCGAAGTCGATGCTCAGGGCGTCATCGAAGAAGGTGGCCGTGTCCTGCAGGTAGAACTGCTGGGTGTGCCAGGTGGTCTGCTGCACCCACTGCGCCGTCTGCGGCTGGCCGCTCAGGTACTGGCCCAGGCTGGTCGGCCCGGTGACGTTGGTCCAGATGTAGCGCGCGGCGCTGGAGGTGTTGTCCTCGATCCAGAAGCCGCCCTGGACGTGGTTGAAGCCGATGGTCCAGCCGAGGTTCCCCAGCACGCCGGTGCGGTCGATGGTGTAGCGGGTGTCGCGGATCTGCACCGGCAGGTCGTCGGCGGTGGAGGCCGTGCCCTGGTTGGACACGCCGGAGATGAAGTTGTTGCCCGCGCCCTTGTCGGAGTGGTGGTAGACCTGAAGGTGCGCCTTGAGGTCCTTGGTGACATCGAGGTCGCCGGCGACGTAGTAGAGGTCGTCGTCGCGCAGGATCTGGCCGTTGGTGTAGGTGTCGTCGGTGTAGACCTCCGACCCGCCGGGCTTCACGCATTTGACCGGCGTGGCCAACGCGGGGCAGGCCGCGCGGGTGAGATAGGTCTGCCAGTTCGGCGCATAGCCGCCCCAGTTCCAGCCGAGGCGGTCGATCATGTCCTTGGACAGGTAGGGATCGTCGGCCTGATTGGTGCGGGAGATGTCGGCGAAGGCGGTGATCTGGCCGCGGTCGAACCGGTATTGCGCCTTGCCGTTGAACTGCCCCTCGGTGGACCGGGTCCCGGCGCCTTGGTTCACGAACAGGTCCTGCGAGGTGAAGCTGCCGGACGCATAGGCCGAGAAGCCGTCGTGCTCGCCGGTGTCGAAACGCGCGAAGGTGCGGTGTGCGTCCTCGCTGCCGTAGGTCTCGTTGACGGTGAAGCCCAGGATCTTGCGCGGGTCGCTCGAGGTGTAGGTGACCGCGCCGCCGAGGTTGCTGGTCGAGGCGATGCCGAGGCCGGCGATGCCGGTGGCGAGATCGGCGCGGCCGAGGTTGTCGGAGATCAGCGCGCGGCTGATGGTCAGGCCGTTGTAGTTGTTGTAGGCGCCGTCGCCGAGCGGCATGCCGTCGAGCGTGTAGCCGAGGTGGGTGGAGCTGAAGCCGCGCACCTGCAGCGTCAGCGACTGCTCGTTGACGCCCAGCGCATCGATCGACCCCGCGCTGACACCCGGCAGCAGGTTCAGCACCTTCTGCACGCTCGCGCCCGGCGGCAGCACCTGCAGGTTTGACGGCTGCACGGATGACACCGAGCGGGTCACGCCGGTGGCGATGACGACGATCTCCCCGACCTCGCTGCCGGCCGGCTCCGCGGCGGGCGCATCCGCCGCCTTCACCTGGGTGGCGAACGTCAGGCAAGTTGTGGCGAGCGCCAATGCGAGCGCGGACTTCTTCGACATTTCCAGCTTCCCCTCAGCACTCAAAAAAGCGCCGCGGGGACTTGGGTCCGCGGCGCTGGCATTTGCAGAAGCTTGGCTAATACACACAGCTTGGTGACGATTTTTTATGGCTTTTGTTACGCAATCAAATCAGCCCGATGCGGCGCGCCTGTGCCTGTGCCTGTGCCTGTGCCTGTGCCTGTGCCTGCGCCTCGAGCCGACGCGAGCCACGCCTTGGACGAGGCGCCCGTTCGCTGTCGCAGCATCGGCGCCGGGCAAGGCCGCGCCGCCCCTCACCGATGGCGGCGGCCCTTACTGCTCGCTTATGCGCCGGACCGCGCTTCCGTATCGAACCCTTACGGCCATCGGGGCGACTGTGCCTGGCGGCCGGCGCCTGCTCTCGAGGCGCCTGTTCGCAAGCGCAGCATGAGTCTGGGTCCGAAAGTGCAGAACCGGCCTGAAATCTGCCCAGAAACTGCTCAGAGGGGCGGTGGGCGTGACCTGAAACGGGCAAATCGTCCGGACATGCCTGGGCCAGTGCAACGCCTGTGCGCCGATCGGCCATGAGGCAATAGCAAGAGGAACGCCGGCGCCCGTCCGGCATGGGCCTTCGGAACTCTCGATCACCGTCCGCAGGCCCAGCGCAACAACGATAGGGGACCTCTATGAACCACCGGATCACGGCGCTTTTGGCCACCGCCGCGCTGACGTTCAGCGCGGGCGCCGCGCTCGCCGACGACCAGGCGCCGGCGCCTGCCGCTCCTGCGCCCGCCGCCGCTCCCATGCCCATGGCGCCGACCCTGCAGCCGGCGATGACCGCGCCGTTGTCGCAGAATTCCACGCCCCTGACGCTCGACCTCGGGCCCCTCGGCAACAAGGTCTACATCACCGGCGCCGTCAGCGGCCTGGCCTACACCCAGAACCACCATGTCGCGGGCGACCAGTCGAGCTGGGGCGATCTGTCCAACGCCCAGATCTTCATCAACAAGTCCGACGGCGAGTTCCAGTACTTCGTCGACATCGGGGCCTATTCCCTGCCGGCGCTCGGCACGCTGCCTTACGTCAAGGCGACGACGACGACGTCCAACACCTACGACATCATGCCGATGGCCTACGTGAAGTACGCCCCGGCCGCGCTTCCGGGCTTCTCGATCCAGGCCGGCAAGCTGGCGACCCTGATCGGCGACGAATACATGTACACGGTCCAGAACTCGAACATCGAGCGCGGCCTGCTGTGGGGCGTCGAGCCGGTGGTGTCGCGCGGGGTGCAGGTCAACTACACGTCCGGCCCGGTGACCTTCAACCTGGCCTGGACCGACGGCTATTACTCCAACGAATACAATACCATCTCTGGCGCGATCACCTATGTGATCAACCCCACCGACACGGTTGTCTTCCAGGGTGAGGCCCAGACCAAGAAGACCCTGCGCACCTCGGCCACCACCTTGCCGATCTACAACGACTCCCAGGTCTATGACGTGATCTGGACCCACACCATGGGGCCGTGGAGCTTCACGCCCTACTTCCAGTACACCCATGCCCCGGCGTTCGCCGCGGCCGGCTGGACCAAGGACACCGACACCTGGGGCGGCGCGCTGCTGGCCACCTACACCTTCGACTCCAAGTCGATGCTGGCGGGCGTCAGCCTGCCGGTGCGCTTCGAATATATCGGCCAGAGCAACGGGGTGGGCGTGGGCGTGCCGCTGTTCGGCCCGGGCAGCAACGCCTGGTCGGCCACCATCACCCCGACCTACACCATCAATCGCTGGTTCGTGCGCGGCGAGGTGTCCTACGTCGGCCTCGGCGGCGGCGGGTCGGGCTATGGCGAGGACGGCTCTGCCAAGGACCAGGTGCGCGGCCTGGTCGAGGTGGGCGTCCTGTTCTAGTCCTCCCCGCAACGTTTCGCGAAAGGGCTTGCGCCTGGGGCGGTCCGATGGACCGCCCCTTTTTCTCGAAGGGATGGCGGCGGTCCGGTGGACCGCCCCTTTTTCCTTGCGGGCGAGGGCAGGGGGCCGCTAACCGTTCGGCCGATGAGCAACGACCTGAACCTGACCCAGCTCGGCCAGCCCGCCCGCGGCTTCGACAGCCCCGAAGAGGCGGTGCTGGAGCGCGTGGCCAACCCGCAGAAGGGCCAGCTCTATCTTGCCCGCTTCACCGCGCCGGAGTTCACCTCCCTGTGTCCGGTGACCGGCCAGCCCGACTTCGCCCACCTGGTGATCGACTATGCGCCGGGCGACTGGCTGATCGAGTCCAAGTCGCTGAAGCTCTACCTGGCGTCATTCCGCAACCACGGCGCCTTCCACGAGGACTGCACGGTGGCCATCGGCCGCAAGATGGTGGAGGTCGGCGAGCCCCTGTGGCTGCGCATCGGCGGCTACTGGTTCCCGCGCGGCGGCATCCCCATCGACGTGTTCTTCCAGACCGGCCCCGCGCCGCAGGGCCTGTGGGTCCCCGATCAGGGCGTGCCGCCGTACCGCGGGCGCGGCTAGGGTGCGTTCCAAATCCTATCTGACCCCATCATGCTCCAGGGGCGTTCTGACGCCTTGCCGAGCCGCCGGTCCCCTGATAAACGCCTCGGCTCCAATTGCGCCGGGGGCCATCTGCTTTCCGGCGCATTGGCTGCTGGTCGGAGGAATCCCCGCCGGGGATGGCCTGTAGGAGTGTAGCTCAGCTGGTAGAGCATCGGTCTCCAAAACCGAGGGCCGGGGGTTCGAGTCCCTCCACTCCTGCCACTCTGATCGCGGACGACTATATTTGAGGTTTCCGGCCGCCCCCTGGCGGTCGACTAAAGAGTTTCGAAAGCCGCCATGGCCAAGACCCCGGGCGCCCGCCCGACCGCGCAGAAGACCAGGACCGCCCCGGCCGGGAAGCCGACGGCGAGCGCCGCCATCGCGCCCACGGCTTCCGTGGAGGCCCCTGCGCCGAAGAAGAAGACCAGCCTGCCGCAGTTCATCGCCGAGGTGCGCGCCGAGGCCCGTAAGGTCACCTGGACCTCACGCAAGGAGACCTGGATCACCTCGGTGATGGTGCTCATCATGGTGGTGATGGTGTCGCTGTTCCTGTTCCTGGTCGACCTGCTGTGTAACCTGGGCGTCAACGGCATCATCAAGCTGGGCAGCTGAGGACAGTCATGAACACCGAAACCAGCGCCTCCAACCCGAGCCACAAGTGGTACATTGTCCACGCCTACTCGAACTTCGAGAAGAAGGTGGCCGAGAGCATCCGCGAGCAGGCCCACGCCCAGGGCCTCGACGACAATTTCTCCGAAATCCTGGTGCCGACCGAAGACGTGGTCGAGATCCGCCGCGGTCGTAAGGTGAACTCGGAACGCAAGTTCTTCCCCGGCTATGTGCTGGTGAAGATGGACCTGACCGACCAGGCCTACCACCTGGTCAAGAACACGCCCAAGGTCACGGGCTTCCTCGGGTCCGGCCTCAAGCCGATCCCGGTGTCGGAGCGGGAAGTCGCCCGCATCATCGGCGCCATCGAGGAAGGGGTCGAACGGCCCAAGCCCGCGATCCGCTTCGAGATCGGCGAGACGGTGCGCGTCACCGACGGTCCGTTCCAGAGCTTCAACGGCGTGGTCGAGCAGGTCGACGAGGAACGCGCCCGCCTGCGCGTGACGGTGTCCATCTTCGGACGCGCCACGCCGGTCGAGCTCGAGTACGGCCAGGTCGAGAAGGTCTCCTGAGTTCCCGCTTTCGCGGGAATGACGGGCTGATCGCCTGGTCTTTGCTTACCCCGCGCCCACCCTGGGCAGGGGCCAAATCCGTGGGAGGGGAGGCCATGCTGACCCCCGCACCACGGCTCAAACCGGTCAGATCCCTGACCATCGAGGAGAAACCATGGCCAAGAAGATTCTGGGCTATATCAAACTGCAGGTGAAGGCCGGCTCCGCCACGCCTTCGCCGCCGATCGGGCCGGCCCTCGGCCAGCGCGGCGTGAACATCATGGGCTTCTGCAAGGAGTTCAACGCCCGCACCGAGAACGTGCAGAAGGGCACCCCCCTGCCGACCGTGATCACGGTCTACCAGGACAAGTCGTTCACCTTCGTCACCAAGACCCCGCCGGCGACCTTCTTCATC
>DASYBX010000040.1:0-51202 GCA_036500495.1 Caulobacteraceae bacterium
GCCCTACAACATCTTCCAGGACGGCGGCGTCACCCCGGCGGCGCTCAGCTACCTGAACGAGATCGGCACCTCGCGCGGTTCGACCACCGAGGCGATCGTGGAAGGCACGGTCACCGGCAACCTCGCCCAGTACGGCCTCAAAACCCCCTGGGCCAACGAGGGCGTCGGCGTCGCGATGGGCTTCCAGGTCCGCCGCGACACCCTGACCTACACCCCCGACCAGGCCGAACTCAGCAACGACATGTCCGGTTTCGGCGGGGCTGCCGTGTCGATCAACAACGCGCTCGGCGTGTCCGAAGGCTACGGCGAAGTGCGCGTGCCGCTGGCCCAGGACATGCCCTGGATCCACGACCTGTCGCTGGACGCAGGCTACCGCTACTCGGCCTACTCCACCGGGGCCAACGCTCGCACCTTCAAGGGCGGCGGCGAGTGGGCGCCGACCTCGGACTTCCGCTTCCGCGGCGGCTTCAACCGCGCGGTCCGGGCGCCGAGCATCATCGAGCTCTACACGCCGGAGTCGGTCACCAACACCAGTGAAGTGGCCGAAGACCCCTGCGCGCTGGGCGCCTCACACCCGGCGTCCCTGGCCGCCTGCCAGAACACCGGCGTGACGGCCGCCAACTACGGCAGGATCCCACAGTGCCCGGCCAACCAGTGCGCCGTGCTCCAGGGCGGCAACCCCGACCTGTCTCCGGAAACGGCGGACACCTATACCCTGGGCGGCGTGTTCACGCCCCGCTTCCTGCCGGGCTTCCAGGCCAGCATCGACTACTACCACATCGATCTGACCAACATCATCGGCAGCATCCCGCTCGGCGTCAGCCTCAACAACTGTCTGGCGGGCAACAAGACCTACTGCGCCAACATCGTCCGCAACCCGGTCACGGGCATCCTGTTCGGCACCACCGTGGGCGCGGGCGGCTACTTCGTCGGCAACAACGTCAACGTCGCCAGCGAGCGGGTGCAGGGCCTCGACATCCAGGCGTCCTATCGCCTGCCGCTGAGCCGCTTCGGCCACGACGACTGGGGCAGCGTGAACTTCAACCTCAACGGCTCGGTGGACATGGGCTGGCAGAGCACGCCTCTGCCCGGCGCCCAGACTTACGACTGCAACGGCCTGTTCGGCCCGCAGTGCCAGGGCCTGTTCCCCAAGTGGCGTCATACCCTGCGCGCCACCTGGAACGCGCCGCATAACGTCCAGGCTTCCGTGACCTGGCGCTACATCGGCGGGGCGGAATACGAGGCCGACTCGACCCAGCCGACCATCGGCGGCAACAAGACGCCCGATCCGCTCGACCACACGATCCCCGCGGTCAACTACATGGATGTGACGCTCGCCTGGCAGGTCATGCCCAAGCTGACCATCCGGGCCGGTGTCAACAACATCCTCGACAGCGATCCGCCGCTGATCACCAACACCATTGTCGGCAACGCCAACCCGAACACCTACCCGGTGTACGACGTGCTGGGTCGGCAGCTGTTCATGTCTCTGACGGCCAAGTTCTGATCGCGTAGACGGGACACGCTCGCCGAAAGGCGGGCGTGTCCCTGATCTTACACTCTTGATGAGGGCGCGTTCGCCGAGAGGCTTGCGCGCCCTCGACATTGAGCGCGCCCTCCGTGACCCCGTCGCAGGGGGTGTCACACATGCTGTTCGGGCGGTGTGCGCGGCGGGGTCGCTGATTCAACACCTCAGAACCGCGCCGGTTCTATCACAAATGGCAAGCGCCGCCGGCGTGACGCCCCGTTTCCCTAGACCACGCCCACCGTCTTCAGGCGGGCCTTGGGGTGGATCTCGTTCTGGCTCATCACCACGGTCTGCGGCCGGAATCGCTCCACGATCGAGCGGACGTAGGGCCGGATCACCGGGCCGGTGAGCAGCACAGGCATGTCGCCGGCGTGGCTGGCGCGCTCGAAGTTGTCGCGCACGCTGCGGATGAACTCCTGCAGGCGCGAGGGGGCCATGGCCAGCTGCTTGTCCTCGCCGCCCTGGCCGATCAGGGAATCGGCGAAGGCCGCCTCCCAGTCAGGGCTCATGGTCACGATGGCCAGGGCGCCGTCGTCGCCCTTGTTGGCGAAGCACAGCTGACGGGCCAGGCGGCTCCGCACATGCTCGACGATCTGGCTGACGGTGGGGCTCGAGCCGGCGGCCTCGGCGATGCCTTCCAGGATCTGCGGAAGGTCGCGGATCGACACCCGCTCGCGCAGCAGGGCCTGCAGCACCCGCTGGATGGTGGTGACGCTGACCACGCTGGGCACCAGTTCGTCGACCAGCTTCTTCTGCTCGCCCGGCAGTTCCTTCAGCAGCTTCTGCACCTCGGCGTAGGACAAGAGGTCGGCCATGTTGTCCTTGAGGATCTCGGTCAGGTGCGTGGTCAGCACGGTGGCCGGGTCGACGATCGTGTAGCCGCGGAAGGTCGCTTCCTCGCGCAGGCCGTCGTCGATCCAGGTGGCCGGCAGGCCGAAGGCGGGCTCGCGCACCTGCTCTCCGGGGATCGACACGTCCAGGCCCCGCGGGTCCATGGCCAGCAGCATGCCCAGGCGCACCTCGCCGGCCCCGCTCTCCATCTCCTTCACGCGGATGGCGTAGCCCTGGTTGGCCAGGCGCATGTTGTCGAGGATGCGCACCGGCGGTATGACGAAGCCGAAGTCGGCGGCCAGAGTGCGGCGCAGGGCGCGGATCTGGTCGGTGAGGCGGCGGCCCTCCAGGTCGTTGATCAGCGACAGCAGGCCGTAGCCCAGCTCGATCTTCACGTCGTCGATGGCCAGGGCCGAGGCGATCGGCTCCTCGTCGGAGCCTTCGGCGGCGGGGCCGGTGGCGGCCGGCGCTGGCTTCTTGGCCTCTTCCTCGGCCTTCTTGGCGGCTTGGGCGCGCTTCCAGGCCAGGGTCCCGGCGCCGGCGGCGATGGCGGCGAAGGGGATGATCGGCATGCCGGGCACGAAGGCGATGACGCCGGACGCCGCGGACACCATGCCCAGCGAGATCGGGTTCATGGCCAGCTGCTTGACCAGGGCCTTGTCGGCCGAGCCCTCGACGCCCGCCTTGGACACCAGGAAGCCCGCGGCGATCGAGATGACCAGGGCCGGCACCTGGGTCACCAGACCGTCGCCGATGGTCATGATGGTGTAGGTCGAGAAGGCCTGACCGATCGGCACGTGGTGCTGCGCGACGCCGATGATGATGCCGCCGACGATGTTGATGGCGGTGATGATCAGGCCGGCCACGGCGTCGCCGCGCACGAACTTCGAGGCGCCGTCCATGGCCCCGAAGAAGGTCGATTCCTGCTCCAGCTCCTTGCGCCGGCGCTTGGCCTCGACCTCGTCGATCAGGCCGGTCGACAGGTCGGCGTCGATCGCCATCTGCTTGCCCGGCATGGAGTCCAGGGTGAAGCGGGCGGCCACTTCGGCGATGCGGGTCGAGCCCTTGGTGATGACCACGAAGTTCACCACCACCAGAATGGCGAACACGATAACCCCGATGACGAAGTCGCCGCCCATCATCAGCTGGCCGAACGCCTGGATCACGTGGCCTGCCGCCTCGGTGCCCTCGTGGCCGTGGCTCAGGATCAGGCGGGCCGAGGCGATGTTCAGGCCCAGACGGTAGAGGGTGGTGACCAGCAGCACGGTGGGGAAGGCGCTGAACTCCAGCGGCTTCTGAATCAGCACCGCGGTCATCAGGATCAGCACCGAGGCGGTGATCGAGGTGGCCAGCAGCAGGTCCAGCAGGATCGCCGGGGCCGGCACGATCAGCAGCACGATGATGCCGACGATGCCGATCGCCATCGCCACTTCGCCGCGCGCGATCCAGCCCCACACCATCTTGGCGTCGGGCCGGTTCGGGCCGGTCAGGGAAAGCGGGATACCGACGTCGGCCATCTAGGCGACCCGGAACTTTCGGCGACGGGTGGGTGTGATCCGGCTGCGCACGATGCGCAGGGGACTGGCCAGGCTCAGCGCGCCGGCGCGGAAGGCGTCGAACGGCTGCGGCGGCGGCGGCGGATCGATCCGCCCGCCCGGCTCCCAGTGGGAGTCGGGGATCAGCATGAACACGCTACGCAAGGCCCAGACCATGTGACTCTCCCCCTCGAGACGTCGCGATGAAACGTGGCTAGGCGGCGCTCTGGCCCAGGCCCGCCTGGGGCGCAGGGACGGCGACGCCGGCTTCGGAATATTCCTTCAGCTTGTTGCGCAGGGACCTGATCGAGATACCCAAGATGTTGGCCGCATGGGTGCGGTTGCCCAGGCAATGGGTCAGGGTGTCCAGGATCAGCTTCTGCTCCACCTCGGCCACGGTCTGGCCGATGAAGGCGGCGAGGTTGGCCTCGCCGTAGTTGACGTTGCTGGCGGCCTGGGCGGCCCGCGCCGCGGCGCCGCTGGCGGCCTCGGAAGCGGGGACGGCGGTCAGGGGCTGGCCGTCCGGCAGGCGGATCGACTGCTCGTCGATCTCCGGGCCCACCGACAGCAGCACCGCCCGGTGCAGGGCGTTCTCCAGCTCGCGCACATTGCCCGGCCAGCGATGGGTCACCAGCCGGCGGCGCGCCTCGGCCGAGATCGGCCGCTCGGGCATGCCGTTGGCGGCGGCGTACTTCTTGGCGAAGTGCTCGGCCAGGGCCAGGATGTCGCCGGGCCGCTCGCGCAGCGACGGGATGCGCAGGTTCACCACGTTCAGGCGGTAGAGCAGGTCCTCGCGGAAGGTCCCCTTGCGCACCTCGGCCGCCAGATCGCGGTTGGAGGTGGCCAGGATGCGGATGTCCACCTTCACCGGCTTGGCCCCGCCCACCCGGTCGATCTCCCGCTCCTGGATCGCGCGCAGCAGCTTGGCCTGCAGGCGGGCGTCCATCTCGCTGATCTCGTCCAGCAGCAGGGTGCCGCCGTTGGCCTCCTCGAACTTGCCGATGCGGCGCGCCAGGGCGCCGGTGAAGGCGCCCTTCTCGTGGCCGAACAGCTCGCTTTCCAGCAGGTTCTCGGGGATGGCGGCGCAGTTGACGCTGATGAACGGCCGGTCGGCCCGGCGGCTCTTCTTGTGCAGGAAGCGCGCCATCACCTCCTTGCCCACGCCGCTCTCGCCGGTGATCAGGATCGAAGCCTCGGACGGCGCCACCTGCTCGGCCAGCTTCAGGGTCAGCTCCATCGCCGGGTCGCGGGTGACCACCGGCCGCTCGTCGTCGGTCACCGCCGCCAGCACCGCGGCGATGAGCTCGGCCTCGGGGGGCAGGGGGATGAATTCCTTGGCCCCGGCGCGGATCGCGCGGGCGGCCTTGTCCGGGTCCGGGTTCACCCCGCAGGCGACCACCGCCACGTGGATGTGCTCGGCTTCGTTGGCGGCGATCAGGCTGCCGATGTCGAGCTCGTAGTCGACCATCAACAGGTCGGCGCCCTGGCCGGCCCGCAAGGCGTTGGTGGCCGCGAAGCAGGTCTCGACGTGGGCCACCTTGGCCCCCGTCATCATCGCCATCTTCGCCGCCGTGGTCAGTTGGCCGTTGAGCCGTCCGACGATCAGGAGCCGCATGGGTGTTTATCCTTCTCGCTGACGCTGGCCTTAGAGGCCCGCGTCGCCGTCCTTGATGATTTCGGTCATGGTCACGCCCAGCCGGTCGTCGACGATGACGACCTCGCCGCGGGCGACCAGGCGGTTGTTGACGTAGATGTCGATGGCCTCGCCGACCTTGCGGTCCAGCTCCAGCACCGAGCCCTGACCCAGCTTGAGCAGCTGCGCCACCGACAGGTGGGCGCGCCCCAGCACGGCCGAGATGTTGACCGGCACGTCGAAGACGGTCTGCAGGTCCTGGGCGATCTTCTCCTCGTTCTCCACCGGGATCTCGGAGGCGAGGGTGGTGGTCTCGAACTGGTCGAGGGAGAACGGTTCGTCAGCCATGGGAGGCCTCGTTGGGATTCAGCGATTCGGCGTGGAAGCCTTCCGCGGCCAGGGCCTCGTCGAGGGCCTGGGCCACGCGGGCGGCGGCGGCATTGGGGTCGAAGGCGGCCGAGCCGTCGCCCCAGTCGAGGACGAAGGCGGCCGGCGGCAGGTTCGGGTCGGCGCGCACCACGATCTGGCCGGGATAGCCGGCGTCGTGGGCGGCGGTCTCCAGGGCCTGCCGGACGCCGTCGATCTGATCGGGCGCGCAGCGGGCCACCAGCCGCGGCACCGCCTCGACCTCGCGGGCCAGGGCGTCGAGCGCCGCGGCGACGGGGGCCTCGGGAAAGCGGGTCAGCGCCGCGTCGGCGATCTTGCCCGCCGCGGCCAGGGCCAAGCGGGCGGAGCCGGTGCGGTGCTCGTGCGCCACCACGGCCAGGCCGCCCAGGGCATTGTGCGCGGCGGCGGCGATCTGCTGCAGGGCCAGGGCCTGGGCCTGCTGGGCCATGGCGGCGGCCGAGCGCTCGCCCTCGGCATAGGCCTCGCGGCTGACCTGCTCGACCTCTTCGGGGGTGAAGGTCTTCTTCGGCCGCGCGGGCGTGATCACCCGACCGTTGTCCTCGAACACGGTGTCGAAGGAGAACTTGCGGACGGCGGCGGCTGGGGCGTCTGTCATCTCAGTACACCAGCTCGTCTTCGCCGCCCTGGCCGGCGAGCATGATCTCGCCCTTGGCGGCCAGATCCTTGGCGACCTGCACCATGGACATCTGCGCCTGGTCCACGTCGCGCAGGCGCACCGGGCCCATCGACTCCATGTCCTCGCGCATGATCTTGGCGGCGCGCTCGCTCATGTTGGAGAAGAACAGGGAGCGCAGGCCGTCGGACGCGCCCTTCATGGCCAGGGCCAGCTGGCCTTTCTCGACCATGCGCAGCAGGGTCTGCACCCCGCCGGGGTCGAGCTTGCCGAGGTCTTCGAACACGAACATCAGGGCGCGAATCCGCTCGGCGCTCTCGCGGTTGCGTTCCTCCAGGGCGGCGATGAAGCGGGCTTCGGTCTGGCGGTCGAAGTTGTTGAAGATGTCCGCCATCATCTCGTGGCTGTCGCGCTTGGACGTGCGCGCCAGGTTGGACATGAACTCGGTGCGCAGGGTTGCCTCGATCTTGTCGAGGATCTCGCGCTGCACCGGCTCCATGCGCAGCATCCGCTGCACGCACTCGAGCGCGAAGTCCTCGGGCAGGGCCGACAGCACGCGGGCGGCGTGGTCGCCCTTGATCTTGGACAGCACCACCGCGACCGTCTGCGGGTATTCGTTCTTCAGGTAGTTGGCGAGCACGGCCTCGTTCACGTTGCCGAGCTTGTCCCACATGGTGCGGCCCGCCGGACCGCGGATCTCCTCCATGAGGGTGTCGACCTTCTCGGCGGGCATGAAGCTCGACAGCAGGCGCTGGGTCTGTTCGTAGGAGCCCATGATCGCCCCGGCCGACGACATGCCGGAGACGAACTCCACCATCAGGTCCTCGACGACGTTCGACGACACGGTGCCGAGCGTCGACATGGCCTGGGAGATCTCCTTGATCTCCTCGTCGTCCAAGGCCTCCCACAGGGCCATGTGCTCCTCGCCGAGCGCCAGCAGGATGATCGCCGCCTTCTCCGCCCCGTTCAGGCGGCTGATGTCGGTGACCCCCTTCTTGCCGCGTCCCGTGACCCCCGCCATGGTCAGGCGCCCTCATGCAGCCAGGCGCGGAGGATCGACACCGATTCCTCCGGGTGGCTGTCGACGAACTCGGCCACCTGCTTGACCGACGACGCCTTCACCGCGCCTTCGATCTTGGCGATGTCGATGCGGGAGTCGGCGATCGCCGGGCCGGCCTTGACCATGTTGACCCCCGAGTCGGAGACGGTCAGGGCCGAGGAGCCGCCGCCCGCGCCCGCCGCGGCCAGCATCGGCAGGCCCGCCGAGCCGCCGCCCGCCGCCGTCGCCAGCAGCGGCCGCACCACGAAGAACACCACCAGGGCGGCCATCACCAGCAGCACGCCGAGCTCGGCCATGCGCATCATGTCGTTCTTGTCGAAATTCAGCAGGGGGTTGCCCGCCGCGGCGCCTTCCTCGTCGCCGTGGTCGAAGCGCACGTTGATCACCGAGACCACGTCGCCGCGCTGGGCGCTGAAGCCCACCGCCGAGCGCACCAGTTCGTCGATCCGCTTCATCTCGTCGGCAGAGCGCGGGGCATAGGAGGTCTTGCCCTTGGCCCCGAGGGTGGTGACCCCGTCCACCGCCACGGCCACCGACAGGCGCTTCACCTGCCCGGGCTCGATCACCTCGGTGCGGGTGCTTTTCGAGATCTCGTAGTTGGTGGTCTCCTCGGTGCGGGCGCTGTCGGAGGTGTTGCCGGGCTCGCTGTTGGTGACCGAGCCGTTGGCGCCGCCGGGAATGTTGGCCGCGGCCGAGGTCGAGGAGGTTGCGGTCGAGCTGTTCTGGTTGGCCTTCTCGCCCACGGTCTGGGTCGAGCGCACCACCTGGCCGTCCGGATCGTACTTCTCTTCCTGCAGGGTCACGCGGTTGCGGTCGAGGTCGGCGGTCACCTGCACCCGGGCCTTGCCCGCGCCGACCACGCCTTCGACCAGGTCCTTGATGGTCTTGCGCATGCGCTCTTCGGTGTCGGCGCGGGTGGTGTCGGCGGACGAGCCCTGGCCGTCGCCGTCGCCGACTCCCGCCAGCAGCTTGCCGCGCTCGTCGACCACGGTCACGCGATCGGGTTTCAGGTTGGGCACGGCGCCGGCGATCAGGTTGCGCACCGCGGCCACCTGGTCGGCACCCGGCGAGCGGCCGGCGACGCCGATCACCACCGAGGCTGAGGGGGCCTCCCCGTCGCCTTCGAACAGCTGCCGGCGCGGCAGCACCAGGTGAACGCGGGCCGAACTGACCCCCTGCAGCGAGCGGATGGTGCGCGCCAGTTCGCCTTCCAGGGCGCGCTGACGGTTCAGGTTCTGCACGAAGTCGGTCTGGCCGAGCGGTGAGGCGGTGTCGAAGATCTCGTAGCCCACCGAGCCGGAGGTCGGCATGCCCTTGGACGACAGCATGATGCGCGTCGAGGCGACCTTGTCGCGCGGGACCATGATGGTCGAACCGTCGCCCTTGACGTCGTATTTGACGCCCGCCTGGTCCAGCGCCTGGGTGATCTGGCCCGCTTCCTTGAGGTCGAGGTTGGAATAGAGCAGGGCCTTGGGCTGGGTCCCTACGTTCAGCACCAGGGCGAACAGGGCCGCCGCCACGCCGGCGGCCACGCCGACGATGGCGCCCAGACGCCCGATGCCGAAGCGTTGCAGGGCTTCGATGAAAGACTGCACGCGCACCCCCCAGGGAGAGACGGGACGTCCCTCGCTAGGCAGGAATTTCCGGGTGATATGGTAAACGCTCGATTAAGGTTAACGGCAGGTTTGAGGCGGCGGCACAATCGGTCGCAGGCCGCCGCGCCATTTTGGCCCTTTTGCGGACCCTGGCGAGCGACGCCTTCCCGCTCGGCTCGCGTCCGGCGCGGGCGCCCTCGAGCGGCGGAGTCGAGGCCGCATGGAGCCCAAAAAAGCGAAGGCCGCGCCCTGGTGAGGCGCGGCCCTAGGCGTTCCGGGAAGGAGGAACGGATTCTATCGATATTGTTGGATACGCGTGGTGCGCAGCCCGGCCAAGCCGTGCTGGTCGATCGACTTCTGCCAGCCGATGAACTCCTCGTTCGTCAGCCGGTAGCGATCACAAGCCTCGTCGAGCGTCAGCAGACCGCCGCGCACAGCGGCGACCACCTCGGCCTTGCGACGGATCACCCACCGCTCGGTTTCGCGCGGCGGCAGATCGTCAAGGGTCAAGGGCGCGCCGGTCGGACCGATCACGTACCTCTCACCCTTGCTGTTTACGCGTTGCGGTTGCAACATGGCTTTACGCCTTTCCCACCATCTACAAGGGGAAGAATAGCCGCAACGCTATAACAGTCAGTGAATCGCATTAGTAAAGATTCGCTAACCATAATCCTTAGCTCTTTCTTTTACTAAGTTAATCCTGGCGGACTTAGCTATCTATGCCCGCCTAGATAGTATTAACGGATGACGTTGATCAAATCCTGCATCATCTGATCAGCGGTGGTGATGATTTTCGACGAGGCGGAATAGGCCTGCTGGGTGGTGATCAGGCTGCTGAATTCCGAGGACAGGTCGACCGTCGAGGCTTCCAGCGAAGACGGGGAGATCGACCCGGCCCCGCCCGTGCCCGGCGCCTTGAGGTTGTAGGTGCCGCTGTCCAGGGAGACGCGGTAGGCGTCGCCCGACACCGGCGACAGGCCGTCCGGGTTCGGGAAGGTGGCGACCGCCACCTGGGCGATCCGGCGGGTCACGCCGTTGTCGAAGGCGGCGGTGACGTAGCCGCTGGAGTCGATGCTGATCGAGGTCAGGTTGCCGAACGGCGTGCCGTTGGTCGACACCGACTGCACGATCGACTGGCTGTCGTACTGGGTCATGCCGCCGGCGGCGCTGCCAAGCGTCAGGGCCACGGTCTGGCCGTTGATGCCGAGGCCCGGGGCCCAGTTGACCTGGCCCGCGCCCGGGGCCGCGGCGTTGGAGGCGCCGAAGCTGATCGACGCATTCCCGCCGTTGGTCGACATGCCGAACAGAGTGGTGTTGTTCGGGTCGAGGCGGCCATCGGGGGTGAAGGACACGATGCCGGTCGACACCTGGCCCGGAATGAGCGGGGAGCCGGAGGTCACGTCGCTGGCCGGCACCACATGGGCCTCGGCGTACCACTGGTTGGGGCCCGCGTCGCTCTTCAGGTAGTCGATCTGCATGCTCCGCGCTCCGCCCTGGGAGTCGGCCAGAGGGATGGTCACGCTGAAGTCCGGTTTGGTGCCGGTGCCGGTGGTGGCGTTGTAGGCCGTCATGCTGGTGGTGGCCGAGGTGGGGCTGTAGGCGTCGGCGGGAACCGCGCCGCCGCCCATGATCGCTGTCGCCACCGCGGCGGCGGCCGGATCGGCGTTGGCGGGGATCGTGCCCGCGGCGGCGTAGGCCGCGCCCGCGGAGTCGATCGACGACTGGGACATGGTCTGGCCGGCGTTCAGGTTGGCGTTGATGCTGGCGTTGGTGGTGGCCCCCGCCGCGCCGCCGACGGTCGACACGTTGATCGGCTGCAGCAGCGCGATGTTCGACGGGTCGGTGTTGATGTTGCCCGAGGTGTCGGCCAGCCAGCCCTGCAGGTAGAGGCCCGCGGAATTCTTCAGGTAGCCCTGGCTGTCCACGGTGAACGAGCCGGCGCGGGTGAACAGGCGTGGCGACGTGGCCGAGACGTCGGTCGGGCTCTGGGTGGTGACGAAGAATCCCGAGCCGGAGATGGCCAGATCGGTGGGCGAGCTGGTCGACTGCATCAGCCCCTGCTGGGTCACGTAGGAGGTGGTGCTCGTCGTGACGCCGCCGGCGCTGTAGTCCTGGGCCGAAGCGGCTGTGACCAGATCCGAGAAGTTGGTCTGGGCGCGCTTGTAGCCCACGGTGTTGACGTTGGCGATGTTGTCGGAAGTGGCGGCGAGCGCCGACGCGTTGGCCGTCAGGCCCGTCACGCCGGCGAGCATGGCGCTGTTGATGCTCATGGAGTGGGTCCTTCTCTAGTCGTTCAGTGTCTGGAGGTTCAGTTGGTCGGGTTCTGGACTTGGGAAATCGTCGTGTAGTTCACGGTGGTCGGGCCGAGGTTGAGCAGGGTGCCCGTGGCATCGCTGGACACGCCGGTGACCACGCCCTGGACGAAGACCTTGGGGCTCATGGTCTGCAGGTTTGAATCGGTGGCGGTGATGTTGAGGGTGTAGGTCCCTGCGGTGACCTTGCCGCCGGACAGCGTGCTGCCGTCCCAGGCGAAATCGTGCTGGCCGGAGGTGAGGTCGGGGGCCTTCTGGCTCCAGACCACCTTGCCGGACGAGTCGGTGACGTTGAGGGTGGCCGCGGCGGCGGCGCCGCCCAGGTCGTACTTCCAGTCGGCCCCGCCGCTGAAGGTCACGCTGGACGAATTGGACTGTATCTGCTTGCCGATCAGGTTCACCGCCGGACCGGCGCCGGAGCTCTGGTTCACCAGGGTCTGCAGCAGGGAGTTGGTCTGCAACTGCTGCTGCACCCCGTTCATCTCCACCAGCTGCTGGGTGAAGGTGTTGGTGTCCATCGGCGACAGCGGATCCTGGTTCTTCAGCTGGGTCGTGAGCAACTGGAGGAAGGTGTTGTAGTCGCTGCTCAGCTGGATCTGGCCGCTGTTGACCGTGGTGTTGGTGGTGTTGGTGGTGTTGACGGCGGTGGTCATGGCGGGGTCCTAGATCCGGATGTCCAGTCCGCCGGCGGCGGACGCCTTGTTGAGGCGGTTGGCGGCTTCGTTCACTTGGTTCACGAGGTCTTCGGCGCCGGCGGCGGCGTTGCGGAAGGCGCGGCCGCCCCACACGCCCTGCTGCGCGGCGTTGTCGCCCGCGGCCTGCTGCCCCTGGCCGTTCATGCTGAAGCTGAGGCCGCCATCGGCGACGTCGAAGCCGGCTTGGCTGAGCTGGGCCTTGAGGTCGTCGGCCTGCGCCCCGAGGTCGGCGGCGGCCTGGGGGTTGTCGAAGGAAAGGGAGGCGCGCACTTGGCCGTTGCGGTCGACCTGCACCTTCACCTGCACCCCGCCGAGTTCAGCCGGATGCAGCACAAGGCTGAATTGCGAGGCGGGGCCCTGGGCGGTCTGCACGATCTGGGTCGCCAGCCGCTGGACGGTCTCGGCGCCGGCGCTCGGAGCGGCCGCCGCGGCGGGGCCTTGGGCCTGAGTCTGGGCGGCGGCGGCCAGCGCGTCCGGTTGGGCCGGGTCCTGCGCGGGTGCGGCGGCCTGGGCGGAGGCGTCCGGCGCGGGCGATGCGTCGGGCGATGCGTCGGGCGAAGCGGTCGCCGAGGCGTCGCCGCCGCCCCCAGCCTGGCGCGAGGGCGTGGCCAGGGCGGCGGCGGAGGCGTTGGCCGACGGGTCGGCGGCCTGGGCCTTGGCGGCGACCGACTTGCCGGACAAGGCGGCTTGGCCGGGCGAGGCGGTCTGCACGCCCGCAACGGTCCCTTGGGCGTGGGTCTGGTCCTGGGCCTGGGCGTTGGCGGCGGCTGTGGTCTCCGCCACGGTCTGGGGCTTGCCGGCGCTGGTCGGGTCGGACGCGGCGCCGTCCACGGACTGGGCGGCGTCAGCCTGCAGCTCCGGTTGCGCCTGGGCATCCGCAGCAGAGGGAGCAGGGGCGCCGTTCGACGCGGCGGCCTGCTGAGCGGCCGAAGGAGTCTGGGTCTGGGCCTGGCTTTGGGCGCTTTGGCCCTGGGTGTTGCGGGCCTGAGCGGCTCCCCCGAGAGTGTTCTGGCCCTGACCGTTCTGGCCCTGACCGTTCTGGCCCTGCACCCGCTGGCCACGCCCGGAGGGCGCGGGCGTGGAGGCTTGGGCCTGGGCGAGGACCTGGGCGAGCGCGGCCTGGGCTGCTGGCGTGGCCGCCGCCGTCGGGGCGGGGGAAGCGGTGGACGCCGCCTGCGCCGCTGGAGCGCCGGCGAGGGCCCGAGCTTTGGCGGGCGCGTCCGTGGCGGAGTCGTCGTCGGCCGTTTCGGCGGCGGCGGGTGAAGGGGCCGATGAGGCGGTCTTCGACGCGGCGGCCGGGGTCGAAGCCAGGGCCGTCGACGCCGTGTTCACGATCGGGGCGGACGACGCAGCGGCCGCCGACCCGGGCGCGCTGTCGTTCGACGGGGCAGCGGTCGTCGCCTGGGGCGTGGGGGCCTGCGGAGTGATGGCGGCGATCAAGGTCCCGGCTGGCGCCGTCACGGCCGGCGTGGCGGCGGCGGCGGCTTGAGCGGCGTCCCGGCCCTGCTCTTTGCCGGCGTCTTGATCCTTGCCAGCGGCCGGCTTGGCCGAAAGCGCAGCAGTATCGGCGCCGGCGGCCAGGGTGGCGGCCAGGGCCTGCGCACCCAGAGCCTGGGCGGCCGGACCTTGCGACGGCGCGGCCTGCTGCGCGGCGGACGCGGTCTTGGCGGTTTGGCCCGGCGGAATCTTGTCCGCCGATGCGCCTGCGAGGGTCGCTCCAGCGGCGCCGGTCTTGCTCGCCAGAAGCGCCGCGAAGCTGTCGGCAGGGGCGCCGCCGGTCATCGCGGCGGACGCATCGGTCTGGCCCGCGGCGGCGGAGGGTCCGCCGAGGCCGAGGGCGCCGAAGATGTCCGCCGCCAGGCCGCCGGCGCCGAGCAGGCCCGGGGCCGCGCCACCCACGCCGCCGCCCACGCCGACGGGCGCAGTCCCAGCGGTCTGGGTCTGGGCGGTCTTGGGCAGGGTCGGTGAGGCGACTTGCATCGGGATCCGGTGGTGGGCGGCAGCTGGCTACGCAAAAGATGTTCGACACCTCCCAAGCAATGCCTGCGCCAGTTTGCTGGAATGCAATCAAGGCATTGATTTTACATGAAAAAATATAGATCGAGAGATGCGGCCCACACCGTCCACGGCGTTTTTTGCCGGGCGCCGGACGGGCGCGGGCGGTCGATTGTTGCCGGGCCGGCGGCCGCCGGTCGGGGGCTTGCCGTCCACTTGGCGCCAGTCTTGCGCGGGCTTTTGCGACAGGAGCCGCCCTTGCGACACGCGCCTAAGAAAATCAATGAGTTAGCGAGCCGATCCGGCCCGCTTCACGCTCTCGCTAGGCAAAATCAGCCTGTGCAGGGTTCAACCCTTGCCGAGTGCGCGGCGCTCTTCGACCCGGACGGGAGGGCCTGACGCATGTCGTCGCTGAATGACGTCCTCAACATCGCCACCTCCGGTCTGTCGACGGCCCAGTCGCAGATCACGGTCACCTCGAACAACATCACCAACGTCAATACGCCGGGCTACACCCGCGAGGTCGTCACCCAGTCGCCGATCGTGGTCGAGGGCCGCGGGCTCGGGGTCCAGATCGATTCCATTCAGAGCGCGGCCAACACCTTCCTGGACAAGGCCAGCCAGCTGGCCACCGCCCAGTCGGGACAGACCTCGGTGATTTCCAGCTTCCTCGACCAGGCTCAGCAGATGTTCGGCGACCCGTCGAGCTCGACCTCGTTCTTCTCGGGCCTGGACAACCTCTATTCGGCGCTGTCGTCCGCCTCGGATACGCCATCCTCGAGCCTCAGCCGCAGCGGCGTCCTCAATGCGGTGAACACATTTCTGACCAGCGCCAACAGCCTGTCCACCAACCTGTCGGGCCTGCGCGACCAGGCCAACCAGCAGACGACCGCCGACGTCGCCCAGGTGAACCAGATCCTCAGCCAGATATCCCAGACCGACGCCGACATCGCGCGCATCGGGGTGTCGGGCGGCGACACCTCGGGTCTGACCAACAGCCTGAGCCAGCTCCAGACCAAGCTGTCGGGCCTGATGAACGTGTCGATCTCACCCGACGGCACCGGCGGGGTCACCGTCCGCTCGCAGGACGGCGTCTACCTGACCGGCCAGCAGGGCGCCTCGACCGTGAACTTCTCGGTGGTCGGCGGCGGCGGCCTGATGACCGCGACCCCGCCCAAGGGCCAGCCGATGCAGGTCACCCCCGGCGGGGGCGAGATCGGGGGGCTGGTGCAACTGGCCGGGGTGCAGCTGCCGCAGATCATGAGCCAGCTCAGCGAGTTCGTGAGCCAGGCGGTCAGCCAGATCAACGCCGCCCACAACGACGCCTCAGCCGTGCCCGCGCCCAACCAGCTGACCGGCACGCAGATCGGCATGGACCTGCCCACGGCGATCGCCGGCTTCAGCGGCAAGAGCACCGTGGCGATCACCAACTCGGCGGGGGTGATGCAGCAGAGGCTCGACATCGACTTCGGCGCCGGCCAGATCAACATCACCGACAACACCGGCGCGACCTCGACCGTCGCCTTCACACCGGCGAACTTCCTGACCACCCTCAACGCCGCCCTCGGCACCGAAGGGAGCGCCAGCTTCACCAACGGCCAGCTGAGCATCGCCGCGCCCAATTCGAGCGACGGGGTGGCCATCGCCGACGATCCGACCACGCCGTCGAGCAATGCGGGCCAGAACTTCGGCCAGTTCTTCGGCCTCAACAACCTGATCCAGTCGTCCACCTACGCCAACGTCAACGGCAGCCTGAGCGCCGCCTCGCCGAGCACCTTCGCGGCGGGCGGTTCGCTCAACCTCGAACTCGTGGATTCAAACGGGTCCGCGGTCCGGCAGGTGAACCTGACCATCCCCTCGGGCGCGGCGACCGTCGGCGACCTGATAAACAGCCTGAACTCGACGATCGGCTCCTACGGCAGCTTCGCCCTGGACGCCCAGGGCCACCTCGCCTTCACCCCCACCAAGGGCTACACCGGGACCACGGTGTCGGTGATCAGCGACAACACCACCAACACGTCCGGCGGAGCCAGCCTGAGCCAGATGCTCGGCGTCGGCTGGACCACCCAGGCGGCGCGCACCTCCAGCTTCTCGATCCGCAGCGACATCGCCGCCAACCCGAACCTGCTGTCCCTGGCCCAGCTCGACCTCAGCCAAACGGTCAACGGCCAGCCTGCCCTGGCCGTGGGCGATGGCCGCGGGGCGGTGGCCATGGCCAATTCCGCCTCGAACACCGTCACCTTCTCCGCCGCCGGCGCCATGAAGAGCCTCGCCACCTCGGTGTCGAACTACGGCTCCCAGCTCGCCGGCCAGATCGGCGCCATGGCCACCAACGCCGGCGACCAGGACCAGGCCTCCACGGCCCTGCTCAACCAGGCCACCGCCCAACGCTCGTCCGCCGAGGGCGTCAACCTCGACAGCGAACTGGTCAACCTGACCACCTTCCAGCAGTCGTACAACGCCAGCGCCCGCCTCATCCAGGCGGTCCAGGAAATGTACACCACCCTGATGCAGATGGTCTGAGGAGCGTCTTCATGGTCACGCCCGTCTCCACCCAGAACAACTACTCGGTGATCCTCGCCGACCTGATGTCCGCCCAGAACCAGGAGCTGACCGCCCAGCAGCAGGTGTCCACCGGCAAGAAAGGCGACGACCTGACCGCTTTCGGCGACCAGACCAGCAGCCTCGTCGCCACCAACACGGTCAAGGCCCGGGTCGACGGCATGGTCAGTCAGCTCACCAACCTGCAGGTCAAGCTCAACTTCCAGCAGTCCGCGCTGGGCCAGGTGTCCGACGTGGCCGCCAACCTCAAGCAGACCCTGACCAATGCCCTGGCCAACGGTCAGGGCGACGGCATCATGACCGACGTCGACAGCTACTTCTCCCAGGCGGTGCAGGCGCTCAACACCCAGTACGGCGGCGACTACCTGTTCTCCGGCGGCCAGACCCAGACCCAGCCGTTCACCGCCACCGACATCAGCCAACTGACGGCCACGCCGCCCGCCAGCAACCCCGCCGTTTCCAGCTTCTTCCAGAACGGCACCCTGGCGCCGACCAACCGCATCGACGACCAGACCACGATCTCCACCGGCTTCCTGGCCAGCGACGTCGGCCAGCAGCTGATGCAGGTGTTCCAGGACATCCAGTCGTACCAGCAGGCCAACGGCCCCTTCACCGGCCAACTCACCCAGGCCCAGCAGACCTTCCTGCAGGGCGAGATCACCAGCGTCGGCGGGGTGGTCGACTCCACCACCCAGACCACGGCCCAGGGCGGCGACATCCAGAAGCGGGTCGAGGACGCCACCACGGCCCAGACCGACCGCCAGACCACCCTCAAGAACGTGCTGGGCGACATCACCGACGTGAACACCGCCCAGGCGGCCTCCGACCTGACCCAGGCCCAGAACGCCCTGCAGGCCTCGGCCCAGGTGTTCCTGACGCTCAAAGGCATGTCCCTCCTCAACTATCTGGCGCCGACCAGCACCAGCTAGGGCGGATAGGGGGCTGCCGCCCGTCTGTTGGACGAGCGGTGTCCGATTTCGGACACTGCCGACTCCACGGCTGCCTCGGCTCGGGCATAACCCTTTGTTTGCAAGGCATTTCACGGCTCTCTCTCGCGCGCCGATAATGGAGCGGTCGGGTTGGAGGACCTTGCAGACCATGTTCGCCAATGTCTTCGCCGCGACCCTCCGCAATCTGGCCCGCAACCGGCTCTACGCGGCGATTTCGATCGCCAGCCTGGCCGTGGGCATGGCGGCGACGATCCTGACGGGCCTCTACCTGCGCGACGAACTGACGTTCGACCGGTTCATCCCCGGCTATCGCAACGCCTTCGTGGTGGTCACCCATCTGCGGCCGGCCGGCCGCACCGCGCTGGTGACAGACCTGACCTATCCGGCGCTGGCCGCGCCGCTGAAGCTGCAATTCCCCGAGATCCGGTACACCGCCCGCCTGGATTCCCGGTCGATGGCCGTGGGCCGCAACGCCCTGACGACGCTGGAAAACGTCGCCTGGATCGACCCCGACTTCTTCAGGATCCTGCCCCTGCCGGTGATCGCGGGAGACCCGGCCGCCGCGATGGCCAGGCCCGACGGGGTCGTCATCACCCGGCGCATGGCCCGCAAGGTGTTCGGGCAGGATGCGCCTATCGGGCAGTTGCTCCAGCTCGACCGCAAGCTGACCCTGCGCGTCGGCGCGGTGCTCCAGGACCTGCCCGGCAACACCCACCTGGACGCCGACGTCTTCGCCTCCAACCTCAACGCCGCCGCGCCGCACGCCCCGGGCACGGAGCGTCCCCTGCGGCGCGGGCAGTTCACCTTCGGCACCCGAGTCTATGTCGGCGTCCGCGATCCGGCCGACGGCCCCCGGCTGGATCAGGCGCTGCAGGCTTTCACGGCGCAGCGCATCCTGCTTCCCAACGGCCTGCTGCCGAGCGGATCATCGCTCTCGCTTCGGCTCGTGCCGCTGGCTGGCCTGCACCTCTATCCGCTGCAGGGCCTGAGCCTGCCGGGAGCCAAGCCGCAGGGGAACCCTTCGGTGCTCGCCGCCCTCGGCCTGATCGCCGCCCTGGTCCTGGCCGCCGCCGCGGTCAACTTCGTCAACCTGATGACGGCGCGGGCTTCGCGGCGGGCCGTCGAAGTCGGGGTGCGCAAGGCGGCGGGCGCCACGCGCGGCGACCTCGTCCTGCAGTTCATGGGCGAGTCGATCCTCTACGGCCTCATCGGGCTCGTGCTCGCCCTGGGCGTCGTCGAACTGGCCCTGCCGGGCCTCAGGGCGGCGCTCGACCGGACGCTGGTGTTCGACTACTGGCGCGAGCCCCGGACCCTGGCCGCCCTGGCCGCCCTCAGCCTGGGCGTGGGCGCGCTCGCCGGGGCCTATCCCGCCTTCGTGCAGTCGAGCTTCCGCCCGGCGGTGGTCCTCAAGGGGGCCTTGCCGCACACCTCGGGCTCGATGCGGGTGCGCACGCTCCTGGTCGCGCTGCAGTTCGCCGTTCTCGTCGGACTGACCCTGGCCGTCGGCGTCATCGCCAAACAGACCCACTTCGCCCTCAACGACGCCCTGCGCATCGACAAGGCGCAGATGGTGATGCTCGACATCCTCCCGCCGAGCCCGGCGCCGCGCCCACAGCAATGCCGCGACGCCTTCATCGACCGTGTGCGGGCGCTACCGGGCGTTCAGGGCGCGGCGTGCGCCTCCATGCCGGCCATGGACACCGGCGACTCGCCGGTCCACGTCTCCCTGCCGAGCGGCGCGGACATGATCCTGACGGGCGCTGGACTGGACCGCGGCTTTCTGGAGCTTTACGGCGTTCGGCCCCTGGCCGGACGGTTTTTCAATGCCGCCCACCCCGAGGACGAGGCTCCCGCGCGGTCTCCGGCCGAGGTGAAGACGGTGGTCGTGAACCAGACCGCGGCGCGCGCCCTCGGCTACCGGTCGCCCGAACAGGCCGTGGGTCAGGCGCTTCACATCACGGCCTACAACGCCATGGCCGGCGGCCCGGCCCAGATCGTCGGCGTGGCGCCGGACTTCGGCTTCGACCTGGTCAACCATGGCGTCCGGCCAATGGTCTATTTCGAATGGCCGTCGGTCAGCGGGGTGATGAACATCAAGCTCACCGGGCGCAGCATTCCGGAGACGCTGAGCGAGATCGACGCCGCGTGGCGGGCCACCGGCGCGGTGCGTCCGCCGACGCGGCGGTTCGCCGACGACTATGTGCAGTCGATCTACGCCGACACGATCCGGCAGGGCTGGCTGATCGACGCGCTGTGCGCGGTCGCGGTGTTCGTGGCGGCGCTCGGGATGCTGGGCCTGGCCGTGTTCGTCGGCGAGCGGCGCACCAAGGAGATCGGCGTGCGCAAGGCGATGGGCGCGACCAACGGCGAAGTGGTCCGCCTGCTCCTATGGTCGTTCAGCCGGCCGATGCTCGCGGCGAACCTGATCGCCTGGCCGGTGAGTTGGTGGGCCCTCGATCGGTGGCTGCAGGGGTTCGGACGCCATATTGGCCTCGAGCCCTGGATGTTCCTCGCAGCCTCCGCCGCGGCCCTGGCTTTCGCCATCGCGGTCACCCTGTTCCACACCCTCGGCGTCGCCCGTGTGCGGCCGGCCTTGGCCCTGCGGTACGAATAGCGACGCCCTGGCGCAGGGGCCTTTCGGTCCCGACCTCGCAATCGGCCGTTCTGATCGCTACATTGGCGGCCTGATGCCTCTGGACGACCTGACCTTCACCGCCGACGCCGTGCGCCTGGCCGAGCAAGCGACCGCCCTTCCCAAGGGGGCGCGGGTGGTCGCCGCCATGTCCGGCGGGGTGGACTCCACCGTGACCGCGGCCCTGCTCAAGCAGGCCGGCTACGACGTGGTGGGCGTCACCCTGCAGCTCTACGACCACGGCGTGGCCCTGGCCAAGAAGGGCGCCTGTTGCGCCGGCCAGGACATCCTCGACGCGCGCATGGCCGCCGAGACGATCGGCATCCCGCACTACGTGCTCGATTACGAGAGCCGCTTCCGCCAGGAGGTGATGGAGGACTTCGCCGACGCCTACCTGCGCGGCGAGACCCCGGTGCCCTGCATCCGCTGCAACCAGACGGTCAAGTTCCGCGACCTGATGGACATGGCCAGGGACCTGGGGGCCGAAGCCCTGGCCACCGGCCACTACATCCGCCGCGCGGTGGGGCCGAGGGGGCCCGAGCTGCGCCGCGCGATCGATCCGGCGCGCGACCAGAGCTACTTCCTGTTCGCCACCACCCGCGAGCAGCTCGACTTCGTGCGCTTCCCGCTCGGCGGGCTGGAGAAGCCGCAGGTGCGCGCCGAGGCGGCCGCGCTCGGCCTGTCGGTGGCCGACAAGCCCGACAGCCAGGACATCTGCTTCGTGCCCGAGGGCAAGTACACCACCATCATCGACCGCCTGCGCCCGCACGGCGCGGAGGCCGGCGACATCGTGCACCTGGACGGCCGCACGCTGGGCCGCCACGAGGGCGTGACCCGCTACACCGTGGGCCAGAGGCGCGGCCTGAACATCGCCGTGGGCGAGCCGCTGTTCGTGGTCAAGCTCGACGCCGGCCAGCGCCGGGTGATCGTCGGCCCGCGCGAGGCCCTGCTGACCGCCTCGCTGGCGCTGAAGGAGATCAATTGGCTGGGCGACCAAGCGTCGATGGACGCCGCCGCGGCCGAGGGCCAACCGGTCCTGGCCCGCGTGCGCTCCACCCGCGAACCAGCGCCTGGGCGGCTGGCCATGCTGCACGGCGCGCCGGCGGTGGCGTTCGACACGGCGGAAGAGGGCGTCGCCCCCGGCCAGGCCTGCGTGCTCTACGACCCGGCCGATCCCGACCGCGTGCTCGGCGGCGGCTTCATCGCCGCCACCCGGGCGGCGGCATGGCCCTGATCTGATGGCCCTGATCTGATGCCGCTGAATTTCACCGGACGCGCCGCGCCGGCGGCCGATCGGCCTCCTGCCGCCGGTCGCACGCCGGGGGTGATGCTCGCTTGTTTCGCCGTTGCGGCTCTGCTGGCGACCCTGGTGGTCGCCGTGGCCTTGCGCCAACAGAAGGTCGAACATCCGAGCCTCGCGCCGCCGCTGGTCGGCGCCGACCGGCCCCAGGCCCTCATTGCCGCCGCCAAGCTGCCGCCCGCTCCCGCTCCCGCCGTCGTCCGCCAAGCCGCCCAGCCCGCGCCGACGCCGGCCGCGCCCCGCGCCGAAGCCCCCGCCAGGCCGGATCCGGCCGTCGCCCGGGCGCGCATGCTGGCCGCCCTGCGCCAGGTTCCGCACGGGACCATTACCCTGTCGGTCGAGGACGCTGCCGGGGCTCAGGCCTACGCCCGTGAGCTGACCGAGCTGTTCCGCCAGGCCGGCTGGACCGTCGACCAGGCCTCCGCCTTCGGCACGGGCGCTCCTCGCCGCGGCCTGGCCGCCGCCCTCGGCGTCTCGCCGGCCGACGAGGCCGTGCGCGAGGCGTTCGACGCGGTCGGCTTCCGCTTCGGCAGCACCCCGGCGGATGCGGGCGTCATCCGCACCCCGGAAATCTTCGTGGGCGTCCCTTACGGGGCCCGGCCCTAGCCGACGGCCCGTCCGGCTCACCCGAGGCCGCGCTCGCCCCTTCGTCAGCGGGAGATCGGCAAGAGATCGGCGTCCGATCGGCGATAAATCGGAGCCGGTTTTCCCTTTTGCATCCGACACTTGACGCGGGTCCGGGGACGGCTTCGGGCTCCAGCTATGGAGAGGGTTGCATGAGGATTTCGCTCAAGAGTTCGGCCTTGGGGCTGGCGGCTTTCGCCGCCCTGGCGATCGCGGCGCCGTCGGCCTGGGCCGGCTGCGGAACCGATGCCGCCGTCAAGGCGCCCGCGATGTTCGAGAAGGGCATGTTCGAGGAAGGGCGGGGCGACGGGTCCCTGTTGCTCCGCGTCGACAACCAGAACAACCAGAGGGGCAGCGGCGGCTCCTCGATCGTCGGTCTGTGGGCCATCACCCTGACCGCCGGCGGCGCCACCGTCGATTTCGGCTATTCCGCCTGGCACAGCGATGGCACCGAGATCATGAACAGCGCCGGCCACGCGGCCGCCGCGGGCAACTTCTGCCTTGGCGTCTGGGGCCAGACCGGCCCCAACAGCTACACTTGAACCACTTCGCCCTGGCCTATGATCCGGGCGCCTGGAACACCGGCGCGCCCTTCCCCAACGCGCCTCCGCCGGGCGAAGCGCCGGCCGGCTTGATCGCCAAGATCAACCTAGTTGAGGACATCGTGCTCGACCCGCGCGGCAACAAGTTCACCGGCCGCTTCACCCAGGTGGGCTACGACGCGGTCACGGGCCGTGTAAATCCGCAATTCAGCGTGTCCGGCCAGATCACCGGCCAGCGCATCACGCCTTAAGGTCCTCCCCGGACGCCGGAACGGGAGCCCTCCCCGCGGGCCCCGTTCCGGTACTTCGGCAGCCCCCATGCGCCATTCCAACCTGTCCGTCCTGGCCGTCCTGACCGTGGTCCTCGCCTCGGCCGAGAGCCATGCCCAGGTGTTTCCGGCCCTGCCGCCCCGCACCGCGACACCGGCGGCTGCGCCGACCCCGTCCGCGCCCCAGGTCCCGCCGTCATTTCCCGGTCTCATGATCGGCGCCGGCGCCGGCTCCGGCGGCGGCTCGGGCCCGGGCGGCCTGGCGATCACGGGTTCCGAAGCCTTCGAGGTGGTGCCGCTGAAATACGCCGACGTCAGCGAGATCGTCGGCCTGCTCACCGCCAACCAGAGCATCAAGCCCAATGACAATTTCACGCCCGAGGAGCTGGCATTCGGGTCTTCGGGCCTGCAGGGCGGCTACTACGGGAGCGGCATCACGCCGTCCTCCAGCACCACCGCCTTCACCCAGACCCTCGCCCAGGGCGATCCCGTCGGCCGCGCGATCGACGACAGCATCGGCATCGACCGCAGGCTCAACGCCATCGTGCTTAAGGGCACGCCGGAGCACATCACGCAGCTCAAGGGCCAGATCGCCCAGCTCGACGTGCCGGTGGCCACCAGCGTGGTGCTGGAGACGGTGTTCGTCGAACTGACGGAATCGGGCGCCCGCAACCTGGGCATCGACTTCAACAACGCCAATGGCCAGTTCGGGACCGCGTCATACACCCTGGCGGCCGGGGATTTCCCGGGCGTGTCCAATACCGCCGCGGGTGGGGGCCGGGCGGTGAACCTGCAGGCCGCCATCTACGGCCAGATCGCCAAGGGTCAGGGCCGCATCATCTCCCGGCCGCGCATCGCCGCCCAGAACGGATCGACCGCCAAGATCATCACCGGCGACGCCCTGCCGATCCTCACCGCCATCGCCCTGTCCGGCGTCAACGCCGTGCAGCAGCAGGTGCAATATGTGAACGTCGGCGTCACCCTGCAGATCGCCCCCCGGGTCAGCGACGACGGCTACGTCTCGTCCCACATCTTCACTGTGGTCTCGAGCTTGAGCGGCTACTCCCAGGGCTACCCGACCATCAGCCAACGCGAGGCCTCGACCTCGGCCACCGTCCGCGACGGCGAGCCCTTCGTCATCGGCGGCCTGACCCAGGAGAGCGAGCTCAACAACCACATCAAGGTGCCGGGTCTCGGCGATATCCCGGTGCTGGGACGCGCGTTCAGCGCGGTCCACGACACCCGGGCCAAGACCGAACTCTATGTGGTGGTCACGCCCCACGTCAGCCGGACGGCCGACCATCACGAGGCCCCGAAGATCCCCGGACTCTGAGCGGGCCAAGGAAAATTGGGAGCCGGCTTTCCGCCCGAAATCCGCCCCACTCCAGGCGCCGATCTTCAACGTCGCGCCGGCCCCGTCTTCTCCAGTCTCATGGCCTGCAGGACGTCCGCGACGGGCGTGTCGGTGGAGGTGGTGAACAGCAGGTCGTAGCGTTCGGACTTCACCCCGTCGCCGCCGACGAAATCCACCAGCGGCATGCTGTAGGCGGCGCCGGCCTCCACCACGCATACCGTGGTCAGGGTGCGCCGGTCCGGCGAGATCATCACCGCGCTGTCCCCGCCCGGACAGGGGATGGGGAAGCGTGAGTCCGCGAGGTTGGCCGTGCACGCCATCGCCCGGTCGAAAGTGACGCTCAGCACCATGGCCCCCGGGCGCACCACCGATCCGGGCGCGGGCATGATGCGCACCACCTTCGGCGCCGGGCCTGGCCGGGACTTGCCGTCCAGGCAGGCTCGGGCGCCCTGCGGCAGGGACTGGTTGATGAGGTCGTTCGGCGTGGCCGGACGGACCTCCATGGGCGACATCATGGTCTGGGCCGCGGCCGGTCCGGCGACGGCCGCCGCCGCGGTCCAAAGCGCAAGGCCGCCGATGAGGCCAAGGGCAAGCATGGGCGGCTCCCGTCACGAAACCACACAGACGCTGGCGCAAGGCTAGACCTCTGGACCGGCCGGTCAACGCCCGTGGCTAGCCGAACAGCTTTCTGGCCTTGGCCAGCCGCTCGATCCCGGCGTCCAGCGTGGAGTCCTTTTTGGAGAAGCACAGGCGCACGACGGTGGTGACCGCGTCCTCGGCGTAGAACGACGACACCGGGATGGTCGCCACGCCCGCTTCGCGCACGGCCCGCTGCGCGAAGGTCTGGTCGTCCAGCGCGATGTCGGAGGCCTTCAGGTCAAGCAACAGGAAGTAGGTGCCCTGGCTCGGCAGCACCGCGAAGCCCTCGGCCTTCAGCCCCGCCGCCAGCCGGTCGCGCGAGCGGGCGAAGCCGTCCAGCGCCGGGGCGAAATAGGCCTCGTCCTTGCCAAGGCCATAGGCCACCGCCCGCTGCAGGTTGGGCGAGGTGGTGAAGGTGAGGAAGGCATGGGCCTTGGCCACGGCCTGAGCGAGTTCGGGCGTGGCGCAGGCCCAGCCCACCTTCCAGCCGGTCAGGGAGAAGATCTTGCCCGCCGAGCCGATCTTCACCGCGCGCTCGCGCATGCCGGGCAGGGCCATCAGCGGGGTGTGGCGGCGGCCGTCGAACACCACGTGCTCCCACACCTCGTCGCACACGGCGATCACGTCGTGCTCCACGCAGGCCTCGGCGAGGAGGCGCAGGTCCTCGTCCGGGAACACCACGGCCGACGGGTTCAGCGGGTTGTTGAACAGGATGAGCCTGGTCTTCGGTCCGAACGCCCGGTCCAGCGCCTCGGCGGTGATGCGCCAGTGCGGTGGCTCCAGGCGGACGAAGCGGGGCACGCCGCCCGCCATGCGCACCAGCGGCAGATAGGCGTCGTAGAGCGGCTGGAACATCACCACCTCGTCGCCCGGGGCGATCAGGCCGAAGATGGCGGCGGCCAGGGCCTCGGTGGCGCCGGAGGTGATCACCACCTCGCTGGGCCCGTCGAGGTCGAGGCTCTGGAAGCGACGGTAGTGGTCGGCCACCGCCTGGCGCAGCTCGATCAGGCCGGTGGCGGGCGGGTACTGGTTGGAGTCGGCCATCAGGCTCCTGGCCGCGAATTCGCGCACGTCCGGCGCGCCGTCCTCGTCGGGGAAGCCCTGGCCCAGGTTCACGGCGTTCAGTTCGCGCGCCAAGCCGCTCATCACGTCGAAGATGGTGCGCGGCTGGGCCGCCAGGACCGGATTGAAGCCGCCCTTGATGGAAGCCTTGCCATTCCGATCTGCGATCGACACTTGATGACCTCGACGGTGAACCGGGGGAGAGCTTGCGGGTTTGCCTCTAGGTCCACAAGCGTTCGGAGTAGCAGATGGATCAGGGTCCCCCGCGCGACAATCCGGTCCGCGACAACCGCGAGCTACAGCGGTTCGAGTTGCCCGTCGACGGCCAGGTGGTGTTCGCCGATTACCGTCGCCAGCCCGGCCGTCTGGTGATCACCCATGTGGAAACCCCGTCCGACCTGCGCGGGGGCGGCCTCGCCAGCCAGTTGATGCGGGGGGTGGCCGATGAGGCGCGCGCCGAGCACCTCAAGGTGCTGGCCCTGTGCAGCTACGCCCGCGCTTGGATGCAGCGGCATCCCGAGTACCGCGACCTGGCGGTCTAGCGACGGTCGTCGTCCTCGGGCCTGTCCCGGAGACCCGTTCGCGCCATCGCTGTCAGGAGGAGGAGCTCCGGTTCGGCGATCTCGGATGCCCTTCCGCCCACCGGAGTTCATGGGGCCCCGGGACAAGCCCGGGGATGACGAACATTGCGATGACGGATGGGTCGTTCGGACCTAGGGCTTCTTCTTGGGTCCGTCCCACGGCCGTTCCAGCCGGCGGTAGCCGAGCAGGAAGGCGATCGAGGCCAGGGGCAGGGACGTCGAAAGCATCCACGGCGACAGGGGCCCGAACTTGCGGGCGAAGATCCAGAACGGGTGGATGTAGGCGAGGTTGAGCACCACGTCGCCGGTGCGCCAGTCCATGGTCAGGTCCATGAAGCCCAGCAGCATGGTCAGGGCCCAGAAGAACTTCCACTTGAGGTCCTGCGCCCGCCACAGCGCGTAGAGCCCCCAGACGCCGAAGGCCGGCGGCAGGACCATCAGGAACAGGAAGATGTACTGGTAATACTTCTTGCCGGTCAGGCCGAAATCGAAGGCGTGGGCGATGCCGACCGGCTCCTGGCGCAGCTGCACGGCGGTGAGGGTCTTGTGGCCCGCCTTGTCCTGCCGCATCTCGATCTGTGCGAGCACGGCGGTGGAGGCATAGTCGTACTCGTACTGGGCGCCGTAGTCGGTGGCGCCGTTCGGCCCGGGCAGGCTCAGGCCCTTCAGGAAGCGCACGGTCGGCTTGTCGGGCGGGATCATGCCCTGCATGAACTGGAGGCGCTGGTGCAGGGCCGGCTGCCGGCGGTCCGGAGCGAACTGACCCTCGACGCCGGCCAGGTCGTTGACCCGCATCTTGTCGTAGACGCCCCGCAGCTCGGTGTCCTGCTGCGGCGTGACGCCCTTTTCGCACGCCGCGAGCAGCGGCAGGCAGAAGGCGAGGATCAGTGGGCGTAACAGGAACCTGGGCATGCGTCCGTGAATGCACCGACGCCGAAAGGCTGGCAAGGAGCCCTCTCCCCGAAGGGAGAAGGGTTCAGCTCGCCACGGCCCGTCCCAGCGTGACCTCCGCCGCCGCCGCCCGACCCTCGCGTTCGACGATCTTGCGGTAGGTGGCCAGGGACTGACCGGCTACCTGGTCCATGTTGTAGTAGCGGTAGGTGGCCAGCCGCCCGACGAAGTGCACGTCCGGCGTCTGCAGGGCCAGGGTCTCGTACTTCTTGTACAGCGCCTGGTTCTCCGGCCGCGGCACCGGATAGTAGGGGTCGCCTTCGGCCCGCGGATATTCGTAGGTGACCGAGGTCTTGGCGTGGGCCTGACCGGTCAGGTGCTTGTACTCGCTGATGCGGGTGTAGGGCACATCTTCCGACGGATAGTTCACCGTGCCCACCGGCTGGAACCAGGCTTGGTCCAGGGTCTCGTGGCGGAACTCCAGCGAGCGGTAGGGCAGCTTGCCGTAGCGGTGGTCGAAATATTCATCGATCGGCCCGGTGTAGACCAGCTTGTCGTAGACCACGTCGTTCCGAACGTCCTCGAAGTCCACGCCCAGCATCAGCTCGATGTTGTGGTGGTCGAGGATGTTCTCGAACATCCGCGTGTAGCCGTCGGCCGGCATGGCCTGGAAGCTGTCGGTGAAGTAGCGGTCGTCGGTGTTGGTGCGGGTGGGCACGCGCGAGGTCACCGACTTGTCGAGCTCCGACGGGTCCAGGCCCCACTGTTTGCGGGTATAGCCCTGGAAGAAATGCTCGTAGAGCTCGCGGCCGATCTTGGACACCACCACGTCCTCGGAGGTGCGGATGGTCTCGACCGGCTCGGCGCGGCTGGCGAAGAAGGCCTCGACCTCCTCGTCGGTCTGCAGGTTCAGGCCGTAGAGGGTGTTCACCGTCGTGCGGTTGATCGGCATCGGCACGTGCACGCCGCCCAGGCACGCCAACACCCGGTGCTCGTACGGCCGCCAGCGCGTGAAGCGCGACAAGTAGCTGACCACCTCCTGGGAGTTGGTGTGGAAGATGTGCGGGCCGTAGCGGTGGATCAGCACGCCCGCGCTATCCTTGTGGTCGAAGGCGTTGCCGCCCACGTGCGGGCGCTTGTCGACCACCAGCACCTTCTTGCGCGAGCCGGCGGCCAGGCGTTCGGCAAGGATCGCGCCGGCGAAGCCTGCGCCCACCACCAGATAGTCGAACGGCATGGTCCGGCCCGCCGGGCGGATCGCCGGCATCGGCGCGGCCCACAGGCGCTCTTCGGCTTGGTCCTGCTTCTTCAGGATCGCCTCGTCGATCAGGGCCGACATGCGGCAGAAGGTCTGGCTCCAGCTGAGCTCGGCCAGGGCCTTGTCGACCTCGGCCAGCCACGCGCCGCCCGGATCGGCCGCCAGCGTAAGCGCCTCGTCACAGGCGGCCACGAACTCGTCGACGGTGCGGGCTACCTTCACCCCTTCCAGCTCGCCATAGTGGCGGATCACGTCGGTGATCGGGGTCGACACCACCGGCCGGCCGCCGGCCAGGTATTCGGGCGTCTTGGTCGGGCTGATGAACTTGGTGGAGTCGTTGATGGCGAACGGCATCAGCGCCACGTCCCAGCCCGCCAGATAGGCCGGCAGGTCGCCGTACGCCTTGCCGCCCAGGTACTTGATATTCGGACGCCCCGGCAGGTCGGCGGGGTCAATCTTCACCACCGGACCGACGATGCACAGGGTCCACTCCGGCCGCGCGTCGGCCAACTGGGCCAGCAGCTCCAGGTCCATGCGTTCGTCGACCACGCCGTAGAAGCCGAGGCGCGGACGCGGCAGGGCAGCCTGGTCGTCGGGCTCGCACGCCTGATCCGAGCCGCGGGCCTGGGCGAAGTGCGCGCGGTCGACGCTGGAGGGGAAGGGGTGGATGTTGCGGTGCTGGTGCTGCTTGGCCTCGTAGAGGCTGAAGCCGCCGGTGAACACCACGTCGGCCTCGGCCATCAGCTCGCGCTCCAGTTCGCGCAGCTCGGGCGGGGCGAACTTGAAGTGGCTGAGCTCGTCCATGCAGTCGTAGACCACGCACGCCGCCTCGAGGTGGCGCGAGAAGCCCAGCATCATCGGAGTGTAGTACCAGCGGATCGGGCGCGAGATCTTCTCAGCGGCGACGAAGCCGTCGAGCAGCTCGGCCAGGGCCCTGGACCGCGCCTCGCCTTCCGCTGACGGGGGCAGATGGGGCGTGGCGACCACCACCCCGCTCTTGGCGCACACCTTCAGCTCAAGGCTCGGCGCCTCGTCGAGCGGGGCCGCCACGGGCTCTTCCCAGTAGATCACCCGGCGGGAGGCGGCGAACCGCGTCATCAGGTGCTGCGGCCTTTGAAACACGAAATCCCAGCGCAGATGGGAAAAGCAGATGAGTGTCTCACTCCCCTGATCGACCAACGCGGCGGAATGAACTGAAAGCGCGTCTTTGGGCGCGTAGGATCGCGGCAGGAGGTCGTGCAACGCCTGTCTCCCCATGGTGTAGCTGAGGGTGATGAATTCCACTGGCTAAACTGTTGATTTTAGAATTGGTTCCCGCATGGAACCGGGACGAGCCGTCGCGATCGGTCCTCGCAAGCCGTGATCGCCGGCCGTTGTGTCGATCAACCGACTTTACATTGATCTGGGACACTCATCGTCGGCCATTGGGGTAGGTCTATTACTGTTAAACACTTCGTGAAGACGAAAGGCTCCGACAAAGTTCGGGGCGAGCTTTCAAGTGTTCATCGATTGCATCTTCCTGCTGCGCCAAGGCGTTGAAAGACCAAGCCGATAGGACTCGGTCTCGATCACATTGGCAGGCGGCGGCGGCTGGCAACCTCATGCTAGGGTGCAGCGTTGCTGTGTCGGATTCGAACGGCTCGGGGATCATGGATCATCCTGCGGACTTCCAGTTGCTGGAGGCGGACGGCCAGTTGACGGCCGAGCTGACCGGCGATTGGACGTCCAGGACCCTGGGCGGCGCGCCGGACCGGCTGAGGACCGAACTGGCCGCACGCAAGCCCGCTGTGGTGGACCTCACCCACGTGGGCCGCTGCGACACCTCGGGCGCCTACGCCGTGGTGCGCGCGGCGGGGGACGCCAAGGTCCCGCTGCAGGCCCGCCCCGAGACCCAGCGCCTGCTCGAACTGGTGTCCAAGGCCCGCGGGAAGGAGGCGCCGCCGCCGCTCGAGGAGCCGCTGTGGAACCGGTTCCTGGTGCGCATCGGCCGCGGCCAGGTGAACCTGCTGCTCGAGGGCTACGAGACCCTGGCCTTCAACGGCCGCATCCTGGCCGCCCTGGCCCGGGTGATCGCCAGTCCGCGCCGGTTCCGCTGGGCGCCGTTCGTGTCGCTGGCCGAGCGGGCAGGGCTCGATGCCCTGCCGATCGTGGCGGTGACCTCGTTCTTCATCGGCGCGGTTGTGGGCCTGCTCGGCGCCCACATGCTGGCCCAGTTCGGGGCCCAGGTGTTCGCCGTGGAGCTGGTCGGCATCGCCGTGCTGCGCGAATTCGCCATCATCATCACCGCCGTGCTCCTGGCCGGCCGCTCGGCCTCCAGCTTCGCCGCCGAGATCGGCTCGATGAAGATGCAGCAGGAGATCGACGCCATGCGGGTGATGGGCGTCGACCCGTTCGAGGCCCTGGTGCTGCCGCGCTTCCTGGCCCTGCTGTTCACCATCCCGCTGCTCACCTTCATCGCCGCCCTGGCGGGCCTGGTCGGCGGCATGATCGTGCTGTGGGCGGTGCTCGACATCTCGCCCGACTTCTTCTTCCAACGCATCGTCGATCAGGTGGGCGCCATCCATTTCTGGATCGGCCTGGCCAAGAGCCCGGTGATGGCCATCGTCATCGCCGGCATCGGCTGCCGCCAGGGCATGGAGGTGGCCGGCGACGTGGAGTCGCTCGGTCGGCGGGTGACGGCGGCGGTAGTCCACGCCATCTTCTCGATCATCGTGATCGACGCCATCTTCGCCCTGATCTTCATGGAAGCGAACATTTGACCGCCCCTGAAGCGCCCAATGCTGAAACCCGAGTCCGCCCCGGCAGGGCGGTGCACGACGGCCGCGCCCCGCCCATCGAGGTCAAGGGCCTGCTCTCGGCCTTCGGCGACCGGGTCATCCACAAGGACCTCGACCTGACCGTCGCCTCCGGCGAGGTGCTGGGCGTGGTCGGCGGCTCGGGCGCTGGCAAGTCGGTGCTGCTCAACACCATCATCGGCCTCAAGCGGCCCGAGGGCGGGGTGGTCAAGGTGTTCGGCGAGGACATCAACCGCCTGAACGAACACGGCATGGAGCTGATCGAGCAGCGCTGGGGCGTGCTGTTCCAGAACGGGGCACTATTCTCCAACCTGACCGTGCGCGAGAACGTGGCCGCGCCGTTCTTCGAGCACACCACCTTGAGCCGCGCCGAGATCTACGAGCTCTCGGATCTCAAGATCGCCCTCACCGGCCTGCCGCCCCACGCCGGCTCGCTGAAGCCCTCGGAGCTGTCGGGCGGCATGAGGAAGCGCGCGGCCCTGGCCCGCTCCCTGGCGCTCGATCCCGAACTGCTGTTCCTCGACGAGCCCACCTCGGGCCTCGACCCGATCGGGGCGGGGGCCTTCGACGCCCTGATCCGCGACCTGTCCGACAGCCTGGGCCTGACCGTGTTCATGATCACCCACGACCTGGACTCGCTCTACGCCATCTGCGACCGGGTGGCGGTGCTGGCCGACAAGAAGGTGGTGGCCGCCGGGCCGATCGCCGAGCTGACCCAGTCGCCGCACCCCTGGATCCAGGAATATTTCAACGGTCCCCGCGGACGCGTCGCTGCGGCGGGCGGGACGACCATCTCGCAGGAGCGGGCCGAGGCCTTGTCGCAGGACGCCTCGGAACAGGCCCTTTCCAGCCGCCCCCGAGGAGCTCCCTGATGGAGAGAAACGCCAACTACGCCCTGGTCGGCTTCGCCTCCCTGGTCCTGTTCGTGGGGCTGGCGGCGTTCGTCCTGTGGCTGGCCCAGGTGCGCTTCGCCCGCGACTACGACCTGTACGACATCGTCTGGGACGGGCCGGTGCGCGGCATGTCGGTGGGCGGCGAAGTGCATTTCAACGGCATCAAGGTGGGCGAGGTCAGCCGCATCGCGCTGGATCCCGAAAACGCCAGCCGGGTGATCTCGCGCATCAAGGTCACCTCCGACGTGCCGATCAAGACCGACTCCTTCGCCACCCTGGAGCCGCAGGGCGTGACCGGGGTCAACTATGTGCAGATCACCGCCGGCACCAAGGCGCGCCCGCTGCTCAAGGACGCCACCCCGCACGGCCAGGTGCCGGTGATCCGGAGCCAGAGGAGCACCCTCAGCGACCTGATCGAAGGGGGCGGCACGGTGCTGCAGCGAAGCATCGAGGCGCTCGACCGCGTCAACCGCGTGCTGTCCGACCAGAACATCGACCAGGCCACCGGCATGCTCAAGGACCTGCACGCGATCACCACCGAGCTGAACCAGCGCAAGCAGGTGATCGCCGACGCCGACAAGGCCCTGCTGCAGCTCGACGTGACCCTCGAGCACGCCACCCGCGTCACCGACTCCGCCAACGGCCTGCTGAACGGCGACGGCAAGCGCGCGCTCGGCAACCTCGCCGACGCCACGGAGTCGCTGAAGGAGACCTCGCAGAAGGCGCAGCAGCTGCTCGGCAAGCTCGAGGGCCCGACCAGCGAGTTCGCCAACAACGGCCTGCCGCAGCTGTCGTCCGCCATCTCCAGCCTGCAGACCGCCACCGAGTCCCTCAACCGCGTGCTCGACGAAGCCGAACGCAGCCCCGGCGCCCTGATCTCCAAACCGCCGGCCAAGGAAATCGAGGTCAAGCCGTGAGCGCCCACAAGCCCTTGGACACCATGACCCGCAACGCCGTCCTCGCCGCCATCGCGTTCCCGCTGCTCCTGGGTGGCTGCATCTCGCTATTCCCCAAGACCAAGCCGGTGCAGATGTACCGCTTCGGCGACCAGGCGGCCGCGCCCGCCGCCGCTGCGCCGGCGGCCGCAGCCCCCCCCGTGGTGCAGAAGGGACCGATCGCCTTCCCGCCGGCGTCCGGCGGCGACCGGATCCTGACCGTCACCGGCAGCGAGGACGCCTACGTCGGCGGCGCCCGCTGGGTGGCTCCGGCCGCCACCCTGTTCGACGAAGCCCTGCTCAAGGCCTTCGACGCCCCCGGGGCGCCGCGTCTGGTGGCCCGGGGCGAGCCCCTCGCCGCGCCCAGCCTGCTCAGGCTCGACGTGCGCAGCTTCGAGGCCCGCTATCCGGGGCCGACCGTCCGCGTGCAGGTGCGCGCCACCCTGATCCGCAACGCCGACCGCGCCCTGATCGCCGAGAAGATGTTCGAGGCCGAGGTCCCGGCCTCCGACAATCGCCAGGGCCCGATCGTCGCCGCCTTCGATCAGGCGGTCGGCCAGGTCCTGGGCGCGGTGCGCGACTGGACAGCGGGGAACGCGCCGGCGAAATAGGAGAGGGCGGCTTTCGAGCCTACGCGTCCTGGTTGCGCTTGGCGGATCAGGGGTAGACACTCCCCGAAAAGGCCAAGGCTGGGATGTCTGGGCCGGTCGCGGGAGGTCCCATGTCCAGAGTCGCGCTTTGCGTCCTGTTCGCGTTCTCCGCCTTGCCACTCGCCGCGCACGCCGTCGAGCAGTCCCCCGTCGGCAGCTGGAGCGGCAATTTGCACCGCGGCGAAGCCGCCTACCGTGTCAGCTTCCAGGTCCAATCGACCGTCGACGGCCGGCTGACCGGCACGGTGACCGGCCTGCCGGAGCGCGACTACACGCCCGTCCACGCTGCGGTCCAGAAATCCGGCGAAACACTGGTGATCGACGCCGGCGGCGGCCGCTATTCCGGAACCTGGGATCAAGCCGAGGGCGCCTGGGTCGGGTCGTGGAAGCAGGTCGACATGTCCGAGCCCCTGGCGCTCCGCTTGAACACCTACGACGGCGTCAGTACCCGGGCTGCGCGCTCAGTGGAAACCGTCCGGCAGCCGCCACCGGCGCCCTGAGGCGCGAAGCTACTCCACTCCCGCCTGGCGGCGCGCCGCGATCAAGGTGTTGTTCAGCAGGCAGGCGATGGTCATGGGGCCGACGCCGCCGGGCACCGGCGTGATCGCGCCCGCGACGGCCTTGGCCTCGGCGAAGGCCACGTCGCCGACGATCTTGCCCTTGGCGCCCTCCTGGGCCGGAGGCAGGCGGTTGATGCCCACGTCGATGACGATGGCGCCCGGCTTGATCCAGTCGCCCTTGACCATCTCCGGGCGGCCGACCGCCGCCACCAGGATGTCGGCGCCGCGGCATACGCCCGGCAGGTCCTGGGTGCGCGAATGGGCGATGGTCACCGTGCAGTCGGCCTGCAGCAGGAGCTGGGCCATGGGCTTGCCCATCAGGTTCGAGCGGCCCACCACCACGGCGGTCTTGCCCTTGAGCGCGCCGCCGAGCTGGTCCTGGATCAGCATCAGGCAGCCGGCCGGCGTGCAGGGCGTCAGCCCGGGCAAGCCAGACGCCAGGCGCCCGGCGTTGGTGATGGTCAGGCCGTCGACGTCCTTGTCCGGGTTGATGGCGGCGATCACCGGGGCCGAGTCCAGGCCGCCCGGCAGGGGCAGTTGCACCAGGATGCCATGGATGTTGCGGTCGGCGTTCAACGCCTTCACCAGAGCCACGATCTGGTCGAGGCTCGCATCCGCCGGCAGGCGGTGCTCCTCGGAGTGCATGCCCGCTTCCTTGGTCTGCTCGCCCTTGGAGCGGACGTAGATCTGGCTGGCCGGGTCCTCACCCACCAGCACCACCGCCAGGCCCGGCTGCACCCGGTGCAGGGCCTTCAGCTTGGCCACATCCTCGGCGATGCGGGCCCTCAGCCCCGCGGCGAACGCCTTGCCGTCGATGATGCGCGCTTCCGTCATGTGACCTCCCGGGGTTTTGGGCCTCGTAAGGGGAGGGAAGAGGCTGGGCAAGCACGAAGTTCGCGACCTCCCCCGCTCGCGGGGAAGGGGGACCGCACGCCGACGCCAGCGTGAGCTGGCGGAAGAGCCGGGGGGTGGAGAGGGCGCGCGGCCGCGCGGGCGTTCCAACTTTGGAAATCAACCTAGCGCCGGGCAGCGCGCCCTCTCCACCATCGGCTCTTCGCTTCGCTTGGCCGATGGTCCCCCTCTCCCGCGAGCGGGAGAGGTCGCCGAGTAAAAGAAAAAGGCGGGCCCGAAGACCCGCCTTTCCCGATCTCTGCGCTCGAGGCGCCGATCACATCTTGTGGTCGGCCATGCAACTGAACTGCTCCAGCGAATAGCCGGGCTGCTTCTTCAGGGTGAAGTTCGCGGTCCAGGGCTGGGTGTAGAAGTCCGGGTCGGTGATCTTGACCGTGCCGTTGATGGTGGCGCCGTCGGCCGAGAGGTTGAAGCGCTCCTCGGTCTTCAGCTTCTCGCCATGCGGCAGGCCCGAATAGTCGAGCCAGGTCTCGGCGTTGTAGTTGCCGCCATCGATCACCAGGGTCTTGCCGTCCCACTTAGCAGTGGAGTGGCCGAGCCAGATCGGATCGGCGTCCGGATCGAGCTTCTCGCCGAAGTAGGTGATGCGGAAGGTGTGGTTCGCCTGGTGCAGGAAATCCACGTGCTTGCCGTACTGCATGATCAGGAACGGGTACTTGGTGAACAGGATGCGCGGCTCACCCTGGATCAGGCAGGCGTCGATCGGGTCCTTGCCGGCAACCTTGTCCTTCTTGTGCTGCTCGTACTCGGTCTTGCCCATGGCGGTCAGCGGCGGGGCGGCGCCCGAGCTGGTCTTCAGCGTGACCATCGGCGTGGCGTTGATCCACTTGCCGGTCATGTTGGGCACGCCCTTGGGCTGGTCGGAGATGACCGCGCCGCCGGCGGTGGCGGGGCCGGACCGGGCCGGGGCCGCCTTGGCGGCGGCGGGCTTGTCGGCGGCCAGGGCCGGGACGACGACTGCGGCCAGGGCCAGGGCTGCGGAAGCCGCGAGGGTGGTCTTCAGGGTCATGCTGGTCATTTCGCCACCGTCACGCCGTTCACCGACTTGTTCCGGTTGTTTTCTTCGCAGGTGTATTCGGTGATGTGGATGTCGCCGCGCCAGGGATACAGACGCTCGGCCGTCCACGGGTGGGTGTAGTGGTCCGGATCGCTGATCGTGATCATGTTCCGGAGTTCCACGCCACCGTACTTGTTGGTGAACTTGGTGATCTCCTCGTGCACCTTCAGCTTCAGTCCGTGCGACAGCGACTCCTCGTCGATCTGGGTCTTGTCGTTGAAGTGGTCGGTGTCGATCACCAGGGTGTTGCCCTCCCAGTGGCCGCGCGAATAGCCCATGTAGGACAGGGGCGTGCCGGCCGGGGCTTCCTTCTGGTCGAGGTGGATGATGCGCAGGTTGTGCGCCACCTCGTGCAGGATGACGATCTCGTTCGGCAGGTAGTCGATCTGGATCGGGTAGGGCGAGGCCATCACCCGCGGCACGCCGTGCGGATAGCAGTCGGTCGAGGCGTCCACGATCGGGGTGCCGGCCTTCTCCATGTCCAGGTGGTGCTGGCGGCTCTTGGCCTCGTTGTCGGTCAGGGGCAGCAGCTTGGCCGCCTCGTCCGGACGTTCCGGCGGGTTGGTGACGGGGCGGAAGGTGCGGTCGTAGCCGCGCGTCCACCACACGCCCTGGAAGTCGCGCGGGTCGGAGGGCGCCGGGATGGCGTTCCATTCCTTCGCCTGGTCGGCGTTGCGCTTTTCCGCGGCCGCCTGCTGTTCAGGCGTCGGCGGGCCACGGCGCGGGCCGCCCTCTTGGGCCAGCGCCAGCGGCGCCGCCATGAGGGCGACGGCGCAGGCGCCCATCGCCAGTTTCGCCCATGTATCGGTCTTCAAGATCTTCCTCCCACTGTGTCCCAAGAATGGTGTCTAGGCTTATTGGCCAAGGCGGCGATAATCGCCCAAAATGTGCAATTAGCGCGCACCCTAGCGAGGGGTGACATGTCAGGTCAACAGTCTCAAATAAGGGGACGGAATGTCGCCGCCCGGCTTTGCAGCCATGTTTCAATCGCTAAGGTGCAGGTGCGGTTATCAGACCTGCTCGATCAATTGCCCGATCTCCTCGGCCGCCTCCTGCATGGCCGGCAGGAATTGTCCTACCAAAACCGTGTTCGACAATCGATCCCGCTCGCCGCCCGCGTTCAGCGCCGCGATCACCCGGCCGCGGTGGTCGCGGATCGGCACCGCCAGGGCGCGCAGGCCCAGATCCAGTTCCTGGTCGTTGATCGAGAAGCCATTGCGCGACGCCTCGCGGATGCGGTCGCGCAGATCGCCCGGCTCGGTCGCGGTGAAGGGCGTGAACTTGACCGGCGGGAAGCCGGCCAGCACCTGGTCGACCTCGGGATCGGGCAGGGCGCTGAGCAGCACCCGCCCCATGGAGGTGCAGAACGCCGGCACCTTCATGCCCACCGTGCCGCCCAGGGTGCGCGCCCGGGTCTTGCGCGACAGGGAGGCGTAGACCACGTGGGCCCCGTCCAGCCGGCCGATGGCGCAGGTCTCGTCGAGCTGGTCACGCAGGCGGTCCAGCACCACCTGCACCGAGCCCTCCGGCCCCAGGCCCCTCAGATAGGCTCGGGCCAGGGGCAGGAAGCGCGATTCGAGCACATAGGCGGCGCCGTCCATCCGCACGTAGCCCACCTTCTCCAGGGTATAGAGGCAGCGGCGGGCGGTGGCGCGGGCCAGGCCCGTGGCGCGGGCGGCGTCCGACACGGTCAGCCGCGGCCCCGCGCCCACGAAAGCCTGTAGCACCAGCAGGCCCCGGGCCAGGGACAGCATGAAATGCGGGTCGCCGGAGAAGCCCTCCAGTTCCAGGGCCGTCGGCATGTCGCGGGCCGGCGTTCCGGCGCGCACGGTGATGGGCCTTTGCCCGTCGTTCATCACGCCCCCTCGTGGTCCATGCGCCTGACGTTCCCGGCTCCGGTCTCGGGCGGACATCGCCCATCGCGCGGCGTCACGCGCGCACTTGACTAGGCAAGCCCAAAACCTGTATTTTGTGCGATAACAGACCTCTTGGTGCGAATATCGCGCATCTGGAGGCGAGGTCAAGCCCATCGGTGGTCCGCGGATGGGCCTGGAGGAAGCGGGACCCGCCCCTGGGCGGAGACGTGCAGGATCGGTCCGGAACCCCCGGGCCGTTCAGCTTCCAGACAGCCATTGCGGACTAGGGATTCAAGCAAGCGCCGTGGCGCGCCCAGTTGAGGAAGATAAGGAGCGTTACATGCAAGTTTCGAAGAAGATGCTGGCCCTGGCCGGCGTTGCGGTGGTCTCGATGGCGGCTGCGCCGGCCTTCGCCCACCACTCGTTCGCCATGTTCGACAACCAGAAGAACGTGACGCTCGACGGGACGATCAAGGAATTCCAGTGGACCAACCCGCACAGCTGGATCCAGATCGTGGTGAAGGATCCGTCCGGCAAGGAAGTCGAATATTCGATCGAGGGCGGTAGCCCGAATGGCCTGTCGCGCTCGGGCTGGAAGCGCACTTCGCTGAAGCCGGGCGACAAGGCCGAGGTCGTGATCCACCCGTTGAAGGACGGCACCAACGGCGGTTCGCTGGTGTCGGTGTCGGTCAACGGCGTGAAAATCGGCGGCGCCCGCACCTGAGCGGACCCACGATCAAGACGTTCGAAGGGCGGCCCGCAAGGGCCGCCCTTTTTCGTTGCGCGTGGCTCGGCGTCAAAAATCCGTGTGTCGCTGGCTACCGGCCCGCTTTGCTCGGGTGTCGTCAAATCATCGCAGGAAAATACGACGATATACTTCGCAACTCACACGCGATATCGCCATAGGTTATGGTAATGACTGCAATTCCCAATTCGATACAGACTGTATTGATGTGGTTTATGCAAGATCAATGGTTTCAAACAACATTGTTCTTTTACGAACTATTCATTCAATTTGACCGATCCATTGCGGCGAAACGACGCCTTAGCGGGGAGAGGCCAGGATGTCGCAGACCGATCGCACGATCACGACCATGGGGCGCCAAGGCGCCCGCAGGCCGCGCCTGTGGGTCACCGTCTCGGGCGTGGCCCTGGGAACGGCGATGCTGGCGGCGTCGCCCGCCGCGGCGCAGACCTGCGGCGCAGACCAGCCGGGAGCGGACACCGTCACCTGTCCGGCGGGAACCTATGGCAGCGGGATCAACTATCCCAGTTCGGACGGCCTGACGGTCAAGCTGAACGACCCGGCCATCGTCGTCCAAGGCGGAGGCGTCAGCGCCGCCGGCTCGAACACCAACACCAACGACATCGTCGTCAACGCTACCAGCTTCGGCTCGATAACCACCTCGGCGGCCAACGGCATCGCCGCGGTGAACGCTGGCACGGGCGGCGCCGCGACCGTGACCATGGACGCCGGATCGATCACGACCACTGGCGGCTTTCGCTCTGGTCTGCAGGCGAACATCGGCACCGGCGCCAACCCTGGAGCGGCCTCGGTGACGCTGAACGGCGGCAGCATCAGCACCAGTGGCGACACGGCGTTCGGCATCCTGGCCCAGTCCAGCAGCACCGCCGCGAGCGCGAGCGTGACCATGACGGGCGGCTCGATTCAGACGAGCGGTCGCGCCGCCGGCATCCGGGCCGCCGTGCTCGGCGCCGGGTCCACGGCGGGGTCGTTCGTCAACATGACCGGCGGCTCCATCGTCACGACCGGCACGACCCTCGCCACCGGGATTACGAGCGTGACCTCGGGCTCCGGAACGGCGCAGGTGCGGATGTCGGGCGGCACGGTCCAGTCCGCCCAGAACGACGGCATCTTCGGCGACGCCACCGGCACCGGCGCCTACGATGTCGCCGTCACCGGCGGCGCGGTGACGGGCGGCAGCGGGACCGGAGCGGCGGTCCACGTGGCCGCGGCGGCGGGCGGGACCCTGGCCATCGGCTCGGACGCGACGATCAATGCCGGCGCCTCGGGCATCGCCATCAGCCAGACCGGCGGGGCGGTGAATTTCACCACCGGGGGCATGATCACCGGCGCGGTCAATCTGGCCGCGGTCGCCAACACCTTCACCGCCACCGGCGGCGCGATCACCGGCGACGTCTCGGGCGGCGGCTCGACCACCCTGACCATCAACACCGCCCCGGGGGGCACCTTCACCTACGGCACGGGCCACGCCATGAGCGGCATCGCCAGCGTCACCATGGCCGCCGGCTCGGCCGAGATCGACGGCGCGATCAACACCACCGGCGCCCTGGCGCTCGACGGCGGGACGTTCAAGCTCGGGGGCGGCGGGACCCTGACTACCCCGGGCGCCGCGACGCTGGCCGCCGGCTCGAGCTTGGTGGTGGACGGCGCCGGCAGTTCGCTGACCGTCAACCAGCTCAACACCAACATCGATACCGGCGAGTACTCGATCCGCATCGCCAACGGCGGCGCGATCCATGTGGGCCCTTCGACGAGCAGCATCGCCCGCGAGACCGGCGCGCACGCCGACGTGGTCGTCACCGGGGGCGGATCGGTCCTGGACGTGAACGGGACCCTGGGCATCGGAGCCGGGGGGACGTCGACGACGTCGCTGACGGTGTCCGACGGGGCCTCAGCGAGCATCACCGGCCGCCTGAACATGGGCTCGCCTGCGGTCGGCGGCCCGTCCACCGTGGAGGTCACCGGCGCGGGGTCTAGCCTCACCCTCGGCAATCTGAGCTTATTCCACGGCGAGGTCGACGTCCTGGCCGGCGGGGCCCTGAGCGCCAACACGATCAACTTCGGCACCCGGGGCGAGACCGTGAACCTGCTGGTCTCGGGCGCCGGGTCCGGCTTCACCACCACTTCCACCCTGACGCTGGGCAACGTGGGTGTCGGGACCAACATCGTCACTCTGGCGGGCGGAGGCGTGCTCAACGCGGCCGGCTTCTCCACTCCCGCCGCGGTCGGCAACGTCGGCGTGCTCAACATCGGCGGCGCCGAGGGCGCGGCGGCGACCGGCGCGGGCACGCTGAACGCGCCCACCTTCACCTTCGGGGCAGGGACCGGCCGGCTCAACTTCAACCACACCGACGCCGACTACGCCTTCGCCGCGGCGATCAGCGGCTCGGGCGCGATCAACCAGGTGGCGGGCGTCACCCACCTGACCGGCGACAGCTCGGGCTTCACCGGCCAGACCACCGTCTCGGGCGGCGAGCTGCACGTGGACGGAACCCTCGGCGCTTCCGGCGGCGCGGTCCTGGTGCAGAGCGGCGGGGTGCTCGGCGGCGCGGGGACCATCGCCGGTAGCGTGAACGTGGCCGACGGCGTCCTGGCGCCGGGCAACAGCCCCGGAACCCTGACCATCACCGGCGATCTGACCCTGGCCTCGGCCTCGCACACGAGCGTGCAGTTCGGCCAGGCGGGCGTCGTGGGCGGCCCGCTCAACGACCTGGTCAAGGTGAACGGCAATCTGACCCTCGACGGGGCGCTCGACGTCACGGCCTCTCCGGGCGGGTCGTTCGATCCGGGCGTCTACCGCATCTTCTCCTATGACGGGACCCTGACCGATAACGGCCTGGCCTTGGGCTCGACGCCGGCAGGCTCGCGGCTCGCCGTGCAGACGGCGATCTCCGGCCAGGTGAACCTGGTCAACTACACCGGCCAGGCTGTGAACTTCTGGGACGGCGTCGGGGCCGGCAACGACGGCGTGGTGCAGGGCGGGGCGGGCGTGTGGACCGCGGCCGCAACCAACTGGACCCTACCGACCGGGACCTTCAATGCCGTCTACGACACCAGCGCCCTGGCCGTGTTCGCCGCCGCGCCGGGCGCGGTGAGCGTCAGCGGGCCGGTCAGCGCGGCGGGGATGCAGTTCGCCGTCGACGGCTACCATCTGTCGGGCGATACGATCGCCCTGGCCGGCGGCGGCGCCTCGACCATCCGAGTCGGCGACGGCTCGGCGGCGGGCGGCGCCTATGTGGCCACGATCGACAACGTCCTGACGGGGGCCACGACCCTGACCAAGACCGACCTCGGGACCCTGGTCCTGACCGGGGCCAGCACCTACACCGGCGGCACGGCGATCGCGGGGGGCGCGCTGCAGCTCGGCGCCGGCGGAGCCTCGGGCTCGATCACCGGCGACGTGGCCGACAACGGCGTCCTGGCCTTCGACCGTTCGGACGCGGTGACCTTCGGCGGCGCGATCTCGGGGACGGGCGCGGTCAGCCAGATCGGCGCGGGGAGCACGACCCTGACCGGGACCAACAGCTATGCCGGCGGCACGACCATATCGGCCGGCGTGCTCAGGGGGGCGGCCGCGAGCTTCGGCTCGGGCGCGATCCTCGACAATGCCGCGCTCGTCATCGACCAGGGCGCCGACGCGACCTTCGCCAGCGCGATCAACGGCGCGGGACGCTTCACCAAGATGGGCGCCGGCCAGCTGACCCTGACCGGCGCCGGGACCCTGACCGGCGCGACCACGGTGGCCGCGGGGGCCCTGTCGGTGAACGGCTCGCTCGCCTCGTCCGCCTTCACCGTGATGTCGGCCGCGACCCTCAAGGGCTCCGGTACGGTGGGCGCCACGACCCTCCAGTCGGGCGCGACAGTGGCCCCGGGCAACTCGATCGGCGTGCTGCACGTGAACGGCGCCTTCGTGCAGCAGGCGGGCTCGACCTACCAGGTCGAGGTCGACCCGACCTCCGCCGGCGCCTCGGACCAGATCGCGGTGACCGGCTCGGCGACGCTGCAGCCCGGCGCCGGCCTGACCGTGGCCAGGACCACGGCCGGCAACTTCCACCTGGGCGCGGTCTACACCGTGCTCAGCGCCACGGGCGGCGTTAGCGGGACCTACGTACTTGGCGGCCACGTGCAGCCGGTCTCGGCGTTCCTGGGGCTGAAGGACAGCTACGACGCGGGCCACGCCTATCTGACGGTGGTGCAGACCGCCGATCCGGCCAGCGCGGCGGGCAGCCCCAATCAGGCGGCCGTCGTCGGCGGACTGCCGAGTTCGGGCGACGTGCCCGACGCAGTGCTCAACGCGCCCACCGTCTCGGCCGCCCAGAAGCTGCTCGACCAGCTTGCCGGGGACGGCCACGCCGCCGCCAAGGGCGCGATGGTCTCTGACAGCCGGCTGGTGCGCGACCTCGCCATCGGCCGGGTGCAGACCCTGTTCTGCAGCCCGGTGGGCCTGGTCGGCGGCCAGCCCGACGGGGCCTGTCCCGAGGATGCCCGCCCGGCCGCCTGGGGTCAGGTGTTCGGCGGCTGGGGCCGCACCGACGGCGACGCCAACGCCGGCCAGACCACCCGTTCGACCGGCGGGTTCCTGCTGGGCGCCGACGCGCCGCTTCCGGCCGGCTGGCGGGCGGGCGGCTTCGCCGGCTATAGCCGTACCCAACTCGAGATGGACGGCTCCGCCGCCAGCGCCGACGTCGACAGCTACCACTTCGGCCTCTACGGCGGCGCGCAGTACGGCGCCGTGGGCTTGCGGCTCGGCGGCAGCTACACCTTCCACCGGATCGACGCTCAGCGCAGCGTGATTCTGACCAACCTCGGGCAGCAGTCGCTGGAGGCCAGCTACGACGCCGACACGGCCCAGGGCTTTGCCCAGGCCGGCTACCGGCTGGCCCTGGGCAAGGCCAGCCTCGAGCCCTTCGCCGAGGCGGCCTATGTCGCCGTCCACACCCAGGGCTTCACCGAGCATGGCGGCTCGGCGGCCTTGACCGGGCAGGGCGGCGACACCGACGCGGTGTTCTCCACCCTGGGCGTCAAGCCCGCCATGCCCCTGGCGTTCGGCCAGGTGCAGGCGACCCTGCACGGCCTGTTAGGCTGGCGTCACGACTACGGCGACGTCGACCCCGCCTCGACCATGCGCTTCGTGGCCGGCGGATCGCCGTTCAGCGTCCAGGGCGCGCCCCTGGCCAAGGACGCGGGCGTGGTGGAGGTCGGCCTCGACATGAGGAACGACAACGCCGTGTTCGGCTTCACCTACGGCGCCCAGGGCTGGAACCACGACTTCGACCAGTCCGTCCGCGCCAGCTTCCGGCTGGCTTTCTGAGGCTCCGGCCGCGACCACGCGCCACAGTGGTTGCGGCCGCCCACCACATCCCCCGGTCGGCAACCACAGGGCAGCTTCGCCGTTATTGCTCCGAGGGAGACCAAGATGACGGCCGAAGACAAACTGGCCCTGTGTGAGAAGGTGATCGCCCGCTGGCTCGAGGACGAGCTGCAGGGCGACACGGCGATGGTGTCCGTGACCGCCATCCTCTACCCGGGCCTCATGAGCGAAGATCAGGTGCGGTGGGAGGCGGCCGGCCCGGTGACGGCGGCGCCAAGGACCGTCAACTAGCGACACGATACGAGCCTTGAATTGGCCGCAACCCAGCGGTTCCATGCCTCCGGGGACCAGGAACGGTGGGCAGGGAGACCGCATGGCGGGCTCGTTCGGCGTAAGGATCGGCTTGGCGTTTCTGGCGGCGTTCGCCGCCGCCTCGGTCTCGGCCCAGCCCTACGGCTACGGCCAATACGGCTATCCCAGGCAGCCCCAGGCCCAGGCCCAACCCTACGCCGACCCGCGCGCTCAGGGCGGCTACGGCGGCCAGCCCTACAATTCTCAACCGTACAATCCCCAGCCCTACAACGCGCAACCCTCCGCGCCCCGGGCCTACTGTTGCGTGCTCCAGCAAGGGACACCGCTGGCCATCCAGGTGGCGGAGGCCGTGAGCACGCGCGAGGTCAAGGAAGGGGACGTGTTCCCGATCCGCCTCGCCGCCCCGGTGATCGTCGACGGCCAGGTGGTGCTGCCCACCGGCACGCCGGGCGAGGGCCATGTGGTGCAGGCCTCCGGCGCCGGGCTCGGCGGCAAGGGGGCCAAGCTGGTGGTCTCGGCCGACCACCTGGACGTGGGCGGCGGCCGCGTGCCGCTCGGCGGCTTGCAACTCACCGCCACTGGCAAGGACCACTCCACCGCCGCCGACCTCGCCAGCCTCGGCGGCTGGATATCCTTCCCGCTGGGCTTCGTCGGCTTCGCCGTGACCGGCGGCGAGATCGAGATCCCGGCCGGGACCAACGCCGGCGCCAAGGTCTCGCGCACCGTCGACCTGAAGCCGCTCGGCGTCGCCAGCGGGCAGGACTACGCCCAGGTCCAGGCGGTGTTCGGCCAGCCGCAGGACAGCCGCGGCTGGGTGCAGGTGTCGCCGCCGCCCAAGGGCATGGCCCAGGTGGTGTTCTTCCGCTCCAAGTCCATCGGCGGTTTCGGCCAGTGGTTCAACGTGCGCGAGCACGGCGAGGCGCTGGGCAAGCTGACCAACGGCGCCTATTTCGCGGTGATCCTACCGCCCGGCGTGCACAACTTCAGCGCCAGCAGCGAGCCCGAGTTCAAGGACCACCTGACCCTCAAGATCGACGCCGACGAGACCTACTACGTCGAGGGCATCATGACCCACGGGGTGGTCATCGGCGTCGCCAACCTGACGCCTTCCGACAAGGTCCACTTCGACGCCGCGTCGGGCGGGCTGGAGGCGTCGACCCCGCCAACGGGGGCGCGGATCGCCGGCTGACTCAGTTCTTGTCCTTGTCGATCACCTTGCCCTTGGTATCGAGCGTCAGGGTCTTGCCGCTGGGGGTGACGATGTTGCGCTGGTTCTCGCCGCAGGCGTAGTCGTAGGCGCGCGTGCCGTCCTTCAGCCGGCGGAAGCGCTTGACCACGTGCCAGGGGCCGGTGAAGGCCACCTTGTCGTCCAGCGTGATGTCGGCCTCGATGGTCTGGGCGTCGATCCGGCGCATGCGGGTCACCGAATGCAGCTGGTCGGAACTGATCGCCCCGGTGCGGTCGACGATCTGATAAGGCCAGCCCTTCACCCCGATGGTGTCGAACACCAGGGTGTCGCCCTCCCAGTGGCCGACCGAGTCGCCGCTGTAGGTCGGCCAGATGTCGTCTGGCCCGAGGTGCGCCCGGCCGTCGGTGTAGATGCGCACGATGTTCGGGCCGTTCTCGGTGAGGATCCAGGTCTGTTCCGGCCGCACGACGAATTCGTTGGTGTCGGGGGTGTTCAGGTCGCGCGGCCAGCCCGAGGGGGTGCCGCAGGTGGTGACCGGGTCGGGGAAGCGGTCGATCGCCACCCGGGCCTTGTTGGCCTCGTACTTCTTCTGCCACTCGGCGTTGTACGGGATCGCCTCGGTGGTGCCGGGCAGGCCGGCCACGCCGTTGGCCGGGCTCTTGGTGGCCTGGTCGAACACCGTGTTGCCGTTCATCTGCCACACCCCGCTCCAGTCGGGCAGTTCGTGGCCGTCCTTGGCGATCACCTTCTGGGCGTGTGCCGCGCCGGCCGCCAAGGCCAGGGCCGAGACGAGCGACAGCATCAGGGCGCTGCGCACCATGTTCACCTCCTCAAGATGGCAGGCCTTCGTGGCGGGCCCGCTCGGGGTGGAGTGTGAAGCAGAAACCCAGGCGGCGAAAGCCAGTCCCGCAGCCTGGGATTCCTGATCTCGGTTCAGGCGGCCGTCGCCTGGGCATCGAAGTAGCCAAGCTGGTCCAGGTCGGCCAGCAGGCCGGGCTGTCGGGGCGCCCAGCCGAGCCAGCTTTCCGTCCTGGAGCCTGACGCCGCCAGGTCCATGCCGGCGAACGGCGCCATCCAGCCAAAGTGGGCGGACGCCTCCTCGGCAGTCACGCTCGCCACCGGCGCGCCCAGGCGCCGGCCGATGACCTCGGCGATGGCCTTGAAGGCCACGCCCTGGTCGCCCACGGCGTGGTAGACGGGGTGCGCGACGCCTTCCTCGATGGCCAGGCGAAAGACGCGTGCGGCGTCGAGCCGGTGCACGCCCGACCAGCGGTTCAGTCCCTCGCCCACATGGGCCGCCACGCCGGTCTCGCGCGCAATCTGGATCAGGCGCGGCACGAAGCCGTGGTCGCCGAGGCCGTGCACCGAGGGCGGCAGGCGGACGGCGCCGGCGCGCACGCCTCTTGCGGCCAGGGCCTGGGCCGCCCGCTCGGAGCCGCGCGGGAAGTCCGGCCGGGTCGGATCGCTCTCCTCGGCCAGGCGACCCGGCGCGATCAGGGCCATCCCCGAGGTGACCAGCATCGGCCGATCCGAACCGTCCAGGGCCGCGCCCATGGCGGCGATGGCCCGCTCGTCCTCGGCGCAATTCTCCAGGAAGCGCGAGAAGTCGTGGTTGAAGGCGCAGTGGATCACCGCGTCGGCCGCGCCGGCGGCCTCGCGCAGCAGCTCGAGGTCGGTGATCGAGCCCAGCTGGACCTTGGCGCCCGTGGCGGCGAGGTCGGCGGCCCTGGCCGGCGAGCGCGCGAGCCCGGTGACCTGATGGCCAGCCCCGATCAGCTCCTTGACGACGGCCGAGCCGACCCAGCCGGTAGCGCCGGTGACGAAGACACGCATGGGAAATCCTCCGAAAGAGTGGACGCAGGCCATTCTGGTCGGGCAGAATATCCGGGTAAATGAGTGACCTTATACGGGTATAGGGATCAACAGGCATGGATGCCTCCAGCGCCGTCGGGGCCCTGTCCCGCGAGAACAGGCTCGGGACCTACCTCAAGGATCGTCGGGCCAGGCTAGACCCCGCCGCCTTCGGCCTGACGGGGACGCGCCGCCGCACGCCGGGACTGCGCCGCGAGGAAGTGGCCCAGCGCGCCAACATCAGCGCCACCTGGTACACCTGGCTGGAGCAGGGCAGGGGCGGGGCCCCCTCCGCCGACGTGATCGACCGCATCGCCCGAGCCCTGATGCTCACCGACCTCGAGCGCGAGCACCTGTTCCTGCTCGGCCTCGGCCGCCCGCCCGAGGTGCGCTATCGGGCGGCGGAGGGCGTCACCCCGCGGCTGCAGCGGGTGCTCGATGCGCTGAACCCCAGCGCCGCCCTGATCAAGACCTCGCTGTGGGACGTAGTCGCCTGGAACCGCGCGGCGGCGGTGGTGCTCAGCGACTACCGGGACCGGCCGCCGGAGGAGCGCAACATCCTGCGCATGATGTTCCTGGACCCCAAGGTGCGCTCCATCCAGCACGACTGGGCGAGCGTGGCCCGTTTCGTGGTCGGCGCTTTCCGGGTCGACGCGGCGCGGACCGGGGCCACGGCCCAGGTGGCGGCCCTGGTCGAGGAGCTGCGCGCCAAGAGCCCGGAGTTCGAGGCGATGTGGAGCGAGAACGACGTCTACTCCCATGGCGAGGGCGTCAAGCGCCTGAGGCACCCGGTGCTCGGCGACCTCGGTCTGGAATATTCGTCGTTCGCCGTCGACGGCCGCCCCGACCTGACCATGGTCGTCTACACCCCGGTGACGCCGGAAGATGCGGACAAGGTCAGGTCGCTGCTCTAGCGACCTGAGCCGCCTTCAGCCCCCACAGGCGCCGCGAGGCGATCGCCGCGCCATCGGCCAGGGCCCGCAGCTTCTTGTAGGCGATCTCGCCGTCCAGCTTGCCGTAGCCGGCGAAGGTGCCGAAGCCGCAGTCCGTGCCGGCCAGCACCCGCTCGCGCCCGACGATGGCGGCGAACCGCTCCACGCCCTGGGCCACCAGTTCAGGGTGCTCGACATAGTTGGAGCAGCTGTCGATCAGGCCGGGGATCAGCACCTTGTCGTCCGGCAGCTTGGCCTCGGCCCACACGGTCCATTCGTGGGCGTGGCGCGAATTGGCCGCCTCGAACAGGATGCCCTGCGGCTTGGCCTTCAGGATCACCGGCAGGATCTTGTGCAGGTCGATGTCGAAATCGTGGGGGCCTTCGTAGTTGCCCCAGCAGACATGGAAGCGCACGCGGTCGGCCGCGATGCCGTCCAGCGCCGCGTTCATCGCCTCGACATGCAGCGCTGCGCGCTTGACGAACTCCGCCTCGGACAGGTCCTGGAAGCCGGTATGGCGGGCCATGGCCAGGTCCGGGCAGTCGAGCTGCAGGATCAGGCCGGCGTCGACGATCATGCGGTATTCCTGGCGCATGGCGTCCGACAGGGCCCAGACATAGGCCTCGTGGCTGGCGTAGTATTCGTTGGGCTGAAAGGCGGTGATCAGGCCGGGCGAGGCCGAGTTCATGAAGCCTTCGCTCACGCCGGCCGCCGTCATCGCCGCGCGCATGTTGTCGATGTCGATGCGCAGCGGCTCCAGGTCCTTCACCGCCACCGGGCCGATGCACGACGCGCGGCGGAACTCCTGCGCCCCGGTCATGCGGCTCATCTTCTCGCGGAACTCGGGGTAGGGGGCCAGGTCCAGCGCCACCTTGCGCCTGTTGTCGCCGCCGAAGCCGGTCAGGCGGTCCATCATGTAGGTGGAGTAGCTGACCTTCGACGCTTCGCCGTCGGACGGTACGTCGATACCTGCCTCGACCTGGCGCTCCACCACCGCCGTCACCGCGCCCGCGATCACCCGGTCGTACTCGGCCGGATCGAAGGCCTCGCCGCGGTCTTTCGTCAGCAGCACGTCCACCAGGGACTGGGGACGCGGCATGGACCCCACGTGGGTGGTCAGGATCCGGTCGGTCGACAGACGCATGGGTTTTCCTAAGGGGCGGGCCGTTTGCGGCGCCGGGACTATGGCGTAGACGCCTATAACGGAAGTTTCGCGCTTGGGGAGAGGCTGAATGTTGAGATGGCAAGTCTTGGCGGGTGCGGCCCTGGGCTTCGGGCTGATGGTCGCGACGGGAGCGGCCGCGGCCCCCGAGTCGGCCAGCTCCGAGTCCGCCACGTCCGGGGGCTTCGTGCGGCGGCTGGAGGCCCTGGCGGTGCTGCAGACGCTGCGCGCCGAGCTGCTCGGCCACGACTCGTCCACCGCCGTGCTGCAGGCCTGGTGCGAGGCGCATGGGCCGCAGGGCCTGAAGATCGTCGCCGAACACGACCCCAAGGCCGAGCGGCCGCCGAGCGCGGCCGCCGCCAAGGCGCTGGGCCTGGAGCCCGGCCAGGCGGTGCGCTACCGCCGGGTGAAGCTGGCCTGCGGCCGGACCGTGCTCTCGGAAGCCGACAACTGGTACCTTCCGGGGCGCCTGACGGAGGCCATGAACCACACGCTGGACACCTCCGACGCCCCGTTCGGCGCGGTGGTCCGCCCCCTCGACTTCCGCCGCCGGTTCCTGTCGGCCGACCTGTTGTGGGACCCGCTGCCAAGGGATTGGGCCAAGTCGCCCCCCGCCGCCCAGCCGATGGGCGAGGTGCCCGCCGAGGTGCTGCAGGACACCGCCGTCCTCGCCACCCCCGACGGCAAGCCGTTCAGCTTCGTGGCCGAGACCTATACGGCGGCGGCGGTGGAGATGGCTCTGCCGCGGTGATCCCTCTCGGAAAAGCGAGACCTGCAACGTGTGCGTGTCCCCCTTTTTTCAGCCTTCGAAATGATTCCGCAATTGACCCGTCAAAAGTTCCTGACAACGCCCGCATTTTGCCCGAAAATGGGTAGCAATTCGGAAATCTGGGAATTGCTTAGTCAACGAAAGCGTGCTTGCGTTTCGACAGCGCTTCCAAAAGCAAGAACGCATGGCGCTTATTACCTCGGGAGGACTCCAACGTGTCGGATGACGCACCCCTCAAGCCTGGCCGTCGTGGATTCCTGAAGGGCGCCGCGCTCGGCGGCATCGCGGCCGCCGCGACGCCTGCCCTGGGCGTGGCCCAGACCGCCCCGGCGGGCGGCAAGCCCGCCGCCGGCTCGGCTGCCCGGGTCGACCCCAACCAGCCG
>DASYBX010000041.1:0-6047 GCA_036500495.1 Caulobacteraceae bacterium
CGACCGCGTCTTCGAATTTCGTCTGGTTCCTGACCTCGTCCACGGTCAGGTGATGGGTCCCCACGATCCAGCGGGTCTGGCGCACGCCGGTCTGGCCGTAGGCGCGCACCTTGGCCTCGCCGAACGCCTCCGGATATTCGCCCTTGAGGAAGGCGAGCGCGTTGTCGGCCTGCTGCTTGCCCTCGATCTGCTTGACCGCGGCGCCGAAGGGATCGAGCGGGGTTTCGATGTGGGTGATGTTCACGATCGCCGCATTGCGTCCGGGATAGCTGGCGGCGAAACCGTCGCGCCGCGTCAGGCCATAGTCCATACCCTTGGCCCAGATGCGCTCGGCCATCTCGGCGCGGATCGGCTTGTTGGAGTCGTCGAACTCCTCGATCACCAGCATCTGCGAGCCATAGATCTGCCCGTGCTTTTGCATGCGGCAGTCGAGCCCCGCCTCCCACGACAGGGCCGCGTCGCCCGAGGCGTCGATGAAGGCGGCGGCCGTCACGCGTACATCGCCGAAGCGGGTGGCGATGTCGAGCGAGGTCACCCGCCGCCCGTCCATGTTCACCGCCCGGATGATGGCGCCGGTCAGGGGCGTGACGCCGGCTTCGAGAATCTTCTTCTCCACCCAGCGGCCCAGCGCCACCTCGTTGTACATGGCGTTCCACATCACCCCGCCCATGACCAGCTCGAGGTCGCCGGTGGCCTTCAGGTCGTGGATGATCTCGTCGGCGATGCCGTGGGTCAGCTGGCGGCCGTTGGGCCCCGGGGTGAACAGGCCGCAGAACATGCCGATGATCGAATTGACCGCCTGGCCGCCCAGCGTCGGCAGGCCGTCGACCAGGATCACCGAACGCCCGGCCCGGGCCGCTTCGATCGCCGCCGAAACCCCCGAGGCGCCCGATCCCACCACGCAGATGTCGCAGCCGCGCTCCAACACGGGCGGCGCGGCCTTGCGCGAGACGATGCGGGTTTCGGGGTCGAAGGGGCGTTCGAGCATGCAGGGTCCTTGCCTCTGGCCGTGTCACGGGCGGACCGAGCCTGACCGGCAGGGAAGCAAAAGCGGCGCTCGGCCCTGCGGCCAGCGTCCAGTCTTGCGCCCCCAGCGGTCCGCGGTCTCGGCGCCGCGTCTTCCGTAGAATGCTATATAGTTTTCGGGTTTGGGAACAAGGGCGTCGGGCGCCGCGATCACAGTAGCGTGTATACCGTCCGTCCAGCCCCTATCCGTGGCGCTAGAGCGGTCCCAGGGGCGGCTCGCGGCCTTCCCGCGTCATGACCTTTACGAGCGCTTCGCGGCACACCGAAGCCAAGGCCGCAGCCTCCGCAGCTTCGGGATGCTCGAAGGTGCGCGCCAGCATCTGGGTGAGAAGCCGCATCAGGTCCCAGTCGGGCCGGAAGCCGTCCGGCCGGCCCTCGCCATAGGCGCGGATGGCGCCCGCCGCCGTCCCGCTGGCAGCGAAGCCGTAGGCCCCGGCCATGCCGCGCACGTCGTGGGCGGCGGCGAAGATCTCGTCGGCCCCCGCCGAGGCGCCGGCCAGGGCGCGGATGCGGGCGATGGCGGCCTGCATCTCGGCCACCACAAGAGGCTTGAGCGCGCCGAGCTTGGCCTCGGCCTCCCTCAGCACAGCAGGATCGAGCAGCATGGCCGCCGCCCCGCCCCGGGAGCCGGCGATGCGGCGGAACAGGGCTTCACGGCGTTGGCTGGCCGCGTTCGCGCTCACAGGTCCACCACGTCGCGGCTCGCCGAGCTATCGGCGTCCCTGCTGGCGCCCCCGTCCGTGGCCCGGCGCAGGGGGCCGGCGTATTCCGGATCGGCACGCCGGCGTCGGCATGGACCGACGAAGCCGCCGCCGCGCACGAACGGCCGGCGACTGTCGATCACGGCCGCCACGCGCGACAACATCGACGCGGCGGTGAAGGGCTTGGCCACGATCTCGGTGGCGCCCGCGTCGCGGAACGCCATCACCCGCTTGAGGTCGGTCATACTGGTCATGACGATGACCGGCAGGCTCTGGTCGGGCGAGTTGGCCGCCCGCCGCACCTTCTCCAGCAAGGCCAGACCGTCGAGCGGCATGTGGTAGTCGACGATGGCCAGGTCGGGCGGGGCGGCGATGATCTCGGTGAAGGCGTCGGCCCCGTCGGCGACGAAGCGCACCTTCCGGCAATCGAGCGCGCTCAGAACCTGACCGATCATGTCACGGGTAAGCTTGTGGTCGTCGGCGACCAGCACGTCCAACTGATTGATCGACATAAGGTCCCCGCCCCTGAGGCTTTCCCTTAGAACACGGTTCGTTGACTGAAAACGACTCTCAACCGCAGGTAGAGGTCTCAAATCGACTTGAACGCGATCGTGCAAAAAAGCCCCGCCAGCGAGGCCGGCGGGGCGAGGTCATTCGTACGCGGAGAGGGGAAGAACCGCGTCGATGGCGCAATCCTACTGAGGCAATAGGCGAAAGGGCGCCGAGCCCGGGGTCATTGAGGGGCGCTTCCGTGACGACCCTGGGGCCAATGGCGACGCTGGCCGGGCCAAGGCAAGGCGGGGCCGCCCTGCCCCAGAGGTCAGCCGGCGGGCGGAGGGCCATCCGGCGGCGATTCTCCTTCTGGCGGCGATCCTTCAGGGGACGGGCCGCCACGGGGCCTGCGGTTCGGGCGGGCGGCTAGGCCTTCGGGCGTCTGCACGCAGACGGCGGGGACGACGTCGCCACGCGGGGTCTGGAACTGCACCACCTCGCCCTGACTTTTGCCCTGACAGTCGGTGAAGGCCTCCGGCGGCGGCCGACGCCGGCGGCGGCCTTCCCCATCGCCATCGTCCGTCGGGGGGCCGAAGCCCCGTCCCCGAAAGCCTTGGCCGCCAGGGCCTGGCCCGTCCTCCGGCCGCCGCGGTGGCCGGCCGTCGGCGCCGATGAACTGCAGCGACTGCTGGAAACGCACGGCCAGGCCCGAGTCGGTCGGCTCGGTGCGGCCCACCAGGACGTAGAGCTTCTTGCCCACGTAGAAGACCGCGGTGGTCATCTGCTCGCCGGTCTTGCCCTGGAGGCTGAGTTCGCGGCCGAACTGCCGGTCGATGCGGGCGCGCACGTCGAGCTTGACCTGACCCGCCGCCGACAGGCCCTTGACCGCCTGTTCGATCGCGGCGTCCTGAGCGACCGAACTGGTCGACAGGTCGGCGACCACCACACTGTAGTTGGAGGAGCCCTGGGCCACCGTATAGGTCCTCGCCGGCGCGGTGAGATCACCGGCGCTGAACTGGATCTCCGAGACCGTCGGCTGGGCCGGAAAATGGGCGGAGAAGCCGGCTTCGGGATAGGCGTATTCCCGCCAGTCCTGCGCCCGCGCGGGACCGCCGCAGACGAGCAGGATACAGGTCAGGACAGGGACGGCGAGGACGGCGAAGCGTCCCTGGGTCGAGAGGCGCATGGGTAGCTGTTCCTGCGATTGAGCCGGCTCAAGCCACTCGGCCCCGCAGCCCATGCCGGGGTCGCTTACAGCCTAGCCTGCAGAGGCCGGCCGGTCGAAGGCGGGGGCTTGTCAGTTCGTATCGCCGATTTGTCCGCCGTCGAACGGCCATTGCGCAGCCTCGCTTTGACCGCGAGCCTCCGCTCAGGTAACCGAAGAGGAACTTGAGCCGTCATGAAAGGCCCGCCTTGTCGATGACCCTGTCGTTGTCCGTTCGCCGTCTCGCCGGCCTGGCCGGCGCCGCCGCCTTTCTCGCCTCTCCCGCTTTCGCCGCCGACGCGGCGCACGGCGCCCAGATCTTCAAGGGCACCTGCGGGGTCTGCCACCTGGCCCAGCCGCACCCGGCGGTCTCGGACCTGGCCATGCGCATCGGCCCAAACCTGTGGGGCGTGGTTGGGCGCAAGGCCGGCATCACGCCGCACTTCCGCTATTCGCCGGCGATGAAGCAGTCGGGAATCGTCTGGACCGTCGACAAGCTGCGCCCCTACATCCACGAGCCGCAGAAGACGATCCCCAACATCCGCATGAGCTTCATGGGCCTGAAGAATCTGAAGGACGTGGACGACGTGATCGCCTATCTGCAGACCTTCAAGTAGGGGTCATTTTTTCGCGCTACCGGCCTGTGGCCTGCTCGAGCGCAGGCCAGAAAAAAGCCGCCCCTCCGTGAGGAAGGGCGGCTGATTTTTTGTCCCTCCGAGGAGGCGTTAAGCGACGTACAGCGAGCCGAGGTAGGCAGTCAGGCGGCCCATGATGATCACGAAGGCCCAGCACAGGGCGGCTGCCCCGGCCAGTCGCAGACCCTTGGAGGTGACCTTGCCGGCCTGCTGCCACTGGGGCGACTCCTGGGTGATGGTGCGCTGGAAGTAGACCAGCAGCACCACGCCGATCACCACCAGCGAGAACTTGATGTCGAACACCCCGTCCTTCACGTAGCGGCCCGGCTTGGACATCCACAGGGTGAAGCCCGAGGCCACCTGGAAGCAGATCGCCACCCAGATGAAGGGGAACAGCTTCGGCAGGGACGTATAGGGGATGGTCCTGAACAGGCCGAACAGGCGCATGGCCATGATCAGCACCAGCCCCACCACGATGGCGTTGCCGAAGGCGTGGACGGTGAGGGCCAGGGCCCAGCCCCAGGACTCCCGCACCCACTGAGAATATTCAGTAGCAGCCAACCAATCGAGCACGTTCGGCTCCCTTTTATGTGTTTCTTTTCGTGCGGCGGATCACGGCTGTTCGCCGCGGTCCGCCACCTTGCCGAGGCGGTTCAGGACGAAGCCGATCAGCGTGGCCACGACGGCGACCACGGCGACGGTCATGGCCCAGAGTTTGAAAGCGACCATCTGCTTGATCTCTCCCGACTAGACGAACAGATAGGGCAGCAGGCGGCCGCCCATGATGACCACGGTCCAGGAGAACAGGACCACGGCGGCGACCCACTTGGCGTCCATCGGCGCCTCCTCGCCGGCCTTGGTCGCCCACAGGCGATCAGACAGCGAGAAGTAGAGCACGGCGATGGCGCCGATCGGCAGGAAGAACATCTTGGGCCAGAAGGCCGCTTCGTTCACATAGCGCGAGGTGTCGGCCATCAGCATCAGCATGCCGGTGAACACGTTGGCGATGACGCCGAACACGCCCAGCGGGATGATCCGGTGCACGGCCGAGAACGGCATCGACTTCCACACGCCGAAGATGCGCATGGAGACGACGAACACGGTGGCGAACACCGAAGTGTAGCCGAAGAAGTGCACCGTCTGCCACGGCACGAACCAGATGATGTTGTTGATCAGGATCTCGATCTGCGGGCTCCAGAAGGTGGCCGCGTCCTGGGTCATGGTATCGGTGGCGGAACGGATCTCCGGGTGGTTGATCAGGCCGCCGCGATGGCCGGTCTCGGCCATGATGGCCAAGGTGATCACGGCGAAGACCAGGATCACGTAGAGCGTCTTCTGCGAGAACCGCTTCTGGTAGCGGTAGCGGTAGAGCTCCATCCAGGCGGTGGCGCCCGTGAAGGCCAGACCGAACAGGGTCAGCAGGGCGAAGTCGCGGTGGGCGTTGATGCGCGCCTGCGAGATCGGCCCGAGCGGGGCCGGGATCGGCGGCGAGGTCAGGGCCCACATGGCCGAGGCGCCGGTGACGTAGGTCGAGGCGCCGAGCACGGCGCAGGCCACGAACACCACCAGGGCGCTGCGCTCCATCACCGCGTTCTTGATCACCAGGCCCCAGATGAAGAAGAACAGGCCGAACACGAAGCCGACCGTCGGGAAGTGGTTCAGGATGATGTGGATGTGCGACCACATCTGCGAAGTGTTGCCGTAGACGTACGGGATCTTGAGCTCCTGGTGGGAGATCTCCCACCCCATCTCAGCGACCACGATCATGTTGAGCAGGGTAAAGATCGCCAGGCCCAGGGTGAGGTGCAGCATGTTCCGGCTGGGGCCGACCCCGGTCTTCATCGCCCGCCACAGCACCCACAGGGCGACCACGCCCGTGACCAGCAGGAAGAACAGCGCGAAGTAGGCCCACAGCATGTGGCCGTCGCCGGCCATCTCCGGAATGCCGGGACGGGTCAGGACGCTCTGGGACCAGATGCCGCTGAACAG
>DASYBX010000042.1:0-11538 GCA_036500495.1 Caulobacteraceae bacterium
CAGAACGTGCTCGGTGACGAACACGTGCAGCAGATCGCCCAGCACCTGGGGCTCGACCCGCAGCAGGTGCTCCAGCACCTGGCGGCCCACCTGCCCGGCCTCGCCGCCGACAAGGCCGGCGACCAGGCGGCCGGATAAACAAGCTTAGCCTTGGTTGTGCTCGTCACAGTCCAGTGCGAGCGTTCCCTCATCCTGGGGGAGAATCACCATGCGCAAGCTGTTCGTCGTCGTGTCGGCCGTCGCCCTGTCGTTGAATTTCGCGGCCGTGATGTCGGCGAAGGCCGATGGTGGCGGGCCCTACAAGCTCGACAAGAGCGGCCGCTGCCGCGACAAGGACGGGCACTACGCCAAGATGGACAAGTGCGGGGGCGCGAGCGCCGTCAAGGCTCCGGCGACCGCCAAGACCGCCGCCACCACCACGCCTGCCGTGGCCGGCCCCTACAAGCTGGACGCCAAGGGATCCTGCCGCGACGTCAAGGGCAGGCTCGCCACGAAGGACAAGTGCAAAGCCGCGTAGACCTGGCGGCTGAGCAGGAACGCGTGCTCCTCCGCTCGCGGGGGAGGACGCGGTGGAGGATCAGTCTTCCTCGTCGTCGGCCTCGACGGGCGCCTCTGAGGGTGCGGCGTCGGTGATGATGGTGCGGACGGCGACGATCTCGGTGCCGGGGAAGGCGGCCAGCACCGACTTGATGAAGGGGTCCTCGGCGATCGCCCGGCGCTCCTCGGCCTTCTGGCGCTTCTTGCGCTCGTCGATGCTCTCGGCGCCCCCGCCGCCGCCCTTGGCGGCCACCAGCCAGGGCTGGCCGGTCCATTCCTTGAGCCGCACGGCCAGGCGCTGGGCCAAGTTGCCGGGCGCGCCGGGGCCGGGCTCGAACTCGATGGCGCCCGGGCGGAACGAGATCGGGCGCAGGAAGCGGGCCACGTCGACCTTCAGCAGGATGTCGCGGCGGGCGTCGATCAGGGCCATCAGGTCGTCGAACGACTGCAGGACGACCTGCGCCTCGCCGGCGACGGCCGGCTGCGGCTGGGTCATGGCGCGAGCGGTGGCCGCGGCGCCGCCGGGACCGCCTGCAGACTGGCCGCCGCCGCCCGTGGGCGCCGAAGGGCCGCGGGGCGTCGACGGAGGGCTTTCGCCCGACTGGATCGCCTTCAGCGCCTCTTCCGGGCCCGGCAGGTCGGCGGCGTAACACAGGCGGATCAGGGCCATCTCGCAGGCGGCGGCCGGATCGGGCGCGCGGCGCGCCTCCTCATAGGCCTTGAGCAGCATCTGCCACAGCCGCGACAGGGTCCCGGCCGAGAGCACCGCGCCGATCCCGGCCAGGCGCGCGGCCTGGTCCTTCGGCAGGGTGAGGGCATCCGGCCCCAGGGCCTTGGCCACCGCGGCGCCGTGGGCGTGCTCCAAAAGGTCGAGCATCACCACGGCCGGATCGGCGCCGAAGTTGTAGAGGGCGCGGAAGGCCTTCAGCGCCTCGGCGGTCTGGCCGCGGCAGGTCTCCTCGAAAAGGCCGATGGTCTGGGCGCGGTCGGCCAGACCCAGCATGTCGCGGATGACGGCGGCGGTGACGGTCTGGCCCCGGTCCACCTGGACGATGGCCTGGTCGAGGAGGGATTGTGCGTCGCGCACCGAGCCCTCGGCGGCCCGGGCGATCAGGATCAGCCCCTCTTCCTCCACCAGCGCCCCCTCGGCCTGGCAGATGGCCTTGAGGTTCCTGATCAGCACCTCCGGCTCGACCCGGCGCAGGTCGAAGCGCTGGCAGCGCGACAGGATGGTCACCGGCACCTTGCGGATCTCGGTGGTGGCGAAGATGAACTTGGCGTGGGGCGGCGGTTCTTCCAGCGTCTTCAGCAGGGCGTTGAACGCCGCCGTCGACAGCATGTGCACTTCGTCGATGATGTAGACCTTGTAGCGAGCCTCCACCGGCGAGTAGCGAACCGAGTCCAGCAGCTCGCGCATCTCGTCGACCTTGGTGCGGCTGGCGGCGTCCATCTCCAGCACGTCCATGTGCCGGCCCTCGATGATCGCGCGGCAGTGCCGGCCCTCCACCGACAGGTCGACCGACGGCTGGTGCACGGTGGCGCTGTCGTAGTTCAGTGCACGGGCCAAAAGGCGCGCGGTGGTGGTCTTGCCGACCCCGCGCACCCCGGTGAGCATGAAGGCGTGGGCAATGCGGCCCGAGGCGAAGGCGTTGGTCAGGGTGCGCACCATCGCCTCCTGGCCGATCAGGTCCTCGAACCGGCGCGGGCGGTATTTGCGCGCCAGCACCTGATAATCGCCGGGAGGCACGGCGGGGCCGGGTACGGCGGCCGCCTGCGGAACCACGCTCTGAGGCGTTTCCGGCGCGGCCGGTTCATCCCCGAACATGGAGAAGGTCTTGTCGTCGCGCTCTTCGGGCGCGTCCCCGTCATCCCAGGGCGGATCTTCCGGCATGCGGTCTTCGGGCGGAAGGTCGGCGGGCATGGGCCTTTGCGGAAGCTCGAGGTGGAGACTGGACGACGACCCGCAGCGAAACTCGTTACGGCTGCTTCCTTCCGGACCTGACCGGGTTGGCGAGGACTACGCCCGTCGCCAGCCTCCGCCCCCTATATCGGGCGCCAGAGGAGGGCATGCAAGCGATCAGCACGCGCCGGGGCGGGTCTTGTTGCGACACTCCACAGCCAATCGCACCTTATCCAGGCCCGCGGCCCGGACGATTGGTCGCGCCCGGACACAGGTTGAGCTAGAAGCGCCGCATGGCCTCCGCCCCCCGTTTCATCACCCATGCCTTCGCCGGCAACCCGCTGGATCGGGCCAGTGATCGCCGGTCCGATGCGGCGTGGATCGCGCGGAAACAGGAGGCGCCGGGCGCCCGGGCCCTGGTGCTGTGGCAGGGCCAACCCCTGCTGGGGCGGGAGTCGGGGCATGGGCCGAGCCTGGTGTTCATCGACGCCGCGCTGGCCTCCAAGCTGGCCGAGACCGGCGAGCACCTGATCTTCCTCGGCCTCGACGGCGAGGACGCGGTGTTCGCCCTCGACATGGAAGGCGAGGCCGACCCCACGCTGGGGCCGCTCGAGGGCTTGGGCCAGTTCGGCGAGATGCGCGCGGCGGCCGCCACCCTGCCGATTCCCGACACCGGCCTGCTCTCGGCCAGCCGCAGTCTGTTCGAATGGCGGCGGCGCAATCGCTATTGCTCGGTGTGCGGCCATGCCTCCAACGGCATCGACGGCGGCTGGAAGCGCCAATGCCCGAACTGCAAGGCCGAGCACTTCCCGCGCACGGACCCCTGCGTGATCATGCTGCCGACCTTCGGCGACCGCTGCCTGGTGGGTCGCCAGGCCTCGTGGACAGCCAACCGCTATTCGGCCCTGGCCGGCTTCCTCGAGCCCGGGGAATCGATCGAGGAGGCCTGCGCGCGCGAGGTGAAGGAGGAGTCCGGCCTCACGGTGACGGCGGTGCGTTACCACTCCAGCCAGCCCTGGCCCTACCCCTCGAACCTGATGATCGGCCTGATCTGCGAGGTGTCGGACGACCAGGCCAAGCCTGACATGTCGGAGCTGGCCGCGGTGCTGTGGCTGACCAAGGGGCAGGCCCGCGATCTGGTCGACGGCAAGGCGCCGGACGGCCTGTCCGCGCCCCCGCCCTTCGCCATCGCCCACTCCCTGATCCGCGACTGGGCCACGGCCTAAAACTGCCCCGCCCAAGCTGAACCCTTCCGCCCCGACCGAGCGTTGTGTGGGAGGGACAGGGAGGTCCGGGAGCTCAGTCGGTGACTGCTCTTGATGCGGAGGGATCGCGGTCGAGCGGACCGGGGGGTGGCCGCCAGCGCGACCATTGGGACGTCGTCGTCGTCGGCAGCGGGGCCGGCGGAGCCACTATCGCCCACCGCCTGGCCGGGCGCGGCGCCCGGGTGCTGGTGGTCGAGGCCGGCGATTTCCTGAAGCCAGCCCCCCTGTCGCCCGGCCAGCCGATCGGCCGCTTTATGTACGACGTGATCGGCGGCCCCGGCGGGACGATGAGCTTCGTCGGCGGCAAGACCAAGTTCTACGGCGGCGCCCTCTACCGGATGCGCCTCAGCGACTTCGAGCAGACCGAGGCGGACGGCGCCCGATCCTGGCCCATCGGCTACGGCGACCTCGAGCCCTACTACGACCAGGCCGAGCGCCTCTACCACGTCCACGGGGCGGCGGTGGGCGACCCCAGCGAGCCGCCGCGGGCCTCGCCCTATCCCTATCCGCCCCTGCCCCACGCGCCCCTGGTGGCGCGCATGGTCGAGCGGCTGGAGCGGGCCGGAACGCCGACCTCCCCCATCCCCCGCGCGCTCGACTATGGCCCCGGCGGCAAGTGCGTGCTCTGCGCCACCTGCGACAGCTACATGTGTGAGCTCGAGGCCAAGATGGACGCCGAGATCGCCGCCTTGAGGCCGGCCTTGTCCACCGGCCAGGTGACCCTGGCCACCCACACCCAATGCCTCAGGATCGAGACCACCGCGAATGGACAACGCGTGCGCGCGGTGGTGCTGGGCGACGCCGGCGGCGTCAGGACCGTGACCGCCGGCTGCGTGGTGGCGGCGGCCGGCATCTACGACACCGCCAGGCTGCTGCGGCGCTCGCGCACCGACCAGCATCCGCAGGGCCTGGGCGGCGACGGCGGGGCGCTCGGCCGCTACCTCGGCGGCCACTCGGCGGGCTATGTGTTCGCCCTGATGAGCCTCGGCCGCCTGCCGCCGATGCATTCCAAGACCTTCGCCATCAACGCCTTCCACGAGGGCGCCCCCGACTGGCCCCACCGGCTGGGAGTGATCCAGGCGGTGGGCCAGATTCCCTTCTGGAAGACGGCGTCCGGCCCGATGAAGGGGATCGCCCGCATGGTCGGCGAGCGGTCGATGACCTTCTTCTATTCCGTCGAGGCCCCGCCCAGCCGGGGATCCGGCCTGCTGTTCGAAGGCGACGAGGTGGCGGCCACGGCCCCGCCCGTGCACGACATGGCCGCCTTCGAGCGGATGCGCCGCCTCGCCGCCGGCGTCTTCCGCCGCGCCGGCTACCAGGTGCTGGCGCGCCGCCGCGCGCCCTACCTCTGGCACGAGACCGGCACCGCGCGGATGGGCGCGGACCCCGCGACCTCGGTGGCCGACTCCGACTGCCAGGTCCACGGAGTGAAGGGCCTCTATGTGGCCGACCAGTCGGTCATGGCGACCGCCGGCTGCGTCAACACCAGCCTGACGGTGATGGCCCTGGCGCTCAGGGCCGGCGACCACATCGCCGGCGCACGCGCGCCGGGCTCCAGCACGCGCGTGGACCGGCGTAAGGCCGCGCCACCGCCCGAGGAGCTGGGCGTCGGCGTCTAGGGCGCGGTTTGCCTATTTCAGCGTGACGTAGGCGATCCGGTCGCCGCGGAAGGTGCCGAGCCACAGGGTCTTGCCGACCTCGAGCGCCACTGTGCCGTTGGAGAAGCCCGGGCGGCCCGGCTCGTTCATCAGCGGCTTGGCGGTCATGGTCTTCGGGTCGACGCGGGCCACGCCCCAGCCGTTGGCGGCGCCCAGGCTGCCGCCGACCTGGATGATCTGGCCGGCGGCGAGGATCGCGCCGTCCGGCGCCCAGCGCAGGTTGTCGGGATGGAAGTCGAGCTTGACGTAGGCCGGCGGCTGGCTGCCGCGCAGGTCGAGGCGGGCGATCCGCCAGCGGCCCTGGTCGTTGACGTAGAGCCAGCGCCCGTCGGCCGAGACCAGCATGCCGTTGGTGCCCGACATCTTGCTGTTCGGCAGTTCCTTGAAGCCCGTGCTCGGCTCCCAGATGTAGACGAAGCCGGTGTCCTCGCCCTTGAACACCGGGACCATGTCGAGATGGTCGATGTCGCCGAACCGGCTGAAGGCGAGGCCGCCGTCCGGCAGGGCGGCGATGGAATTGAGCCAGGCGTTGGGGGGCGACTTCAGGCAGCCGGTCCAGGTGATCGCGGGCGTGGCCTTGTTGGCGTCGACGCGGAACACCTCGATGGTCTCGCGGCCGCCGTGGTTCACCGCATAGAGGGTGTGCTGGCCGCCCTTGCCCGGGCGCAGCTCCAGGCCGTGGCTGGCGAGCTTGGACAGGTCAGGCGGGGCGCAGCCGGCGAACGGCCCGCGCTTGGGCTCGGGGCCGAGGGCGATGGTGGCGCGCTGCACGGTCTTGGCGTCCGAGTCGATCAGGTAGAGGCCGTCCGTTCCCGTCTTGGGCGTGCGGCCGACGTACATGTTGCTGCCGATCAGCCAGCGCGTGCCGGGGACCTGGATCATGTCCTCGACGTTGTTCGCGCCGCACACATAGTGGAGGGGGCCGTCCTCGCCGCACGCCTTGCCGTCGGCCGCCTTGGCGGAATGGGAACCGGCGGCGACCGCCGCTGCGAAGGCGCAACAGAGCGCCAGCACTCGCCTCTTCATCGATGTCCTCCCGCCGCCGTTCGGAGCGACGGCGGTCCGGGCCACTTAAACACGACGCGCCGAGGCTTGTCCCCAGCGGAGCCGTCATCCGCCCTGCAGTTGCTCGCGCTGGGGATCGGCCTCGAACACGCCGAGCAGCTCGAAGCGTTCGGAGAAGAAGCTCAGCTCCTCCAGCGCGCGGGCCAGGTGCGCGTCGTCGGGACGGCCGTCGACTTCGGCGTAGAACATCGTGGCGGTGAAGCGGCCGGCCTCCATATAGCTTTCCAGCTTGGTCATGTTGACGCCGTTGGTGGCGAAGCCGCCGAGCGCCTTGTAGAGGGCGGCCGGGATGTTGCGCACGCGGAACACGAAGGCGGTGACGCAGGCCGCCCCGCGCGGCGGGTGGGCCGCTTCGCGCGCCATGACGATGAAGCGGGTGGTGTTGTTGTGCTCGTCCTCGATGTCCTCGAGCAGGATGTCGAGGCCGTAGAGCTCGGCGGCCAGGCGCGGCGAGACGGCGGCGCGGTGCGGGTCGGGATGCTCGGCCAGCTCCTTGGCGGCGCCGGCGGTGTCGGAGGCGTTGGCCCGCTTCAGCCCGAGCCGCTTGAGGGTGGCGCGGCACTGGGCGAGCGCGATGGGCATGGAGACGGCGACCTTGACGTCCTCCAGCCTGACCCCCCGATTGGCCATCAGCTGGAAGCGGATCGCCTTGAACCGCTCGCCGACGATGTAGAGGCCCGAGGAGGGCAGCAGGTGGTGCACGTCGGCCACCCGGCCGGCAATGGAGTTCTCCACCGGGATCATGGCCAGTTCGGCCACGCCGGAGTCCACCGCGTCGAACGCCTCCTCGAAGGTGGCGCAGGGCAAGGGCTCGTGGTCGGGGAAGTGGGTGCGGCACGCCTCGTCGCTGTTGGCGCCGAGTTCACCCTGGAAGGCAATCTTGGGCTTCATTCCGGGTTCCTGCGCGCCCAGTCCCTGGCGCGTTCGAGATCTGCGGGGGTATCCACCGAGATCGGCGGCTTGTCGATGGTCGCGGCCCAGATCTGCATGCCCAGCTCCAGGGCGCGCAGCTGCTCCAGCTTCTCGCGCTGCTCCAGGGGCGACGGCGGGGCGGCGTTGAAGCGGACGAGCGCCTGGCGGCGGTAACCGTAGATGCCGATGTGGCGCCACACCGGCCCGGCGCCGTGGAGCGTCGAGCGGGTGAAGTAGAGGGCGCGGCCGTGCGCCTGGCCGGGCGGGATGGCGAGCACCGCCTTGACCACGTCGGGATTGGCCCGGTCGGCCTCGGAGTCCTCCGGGGCGACCACCGTGGCGATGTCGCAAGACGGCTCACGGGCCAGCAGGTCGACGCAGGCCGCCAGCACCTGCGGCCCCACGAACGGCATGTCGCCCTGCAGGTTGACCACCACGTCGTAGGCGCCGTCCGGATCGAGGGCGTCCAGCGCCGCCAGGATGCGGTCCGAGCCCGACGGCAGGGCCGGATCGGTGAGCACCGCGCGCCCCCCCGCGGCCTTGACGGCCTCGACGATCTCCGCATCGCCGGCGGCCACCGCGACCGGCCCGGCGCCCGCCGCCTCGGCGGCCTTCAGCACCCGCACGATCATCGGCAGGCCGCCGATCTCGGCCAGGGGCTTGCCCGGCAGGCGGGTGGCGGCCATGCGGGCCGGAATGATGACGACGGAGTTCATTTGGCGTAACAGCGCTCGTCGAAAGACAGTTGGCGGTGGCATCGCTTGCCGGCTCTAGAGCACGGTTTGCGGCGAATCCGACGCTCGTCCGCCACGAAGAGTTTGCAGGTGCGAACGACGGGTTGCGCCAGCGGCGGTAGCGTGTCACAGAGCGCCGCGCAAGGCGTGTGGCGACGTATCGCTTCGGCGATTCCCGCCTCCTTAGGGTTCTTATCGAGGGCCAACGGGTACAAATGAGCAGCGATCTCACGTTCAATAAAATCGCCGGCGGACTTCTGGCGACGGGATTGGCGATCGTCGGCCTGGGAGAGCTTTCCTCCATCGTCTACAAGTTCGAGCCGGCCCAAAAGCCCGGCTACGCCATCCAGGTGCAGGAAGAGACTGCGGGCGGCGGCGGCGAACCGGCCGACGTGATCCCCGACTGGGGCACGGTGCTGCCGGCGGCCAATGTACAGGCGGGCGCGGACGTGGCCAACAAGTGCAAGTCCTGCCACAACCTCGACAACGGCGGCCCCAACCTGACCGGCCCCAACCTCTATGGCGTGGAAGGCCGCAAGCCGGCCTCGCACCCGGGCTTCGCCTATTCGTCGGCGATGATGGATTTCTCGGGCAAGAACCCGGCCTGGACCTATGACGAGATCTATCAATTCCTCAAGGCGCCGGGGACCTTCATCAACGGCACCAAGATGACCTTCGTCGGCCTGAAGAAGCCGGAAGACCGCGTCAACGTCATCGCCTATCTGCGCACCCTGAACGCCTCGCCGCCGCCGATCCCGGCGCCGAACCCCAAGGCCGCCGCTGCGGCGGCTCCGGCGGCTGCCGCCGGCGCTCCGGCTGTAGGCGCGGCCCCGGCCGCCGGCGCGGCTGCGGCGGGCGCGGCGACCACCGGCGGCGCGCCCAGCACGGGCTCCAACGCCGCTCCCGGCGACGCCGCCGCGGCTGCTCCGCCGACGGGGACCAAGCCGACCGGCGCCGGCGCGGCCAAATAGGCTTCGGCGCCGTCCAGACCTTCCGAGAAGGGCCGCCCTGGGCGGCCCTTTTTGTTTTGGCGCGCCGCTTCCATTGACGGCGGTCATGGACTGTGGCGCGTTTCCCGGGCCCGGAACGGGGAGGAAACGCTCATGGAAACCCAGGTCGACGAGATCGCGGCCGGCGTCTATCGGCTGTCCACGCTGGCGCCGGAGATCGCGCCCGGCGGCTTCAGCTTCAACCAGTTCCTGCTGGATGCCGATGAGCCGCTTCTGTTCCACTGCGGGCACCGACGCATGTTCCCGCTGATCTCCGCCGCCGTGGCCAAGGTCATGCCCCTGGAGCGCCTGCGGTGGATCAGCTTCGGCCACGTCGAGGCGGACGAATGCGGGGGAATGAACCTGTGGCTGGCGGCCGCGCCCCAGGCCCAGGTCGCCCATGGCCAGCTGGCCTGCGATGTCTCGCTCAACGACCTGGCCGACCGGGCGCCGCGCGCCCTGGCCGACGGCGAGGCCCTCGATCTGGGCGGCAAGCGCGTGCGTTTCCTGCACACGCCCCATGTGCCGCACGGGTGGGAAGCGGGGGTGATGTTCGAGGAGACGGCGGCGACCCTGCTGTGCGGCGACCTGCTGACCCACACCGGCGCCGGGCCCGCGATCACGGAGCACGACGTGCTCGGCCCTGCGATCGGGGCCGAGGACATGTTCCACGCCATGTGCATGGGCCCGGGCACCGGCCCCGCCCTGCGCCGCCTGGCGGACCTGCAGCCGCGCACCCTGGCCATCATGCACGGCTCCGCCTTCGCCGGTGATGGCGCGGCGGCCCTGAACGGCCTGGCGCAGCACTACGCCGGCGCGGCCCTCGTCGCCTAGACGCTCGTGATGACCTTCACCAAGCGGCTGCGCGAGCCGGTGATGCGCGGCGAGGTCACCTGCAGCGTACGCATCTGGCAGAAACCGCACGTCAAGGTCGGCGGGCGCTATCCTCTGGGACCGGGGTGGGTGCACGTGATCTCGATCCGCGAGATCACGCTGGCCGACATCACCCTGGACCTCGCCCGACGCGGCGGCTTCAAGGACATCGACGACCTGCTGGTGACCGCACGGCACGGGCCGGGCGAGCACGTCTATCTGGTGCAGTTCGACTACCGCGAGGACCCGGCCTGGTCGAACCCTATCTGAACCGCCTGAGCGCCGTCGGCTCCCCGATCCGAGCCACGGCCTCGGCCAGAGGCTCGACCTGAACCTGCATGTGGAAGGCGTTGGCGTGGATCAGGCGCGCCGCGTCGAGCATCATGCCCACGTGGCCCTTCCAGCACACCAGGTCGCCGCGAGCCAGGCCCCCGCCCTCGACCGGCTGGCCCAGGGCCTGCTGCTGGTCGGAATCGCGCGGGCACCAGAGGCCGCAGGCGTGCAGCGCCTGCTGCACCAGGCCCGAGCAGTCCAGGCCCAGGCTCTCGCGCCCGCCCCATTGGTAGGGCGCGCCCAGGAACCGCTCGGCGACGGCGGCGGGATCGGTCTCCACCTCCCCGATCGGCCTCAGCTGCAGGGCGGGAATCCAGCCGGAGCCCTCGGCCTTGCGAAAAGCGCCCTGCTCGGCCTCGACGGCGACCAGGGCGTTGAAGCTGAGCAGCGCCAGCGGCGGCGACTTGATGTCAGGGCGGCTGAAGGCGTAGGCGCGCAGGGCGCCGACGCGGTGGCTGGCGGACACGACGCCGGGCCGGATGTCCGCCAGCAGCACGTGGCCGACATAGCCGTCGCGGTCGGCCTGGCCCCAGCCCCAACCGCGGCCGGTCTCGATTACGCGGAAGGTCTCGCCATGGAGGAGCTGGTCGAGCTGTTCGGCCGAAGGGCTTGGATCACGGCGGATGGCGGCGGCGGGCGCGGCGCAATGGAACGCCGTGGTCTTTTCGAAGCGCCCGGCCGACACCAGCCCCTGCAGGGCCGCGTCGGCAAGGTCGGGCCGGGCCAGGACCAGCCGGGGATCGGCCGGGCGCCGGCCGAAGGCCTCGGCCCCGCTCATGAGAAGCGGTTCCGCACCACGCGCAGCAGGGCGCGGATCGCCTGGGCCTCGGCGCCGGCGGAAAAACCGGGCCGGGCCTTGGGGTTCCAGGCGAAGATGTCCAGGTGCACCCAGGCGCCGGCCTGCGGGGCGAAGCGCTTGAGGAACAGGGCCGCGGTCACCGACCCGGCCTGGGCCCAGGCGTCGGGGTCGTTCTTCAGGTCGGCGATGTCGCTGTCGAGCGCCTCCTCGTAGCCGGCCCACAGCGGCAGGCGCCACAGGGGATCGGAGGCCTCGGCCGCGGCGTGCTCGAGCTCGGCGGCCAGGGCGTCGAGCTCCGGCGCCGCGGCCCTCTCGAGGTGGGTGCGGAACGCCGCGGCACCCTCGCTCACCCGGCCGTTCTTGAACAGCCAGCGGATGTCCGGCGGAGTGCCGAGCGGCTTGCGGTGCTCGTAGGCGATCGCGTGATCGCCCAGCAGCTGGCCCAGCCGCGTCTTCGACATCCCCGGCCGGCG
>DASYBX010000043.1:0-29934 GCA_036500495.1 Caulobacteraceae bacterium
GATGCGGTCGTCGAAGCGGGCGCCCAGGCACAGCATGACGTCGCAGTCGTGCATGGCGTTGTTGGCCTCGAAGCTGCCGTGCATGCCGAGCATGCCCAGCCACTGCGGGTCGGACGCGGGGAAGGCGCCCAGGCCCATCAGCGTCGAGGTCACCGGCGCGCCGGTCAGACGGGCCAGCTCGCGCAGGGTCTCGGAAGCCTGCGGGCCCGCATTGATGATGCCGCCGCCGGTGTAGAGGATCGGCTTCCGGGCGCCGGCCAGCAGCGCCACGGCCTCGGCGATCTTGGCCTGATCGCCATCGACCTTGGGATTGTAGGTGTGCAGCGGCTTGGCGTCTTCCGGCGCCATGTAAGGGCCGGGCAGGAACTGCACGTCCTTGGGGATGTCGATCACCACCGGGCCGGGACGGCCGGAGGTGGCGATGTGGAAGGCCTCGTGGATCACCCGCGCCAGGTCGTCGACCCGCTTCACCAGGTAGTTGTGCTTGGTGCACGAGCGGGTGATGCCGACGGTGTCGGCCTCCTGGAAGGCGTCCGAGCCGATCAGGTGGGTGGCGACCTGGCCGGTGATGACCACCATGGGAATGGAGTCCATCAGGGCGTCGACGATGCCGGTGATGGCGTTGGTGGCGCCGGGGCCGGAGGTGACCAGGCACACGCCGCACTTGCCGGTCGAGCGGGCGTAGCCCTCGGCCGCGTGGGTGGCGCCCTGCTCGTGGCGCACCAGGACGTGATGCAGGCGCGGCTCGTGGAAGAGCGCATCGTAGATCGGAAGCACCGCCCCGCCCGGATAGCCGAAGATGGTGTCTACGCCCTGGTCGACCAGGGCGCGCACGACGATCTCGGCGCCCGTCAGGGTTTCGGTCTTCGTTTTGGCTTCGATGGTCTGGGTGCTCATGGGAGCTTTCCTTGGGCGACTGTCCCGAAGACGGGAGACTAGAGGGACGGACTGGCTTTTAGCGTGAGGCTGGGTTTCAGGCATGAAAAAAGGCCCTCTAGGGGCCTGGGCGTGCGACCGAGTGCGGCGTGATCGTCAGATCACCCCGATATCGGCCGCACGGACTTTACGAGGATGGCGCGCACGCGTGATCCTTCCTATAGAGGCGTCTGTGATGCCATGCGGGGTGTTTCCGGTCAAGCGGAGGCCCCGGCTCGATCTGCCGCACCGATCAAATTTACCGTGACGCTTGGGCGTTACGCCCAATTCGTGTCAAATTAGGGGCGGCTCATGCGGGAAGCACCCGCCCGGGAGGCTGGATTGAACATTCGCCTGACACTCACGGTCTTCGCTGTGGGGGCGGCCCTCGGGGCCTGCACCACGACGGCGAAGCTGAGCTCCATCCCGGTCCCGCCCGAGGCGGTCCTGTCGCCCGACAGCCCCATCGGGCATCCGGTGGACGAACTGGTGGCGGCCAACGGCCCGCCCAGCCAGCAGTGGGACATGCCTGACGGCCGCAAGGGCTTCCAGTGGCAGTCCTCCTCGATCTCGGCCACGGTCGCGCCCGCGCGCAGGGGTGAGATCAAGGCCGCCGGCGTCAGCCAGACCACCTGCTACTACACCCTCTACGCCAAGCCCGACGCCCAGGGCGTGGTCAAGGTGGTGTCCGCCGACGAGCCCCGCCCCGGCTGCATGAAGCTGGCGATGAACGGGCAGCTGAAGTAGCCCCAAGGGTCGGTCACTCGAACAGGAGTGTGGCTCAGGAGCCTGGGACGAACCGCACCATATCGCCCTCGTCCCGCAACCGCTCCCACTCAGGCGTCTGGTTCCTGAGCCAGGTGAGCTGGCGCTTGGCGTAGCGGCGCGTCTCCTGCTGGGCCAGGGCGACGGCTTCGCCCAGGGAGAGGTCGCCGGCCAGGTACGCGGCCAGTTCGCGCACGCCCACGGCCTTCATCACCGGCGCGAGGGGATCGAGGCGGCGCGCCACGAGCGCCTGGACCTCGTCCAGCGCCCCCGCCTCCATCATGGCGTGCAGGCGCGCGTCGCAACGGGCGTAGAGGATCTCGCGGTCAGGCTCCAGCACCACGGCGCGCCATCGGTCCGGCCGCAGCGGGGCGGTGGTGTCGGCCTGCCAGTCGGTAAGGGCTTTGCCGGTGGCTTCCGCGACCTCGAAGGCGCGCAGCAGGCGCTGGCGGTCGCCGGGGGCGATGCGGGCCGCCGCCGCCGGGTCGCGCGCCGCCAACTGCCGGCGGAAGGCGTCCTCGCCGAGACGCTCCCAGGTGTCCGCGGCCGCTTGGCGCACGGCGACCGGCACGGCGGGGATGTCGGCCAGGCCCTGGGTCAGGGCGCGGAAGTAGAGGCCCGTGCCGCCGACCACGATGGCGCGGCGGCCGCGCGCGGCGGCGCCCGCCAGGATCGGCAGGGCGGCGTCCAGCCAGCGGCCCACCGACCAGCCGTCGGCGCCGTCGGCCACGCCGAACAGGTGGTGCGGGGCCCGCGCCGTCTCCGCCGCCGTGGGGCGCGCGCTGAGCACCCGCAGGTCGGCGTAGAGCTGCAGGGCGTCGGCGTTGACGATCTCGCCGCCGAGCCGTTCGGCCAGGCGCAGGGCCAGGGCCGACTTGCCGCTGGCGGTCGGGCCGGCGATCAGCAGGACGGGTGCGGGCGGGCGGGCGGTCACCCCGCTGCATTAAGCGCGGCGGGGACTTGAAGGGACGGGGAGAGCCGTCTAACCCGCGCCCATGCATCTGGCCCTGACCCTCGTCGCCCCCGATCCCAAGACCATCGCCGCCGCCCAGGAGCGCGCCGAGCGCGCCCTTCCGCCCCTGTCGGTCCAGGTGACCGGCCGCCGCGTGCTGGGCCCCGGCGCCCTCGACATCGCGCTCGAAGCGCCCACCGTCCTCGGCGCCCCGGAGGTCCTGGCCGCGGTGAGGGCGAGGGTGAACGAAGCCCTGGAGCGCCTGCCCGTCGACTTCGCCGTGCAGCCGGCCGAGGGCCGCCGCAAGGCCCTGTTCGTCGCCGACATGGACTCCACCATCATCGGCTGCGAGTGCCTGGACGAGCTGGCCGACTTCGCCGGGGTGAAGGACCAGGTCGCCGCCATCACCGAGCGGGCCATGCGCGGGGAGATCGGCTTCGAAGGCGCCCTGCGCGAGCGAGTCGGCATGCTCAAGGGCCTGAAGAACACGGCGCTGCAGCAGTGCTACGACGAGCGGGTCAGGCTGAACCCGGGCGCCTTCACCCTGGTGCAGACGATGCGCGCCAACGGCGTGCGCTGCGTGCTGGTGTCGGGCGGCTTCACCTTCTTCACCGGCCGGGTGGCCGCGGCGTGCGGCTTCCATGCCGACCGCGCCAACCGTTTCGTCGAGGACGGCGGCCATCTGGCCGGCGCCGTGCACGAGCCGATCCTCGGCCGCGAGGCCAAGCTCGCCGCCCTGCGCGAGGAGGCCGCGCGCCTCGGCGTCGACCCGTCCTCGGCCATCGCCATCGGCGACGGGGCCAACGACCTGGCCATGATCGAGGAGGCCGGCCTCGGCGTGGCCTACCGCGCCAAGCCGGTGGTGGCGGCCCAGGCCGACTGTCGCATCGACCACGCCGACCTCACCGCCCTGCTCTATTTCCAGGGCTACGCGGCGGAAGAGTTCGCCCAGCCTTCGCGCTGACGGGCAATAGCGGGCCTCAGTGGGCCGCGTTCAGGCCCGCCGCCACCGCGGCGGACCGCTGGGCGAAATCGGCGCGCGAGTTCTCCGACGGATAGGGCTCGTCGGGAACCTCGACGCCCAGGAAGGCGCACAGGGGCTCCCAGCCCGAGCCCACCGGATAGATCAGCAGCCGCTCGGGCGCGATGGTCGCCTTCACCTCCGCCTCGTGGCGGTGGAAGTAGTCGATCATGTAGGCCCGGTCGTTGATACGCTCCTTCACCTCGCCCAGGGCGACGGAGAAGAACTCGGCGATTGGGCCGCCGTGGGAGAACCGCTCGAGGTTGACCGGGTTGAAGATGGTCGCCTGGGTCGAGTCGAACCAGGCTTCGGCGTCGCGCGTGGTGTGTAGCACCTTGGCGTCCGGATAGTGGGCGGCGAGCTCGCGCCAGTACTGCACGCCCGGCCAGTCGACCATCGAGCAGTAGCCTTCGAACAATCGGTCCCAGTCGCTGGAGCCCTTCGCCGCCGCGACCCACAGCGGCATGGTCTCGGGGTGCATGAACACCTCGACCATGTGGTGGCAGGGGCCAAACCCCAGCCGGTTCAGGGCGGTGTGCATGGACTTGGTGCCCGTGCGCCCGAGCCCCGATCCGATCACCTTCAGCGCCATCGCGTGCCTCCCTCGTCCTGATCAGCGCGGCTTGTCGATCTCGCCGGCGAGCCAGCGGCGGCCTTGGGCGTAGAGGGCCTCGACCTTCTCGCCCCACAGGCCCGGCATGTCGTCCTTCACCGGATAGCCGATCTGGCTCTGCAGATAGGCCAGGTGACGGTAACCCTCGGGGAACCTGGCCAGCAAGCCGGGGTCGAGCGACAGCTGGGCGGCGGGGTCGACCGGGTCCATGCGGTCCTTCTCGTAGATCGGCTGGCGCAGGACCAGGCCCCAGCGGCCGCCGCGGCGCTCGATGAAGTCGTAGAAGCGGCCGGTGCAGACCACGTCGCACACCACCCCATGCACCGCGGCGCGCTGGGAGATGGTCATCTTGGTCTGGGCGATGGCCCGGTCGCCCTTGATCTCGGAACTGTGGGCGCCCTGGAAATGCAGGATCGACACGCCCTTGGCCCAGCCCTCGACGGTCATCTGGATGAAGTGCTCGAAGGAGCCTTGCGTCCAGGTGGCCATCATCCACCCGTCGTCATGCCACACGGTGCGGAAGCGGTCCCAGTCGCCGGCGTCGCGCGACACCACCCAGTCGTCCACCAGATTGCGGATCAGCAGGCGGTCGGCGAGCGCGGCGTCCATGGCGGCGGTTCCCGTGGTCTAGGGTTGCAGCCCCTGTCTTAGCGCGCCTTGCGGCGGCGGCGAAACAGGCAGCGGACGCGGCTTGGACGGAGCCTTGGCCTGGGCCTTCGGTTTGGCCAGGGGTTTGGGCAACGGCTTGGGCAGGGGCCTGGGCTTGTTCAGCTTCAGCAGCGACTGCACCAGCGTGGCCTTTTTCGGCGGCTTGGGGGTGGGCTTCTGCAGCACGATCTCGGCCGGCTGGGGCTTGGCCTCGATCGGCAGGGCGGCCGCCAGCTTCTTCAGCATCATGTCCTCGCCCTCGACGTTCAGCACGCCGGTGTAGGGTAGGGCGCCGAGGGACGGGTCGGCGATACGGATCGGCCGGGCGACATAGCGGTTGAGGTCGGCCACCACCTCGGCCAGCGGGGCCTTGTCGTAGGCCAGGCGATGGTTCTCCCAGGCGAAGGCGTTGGCCGCATTGACCTTGCGCACCTGCGGCGGATCCTGGCCGTCGGTCCAGCTCACCTCGTCTCCGGCGGCCGCGTTGACGCCCTCGGCCGCCCGGTCCTGGGGATAGACCCGAACCTGGCCCTTGAGGATGGTCAGCACGGTGCGGGCGCCGTTCTGGCTGGTCTGGCGCAGGAGGTTGATTTCGCCGCCGTCCGACTGGATCACCCGGTCGCCGCTGTCGATCAGGAACGGCCGGTCGCCGTTGTCGGTCATGGTGAAGGCGGCCTCGGCCTGGCCCACGGCCGCGCGGCGGTCGTCGTCCTCGTACACCACCCGCACCTGGGCGGCGCCGTTCAGGCGTATCACCGACTTGTCGGCCATGACGATGCGGCGGATCTGGCCCTTGACGTTGTTGTAGACGGTCCAGGCCGGCGGGGGCGGCCGCAGCAGGTTCGGGCCCCACAGACCGGCGACGATCAGGGCCATCAGCAGGGCCGGCAGCCACAGCCGACGCCAGACCGTGCGGGCGCCCTCGGCCGGAGCCCGGCCGTCAGGTCCCTCAGGTCCAAGCTTGTCGGGCCCAAGCTTGTCCGGCCCAAGTCCATCAGGCGGCCTGGATCGATCAGGCCTGGCTCTGTCCTGGTCCGCGCTCAACAGCGTCCTTTCCGGGGCGCCTCCGCGCCGGCGATGGCTGCTTCATCCCCTGCGCCGCGGCGATTGCCAAGGGCGCCAGAGGTCGCGGCCCGGAAGGATCAGATCGGTTGGCGCTTGGGAGCCAGGGCCGTGGGCTTCATGGCGCGGGCGCCTTCGCCTCCCTCCAGGCCCAGTTCATGGCGCGCGCACACCTCGAGGTAGGCGATCAGGGCGGCGGTCAGGCCGCCGCGCTCCTGCAGGGCGGCGTTGGCCTTCAGCGTGTCGACGTCGTGGCGCACCGCGTCGGCGGTCAGGTCGACGTGGGCCCAGGACCGGCCGGTGATCTGCTCCAGCCGCTCGCGACCGCTGCGCAGGTGACCGGTCTCGATCTTCCAGGGCGCGGCGGGATAGGTGGCCGCGATCTTGCGGAACTCCTCGACCGCTTCCTGAGGCAAGCGCCCGTCATCAGCTCCAACGGCGGCGACGATCCAACCCATAAACCCGCTCCCAACTACCTGACCTTATCGCTTGGCGAGCGACAAGGGCGGAAAAATGGCGCTAAGGCTTTATTCTTGTGGCCTTATTTTGCGCAGGGCGGACAAAACATCGTGTTGTTGCGGATGTCCTTCGGCCTCTTCCCAGGCCTGGATCGCCAGTTCGAAGCCGCGCAGGTATTCGGCGCGGCTCATCACCCCCTTCTCCACTAGCACGCGGGCGAAGCCATCGGCCAGGGCGAGGGCGGCCTGGCCGAGGACGCCGGGGCGGACGGGCGCGAGTTCGGCGGTGACGGTTTCCATGACGCGCGGTCTCCGGAGGCGGCGGCGGGCAGCCGCGACCACGGCTTAGGCGCCGGACGCCAGCGGTGGAACCGGGAAAAACTGGAGCGCGCTTGAGCAAAAGTGCGCCCCGCTTGCACCCAGCTCCGCGCCAGTCGGCAGCGAAGAGGATCCTACCCGCCGCCGGTCAGGCGGCTGAGGGCCGCCTGGTACTGGGCGATCCGATCGGTCAGGTATTTGGGCGTCGCGCCGCTCGCCCCCGAGGCGTCGGCCGGGGCGGTGGTCATGTCACCGTAGATGGTGCGCACGGTCGACAGGGCCAGTTGCAGGGCCGCCTGGGCCTGTTTGACGTCGTTGGCCGAGCCGAGGTTCGGGCCGCCGGGCAGGGTCAGGGCGTAATAGGCTTTCAGCTTGTTGGTGGCCGGCAGGGCGCCGTGCTTCTGCGATCCGGGGGCCGTGGCCTTGGCGGTGACGGCGTCGGTGGTGACCAGGGCCTCGGACATGCCCAGCGCGCCCAGGGCGTCGCGGCCTACCGGCCCGGCCTGCAGCGCGACCTGCATGCGGTCGTTGAGCGGCTTGACCTGAATCTGGGTGACCCCCTGGGCGGTCAGGGTCTTGACGTCGACCTGGAAGCCCAGGGCGCGGCTGATCTTGGCGGCCACGGTCTTGTAGGTGTCGTTGGCGGCGATGGTGATCAGATGGGCCGCCCCACCCTGGCCGGCGCGGACGTAGAATTGGTCGCCCGGCCGGGCCGAGGTGTTGGCCACGATCTGGTCGGAGGCGGAAAAGTCGACCTTGCCGCTGGGCAGGCCGAGCTTGTCGAGCGCGGAGGCGCCCTGGGCGCTCACCGCGATGCCCGTGGGCGCGGCCACGCCGCCCCGGCCGACGTACTGCCGGCTCCAGACCGTCTGGCCGGTGGAGGGGGCGAGCTCGGCGACGAAGCCGTCGGCGGTCTGCACCACGTCCTTGCCCACGGTCTTGGCCCCAGTCGAGACGGTCCCGGTCAGATAGAGCAGGCCGCCCGAAACCGTGACGGCGCTGGCGGCCTGGTCGCTCGCGGTCCCGCCCAGATAGGCGAGGCGATCGCCGGAGGCGGACTGCAGGGTTCCCGAGAGGCTGGCCACGAAGGCGGCCTTGTAGGTCCCCGCATAGGCCTGAGTGACGGTCCCCGCGTCGAGCGCGCCATTGTGGGTCGAGCCGGCCACGACCACCGAGCCGTCGGCCTGCACCGCGATCCCCGCCATGTCGCCGCCCTGCAGGTCGCCGAGGTCGCGGGTGGCGGCGAGCGCCGGCTTGCCGGAGGAGATGTCGTAGAGGCGCACCACGGCGTGGCCGTTCTCCACGCCCGCCACATAGAGGTTGGTCCCCGACACGGCCATGCCGGCGTTGCGGTCGACGCCGGTGGTGCCGAATTGGACCGAATTCACGACCTTGGGCGTATAGGCGAAGGCGCCCGTGCCGTCGTAGAGCGGCTTCCGGGTGGCGCCGAAGGTCTGGATGAACTGGTCGGTGGAGCCCTGCGAGCCCCCGGCGCCGAAGATCGGGCCCTGGGTCTGGCCGGCCACATAGACCTCGCCGTTCGGGCCGAACCCCACCGAGGCGGGCTGGTCGTCGGCGTTGGCGGCGCCCGCGCGCTGGGTCCACAGCTCCTGGCCGGCGCTGTCGAACACGGTGACCATGGTGTCGGTGGTCTTGGAGTCGAGCTTGCCGTCGGTGGAGTCGAGCGCGCCCTTCACGCTGCCGGCCACCGCCACTTGTGAGCCGTCGGCCGAGACCGCCAGGGCCAAACCCTGGGCCGCGCCCTCCGCCCCGAGCGTGCGGGTGAAGGCCAGGTTGCCGGCGGAGTCGTACTTCATCAGCACCACGTCCGAGGTGCCCTGCAGGGTCTGGCCGGCGATGGCGCCCTTGGCGGCGCCCAGCACATAGACCGAGCCGTCGGGGGCAGTGACCGTGGACTTGACCGCGCTGAGGTTGGCGTCGAGGGCGCGCTGGAAGGTGAGGCCGTCGCCCGGCGCCGAGGCCGTGGCGCCGGAGCCGCCGTCGAACTTGAGCAACTGCTGCTGGGCGTCTGGGCTCACGCCCGCGGTCGTGCCCGAGCTCTGGGCCACATAGATGGCGGGGGTCGAGGCGGCGGGCGCCAGGGTCAGGCGCTCCACCGAATTGCCCTTGATCTGCAGGGCGAAGGTGTCGGGCTGCTGGGTCAGCTTGACCGTGCTGGTCCCCACCTGGACCGTCGGCGTCGTCCCCGGCGTGCGCGAGGAGGCGAACCGGGTCGAGACCCCGGCGGCCTGCAGCTTGCCATTCAGATAGTTGACCACATTGCCCATGGTGCGCGGCGTGGCGCCCATCTCCGACAGGTCGAAGGCCACCGCCGAGGTCGTGCCGCCCTTCACCACCTGGGCCGAGAAGCGCACGTCCCCCTGGAAGGCGGGGACCTCGCCGTTGACCGCTCCGGCGTAGACCGTGCCGGTGGTATAGGTGTCGGTCTCGGCCTTGGCCCCGATCGTGGTCTTCAGGCTCGAGGAGACCTTGCCCTGGACCACGTCGAAGCCCTTGAACGGTTCGTGGTTCAGGAAGGCCTGCAACTCGGTCATGCCGCTTTGGAACGCCTTCTGGTAGCGCGCCTGGTCATAGGCGCCGACAGTCTTGCCGGCGGCCAGGTCGGCCAGGCCGCTCAGCGCCGTCAGCCCCTGGTAGAGACCGAACAGGCTCTTGTAGTTGGCGGCGCTGGCCTTGTCGGACACCGGCGCGGTCAGGCGCGCGGAATCGACGTCGATGAACTTGCCGCCCACCAGCACCCCGCGCACCAAGTCGCTGATCGCCCCGGGCGAAGCGGTCTGGATCAGCCTCCACGGCGGCAGGGGCGCCGTGGCCGAGTTTCCGCCGCCCGAACCCGTCGCCCGGCCAACGCCGGAGATCCCCGCCTTCGCGTTGAAGGCGGCGGTCAGCAGGCTCGGGTCGAGGGCGATCGGTGTAAGGGACATGTAAGGTTGGAGGATTGGGGGGCAATCCCTACCCCGGCCTTAACTCTTGTTTCAAAAGATGTCGGTGGCTGTCCGTATTGACCAAAAGCGGGGCGGTTGGGTTTTGCGTTGCAGCAAATCCGGTGGTAGGGAGCCGGCCTCCCACCGGCGCATCCGCTGCGCCGATATCCGAATGGTCGAAAGTCCCATGGACATTACCCGCATCGCCACGGGGGCGAACCCGCCCTACGACGTCAACGCCGTGATCGAGATCCCGCAAGGCGGCGAGCCGGTCAAATACGAGATGGACAAGGATTCCGGCGCGCTGTTCGTCGACCGCTTCCTGCACACCGCCATGTTCTATCCGGGCAACTACGGCTTCATCCCGCACACCCTCGCCGACGACGGCGATCCCTGCGACATCCTGGTGGTGGGCCCGACCCCGGTGGTGCCCGGCGCGGTGATCCGCTGCCGCCCGATCGGCGCCCTGCTCATGGAAGACGAGGCGGGCAAGGACGAGAAGATCCTGGCGGTGCCGGTGGACAAGCTGCACCCCTTCCACTCGGGCATCAGTTCGTGGCGCCAGCTGCCGGCGATCATGACCGAGCAGATCGCCCACTTCTTCCAGCACTACAAGGACCTGGAGAAGGGCAAGAGCACCCACATCGTCGGTTGGGCCGATCCCGAGGAGACCGCCGAGCTTATCCGCAAGGGCATGGAGCGCGCTCAGGAAGCCGCCAAGCAGCCGGCGCTGATCGAGCACAAGGCCAAGGCGTAAGCCCGAGTCGTCCTTGTGCTATCGGCTAGCGCCTGGTCGAGCGCGGCTCGTCCACTACCAATTCCGGCTATGCTACCCCATCTCCCGGCCAGGCCTCTGGTCGGGAGATTTTCTATGAGCGACACGCTTTCCCAAGGCGACTTGGCCAAAACTGAACGCCGCGTGGCCTGGACGGGCCGGGGCATGGCCGCCAGCGACGGCGCCGGGGTGAAGCTGACGCGGGTGATCGGCCAGCCGGCCCTGCCGGACCTCGACCCCTTCCTGATGCTGGACGAATTCGGCTCGGACGACCCCGAGGCCTATATCGCCGGCTTCCCCGACCATCCCCACCGCGGCTTCGAGACGGTCACCTACATGCTGGCCGGGCGCATGCGCCATCGTGACAACAAGGGCAACGAGGGCCTGCTGACCGCCGGCTCGGTGCAGTGGATGACCGCCGGCCGCGGCATCGTCCACTCCGAGATGCCCGAGCAGGAGCAGGGCCTGATGCAGGGCTTCCAGCTGTGGCTGAACCTGCCGGCCAGGGACAAGATGACGGCGCCCCGCTACCAGGACATCGCGCCCGAGCGGATCCCGGTGACCGAGCCGGCGCCGGGCGTGACCGCCAAGGTGATCGCAGGCGAGCTTTGGGGCGTGAAGGGTCCGGTCGAGGCCGGCGCCACCGAGCCGTTCTATGCCGACTTCCGCCTCGAGCCGGGCGCCGGGCTGAGCGTGGACCTGCCGCCCGGCCACAACGCCTTCGCCTATGTCTACGAGGGCGCCGCCGAGATCGGCGGGCGGCCGCTGGAGCGCGGGACCATCGCCGTCCTGACGGCCGAGGGCGCGGTGAATCTGAAGTCCGACCACGGCGGCCGCCTGATCCTGGTGGCCGGCAAGCCCCTGCGCGAGCCGGTGGCCAAGTACGGCCCGTTCGTCATGAACACCGAGGGCGAGCTGCGCCAGGCGTTCCTCGACTTCCAGGCGGGCAGGTTCTGAGCCGCCCGCGCTCGGGTCGCCGCCAGGCGATGGCGCGAAGAAAAAGCCGGCCAGGGAGCCTGGCCGGCTTGTCGTCTTGAGAAGAGCCTCGTTCGGGCTCGGGCGTTCAGCCCTTGCGCGGCGAGCGGGCCTTGGGGGCGGGCTTGGCGCCCTTGGCGGCCCCGCCGCGGCCCAGACCCATGCTCTTGGCCAGGGCCGAGCGCGAGGCGGCGTAGTTCGGCGCCACCATGGGATAGTCCTTCGGCAGGCCCCACTTGGCCCTGTAGTCGTCCGGGCTCATGTTGTACTGCGTGCGCAGGTGGCGCTTCAGCGACTTGTACTTCTTGCCGTCTTCCAGGCTGATCAGATAGTCGGGGGTGATCGACTTCTTGAGCGGCACGGCCGGCTTCTGCGGCTCGGGCGTCGGGGCGGCGGCGGCGCCGACGCCGGCGAGCGCGCGATAAATCGTCTGGATCACCGACGGGACGTCCGAAGCCTGCACAGTGTTATTGGAGACATAGGCAGCGGCAATGTCCGCCGTCAGGGTCAAGAGCTCGGTGTTGTCTTCCACTTCGGTCCTCCGCGGGGGTTGCGACCATCTAATACTGAAGTGTGCCGCCGCCAAGTATATATCTGCAGAAAAATGCGAAAACCAGATTTTCCTACTGCGGCTACCTTGGCTCCGTTTGGGTGCTAAGTATCGAAATGTTGCGCCGCCCAACGCCTCTTGGCCGCTGTTCACCCGTCACGAGCGAATCACTTTTGAACCGTCAGGCGAGCAAGTCGGGCGTGGTATCGCGCCAGAGCTTGATATCTCGGTTCAAGTCGAACCACTGGGCCTGTCAGGTTGTGCGGTCGATCAAAATTCAGCCGAAAGTAGAAGGCGCAGGCTGCGCGGCCGCTGCGGCGTGACTTCCCGAACCTGCTGGAAGTTGAACGGGTTGCCGTAGGAGAAGGTGTTGCCGGTCTCGTTGGTCGGGTTGGACAGGAAGGCGGCCAGACGCCAGCGCCCGTAGGACACCTGGGCCGACAGCCGGCCCAGCACATAGCCGCCCATGGGAGCGACGATGATGGGGTTGAAGGTCAACTGCGAGCGGCCGACGTAGCGGGCGTCGGCCGACACCAGCCCCATCATGCCGTAGGGCAGGGGGAAGCGGTATTCGGTGCGGCCGCCGGCCAGAACGTCGGGCACGCCGGGCAGGTTGACCCCCGCGGTGAAGCCGACGAACGCCTGCTGCAGAACCGGCTGGTCGACCAGGACGTTGGCCTGCACGGTCCAGGCGGACGTGATCCGCATCGTGGCCTCGCTCTCGAAGCCGATGTCGCGGCCGTTGCCGGCGTTGGCCGTGTAGGACAGGCCCGAGATCAGGAACTGGTCGGTCTGGATGTTGCTCCAGATGTCGTAGAAGCCGGCGGCGCGCAGGCGCAGGCGGTCGCCGAACAGGGACAGCTTGGCCCCGACTTCGAAGTTCCACAGTTCGTCGCCGGCGAACTCGCGGTGGACGCCGGGCTGGCTGGAGCTGGGCAGAAACACCTGGCCGATCCGGCCGCCGGTGTTGAAGCCGGCCGGGCGGTGGCCCTCCTCGACCGAGACGTAGAGCAGCTGCTGGTCGGGCAGGCGGTAGCTGAGGGCCAGCTTGGGCGAGGCGCCGCTGGAGGTGACCGAACCCTTGAACAGCCGCTGCTGCAGCGACTGCGGGTCCTCCACCGTGGACTGGGTGCCCACCCGGGTGGCGAAGGCGCGCAGGCCCACGGTCGCCTGCAGGGCATCGGTGAACGACCATGTGGCTTCGCCATAGGCCGCGCCCTCGGCGAGGTTGTCGCCGCGGTGCTCCTGGTAGAGCAGCTGGGTCGGCGAGCCGGCCATGTCGGCGGCGCGCACGAAGGCGTCGGTCTGCTCCTGGGTGACCGAGCCGAACAGGCCCATCAGCCACTGCAGCCGGCCCGAGCTCGGCGAGGTCCACACCGCGTCCTCGACCAGCATGTCGATCTTGCTGGGTTCGTCGTAGGAGCCGACGCCGGTGGCCGTGGCGCTGAACAGCGGCAGGGCGGTGGTGGCGTCCGAGCGGCTGGTGAAGTCGTGGCGCACCCAGGAGGTGGTCGAGCGGAACACCCCCCACGACCCGATCTTCTCCATCACCGCCTCGGCGTGGCCGAAGTTGTTGTCGGAAGCCTCGCGCACCAGGTTGGCGCGGTGCAGCCGGCCGAGGGACGGGCTGATGTACTGGGTGTCGTTGGAGTGGATCTCCTGGTAGGCGCCGCCGACGGTGACGGTCGTGCTGGGGTCCAGGTCGCCCCGCACATAGGCCCGGCCCCCGGTGCGCACGCTGCGGTCGATCTGGGCCTGGTGCAGGTTGATGTCGTCGATGTAGCCGCCTTCCACGTCCTGGTAGGCCATCGCCCGGATCGCCAGGCGGTCCTTGACCAGGGGCGCGTTGACCATGCCCTCGACCTGGTTGCTGAGACCGCCGCCCTGGGTCTCGGCCAGGCCGCCGCGGAACGAGCCGGACACCTCATCGAGCTCGGGCTTGCGGGGGACGATGCGGTAGATGCCGCTCATGGTGCCACCGCCGTAGAGCGTGCCCTGGGGGCCGCGCAGCACCTCGATGGTGTCCAGGTCGCCGATGTGCAGGTCAGGGTCGGGGGCGTTGTAGGTGATCGGCACGTCGTCGAGGTAGACGCCGACGGTGGACTGGGTGCGGCCGGTGAACACCCCGTCCGACAGCCCGCGCAGCAGGATCTTGTCGCGACCCGGCCCGAGGTTGGTGGTGGAGAAGCTGGCCAGCTGCGAGGCCACGTCGTCGATGTCGACCGCTCCGGCGGTCTGCAGGGCCTCGGCGTCGAGCGCGCTGACGGCGTAGGGCAGCTGGTCCACGGCGGCCGCCCGCTTGGTCGCGTTCACCACCACCTCCTGCAGGACGGCCATGGGCTCGGGCGGCGGCGGCGATGGCGGCGTGGGCCGCGCCTCGGGGCCGGGCGGCGGCGGGGTCGGCGGGGCGCGGTCGAGCGGAAGGATACGCACGGTGTCGGAGGCCACGCGGCGGAACCGGCAATTGGCCCCTTCGAGCAGGCGCCTCAGCCCCTCGTCCACCGAATATCGCCCGCGCAGGCCCTCGCTGCGGCCGCCGCAGGCCGACACCCCGCCGATCGACAGGTTGGACTGCACCGCGAAATCGATCAGGGCTTCGCTGAGCGGCTTGGGCGGGATGTGGAAGTCATAGGACGGCGCCGCCGCGAAGGCCGAGGGCGCGATCAGCAGCGCCGATCCCGCCGCGACGGCGGTTGCGCCCAGCCGCGCCGCGGCCGATGTCCGAACGCGCCGCCCGAGCAAGCCGTCGTCCTGTTCCTGTTATTGCTTGCTGTTTAGCTCGCTCAACAGGATGACGCCATCCTTACTGGATGCGGCGACGGGCAGCAGGCCGGCCAGGCGCTGGACCATGGCGGACTGGTTGTCGATGGTCAGGACGCCGGTGAACCTGAGGTTGGCCGCGGGTCCGACCGCCTTGATCTGGTCGTCGCCATAGCGGTCGAGGTCGGCGACGACTTCGGCGAGGGGACGGTTGCGGTAGATCAGGCGGCCCGCGCGCCAGGAGAAGGCGTCGTCGGCGTTGGCCGCCATCACCGACACTTCCTGGCTGCCCTCGCGGTGCTCGGCGTGGCTGCCCGCGCTCAGCGTCAGGCGGCGCTGGCTGTCCTCGGGCCGCTCCAGGGCGACCACGCCCTCGCGCACGGTGACCGAGATCAGGCCGTCGTGGCGCGCGGCGTCGAATTCGGTGCCGATGTCGCGCAGCACCCGGTCGCCCACATGCACCAGGAACGGGCGGCGGGGGTCGTGCACCACCTGGAAGGCCGCTTCGCCGGAGGCGAGGGTCAGCTCGCGCCGGTCGTTCTGCATCGTCACCGACAGACGGGTGTCGGTGCTGAGCGCGATGCGGGTCCCGTCCGCGAGGACGATGTCGCGGTGCTCGCCCTTGGCCGTGGCGTAGACCGTGGCCTTGGGATCGAGGCGGGGATGCAGGGCGGCGAAGGTCACCGCCACCGCGGCCACGGCCACCAGGCCGCCGCCCCACAGGGAAGCGTTGCGGCGGGGCGCGGGGCGATCGGCGAGGCCGGCCAGATGGTCGCCCAGCCGGTCACTCAGGATCGTGGCGTGATCCTCCACGGCCAGCGACAGGGCCAGGGCCTGGTCGTAGGCCGCGCGGCGTTGATCGCCGCCGCCGAGCCAGGCTTCGAACGCCAGCCAGTCCGTCTCGCCGGGCTGCCCGCCGAGGCGGGCCACCCAGTCGGCGGCTTGCTTGGTCAGGGCCTGGTCGGCCATGTGTCTCGTCTGGGCCATGTCCCCCGGCGCGGCTCGATACCGCTCTCCATACGTCTCCAAAGACGCCGCCGAAGTAGCGGCGCCCCCAATCCGACCCTTCTGCTCATGAACTATCTTCGTTCAGTTTCGCCAGCAGGCGCTGGAGCGCCGCGGAAATCTGCTTCTCCACGGTCTTGCGCGACACGCCCAGGGCGCGCGCGGTCTCCTCCTGGGTCAGGCCTTCCAGCTTGTGCAGCTCAAAGGCCCGGCGGGTCTTGGGCGGCAGTTCGGCGACGGCCCGGGCCAGCTTGGCCATGCGCTGGCGCGCGGCCACGTTCTGCTCGGCCGAGGGCTCGTCGGCCACGGCCTCGCCGCCCATCTCCAGCCTCTGGCTCTGGGACCAGGCGTCTTCCCGGGCGCCCGAGCGCCGGTCGCTACGCAGGCGGTCGAGCATCAGGTTGGAGGCCAGGCGATAGAGATAGGCGGAGGGGTTCTCGACCGGTTCGCCGCCCTCCAGCGAGGCGACGCGGACATAGAGGTCCTGCACCAGGTCCTCGGCCGCCGTCATCGACCGCAGCCGGGCGGCGAAGAAGCGGACGAGGTCGTCCCGCCTGGACAGATAGGCGTCCAGCAGGTCGTTCGGCCGTTCCGGTCCGCCCGCCCCGTCCATGTACAGGTCCTGTCCTCCCTCGACTGCGCCACGATAGGTCAGGGCCGGGGGATTTTCCTAGCCATTCGAGGAACCGGCGGGGCCGTGGCCGGCCGATCCAGCGCGGCATTTGCGCGCGCTCGCCAGGAATTTCGCCTGCCGCGCGACAAAAAATATCGTGACCGCGCGCCGGTGTTACGAGCCGGTCATCGCCCCTACATCTCACACGACTATCGCTGGGACGTCGGTAGGAGCGCCTCATGAACCGGATTATCTCGGTGCAGCCGTTCGGCGACGGTTGGTCGGTGCGGTCGGACGGGTTCGACAGCGAGATGATGTTCCTCAGCGGGGCCAAGGCCGAGGCGGCGGCCCGCCGGCTGGCGGACAAGCTGGTCAAGAGCGGCGTGAGCGCCGAGATCCACATCTTCCTGCGCGACGGCCAATTGGCCGGCCGCGTGGTCAAGCCCGGCCGTCACCTGGCCCTGGCTGGCTGAGACATATTGTCCGGGCGCGGCGCTTTTCCAGCGCCCGGAGGCAACCGAACTTCACATCTTGGCCTTACGCCAGCATGGCTCCGCAGTCGGGCGGGGCCGGAGATGTGCATGAGCCGCGCGTTTGTCCGCGAAGACGACCAGGTCCGATCCGAAGCGCCCCCCGAGCTGAAGGTGTCCAACCTGCCCAACTGGGTCACGCCCCACGGGCTGAAGATGATCGACGCCAAGCTCGAGGCCCTGGAAGCGGCCCTGTCGGCCGGGCCGGACGAGGCCGAGGAGGCCTGGATCCGCCGCGACCTGCGCTACTGGACCCACCAGCGCACCGGCGCCCAGCTGGCTCCGCCCCTGCCCAAGGACGCCGTGGAGGTGGCCTTCGGCGCGCGGGTGACCTTCGCCCGGGATCAGGGGGCGGAAGAGACCGTCGACATCGTCGGCGAGGACGAGGCCGATCCGGCCGCCGGCAAGATCAGCTGGGCCTCGCCCCTGGCCCGCGTGCTGATGGGCGCGGAGGTCGGCGAGGTGGTGGAGCTCGGCGATCGCAACCCGCCGGTGCAGATCAAGGTGCTGGCCATAGTCCCGACCCCTTGACTTTGGGGCGGGTCGCGCGCGCCAAAGCCGGCTTCTGCTTTTCCTCGACCCGCTCCGCAGGCGCCCTTTGCTGATTCTGATCGACGATCCGGCCGACGCGCGCGTCGAGCCGTTCCTGAAGGTGCGCGAGCGCGACCTGGTCGGCCGCCAGGGCCGTTTCGTGGCCGAGGGCGAGGTGGTGCTGGCCGCCGCCGCCGGCCAGGGGCTGCTCGAGGCCCTGCTGATCGACGGCAAGCGGGTGGAGGGCCTCCAGCCGATCCTCCAGCGCCTGCCGCCCGCCACCCCGGTCTACACGGCGTCCCAGGCGGTGCTCGACGCGGTGGTCGGCTTCCACATCCACCGGGGCATCCTGGCCATCGGCCGCCGCCCGGCCGAGCGGAGCGCCGCCGACCTGCTGGCCGGCCTGACCGGGCGGTCGGTGGTGCTGGCCGTGTTCGGCATCGGCAACCACGACAACATGGGCGGCCTGTTCCGGGCCGCCGCCGCCTTCGGGGCCGGCGCGGTGCTGCTGGGTCAGGACTGCTGCGATCCGCTCTACCGTAAGGCGATCCGGGTGTCGGTGGGGGCGGCGCTGACGGTGCCGTTCGCGCGGTTCGCGGCGGGCGACGACCCGGTGGCGGTGATGCAGGCGGCCGGTTTCGAGGCGCTGGCCTTGAGCCCCGCAGGCCGCGAGGTCCTGGCCTCGGTGACGCCGCCGGCGCGTTCGGCGGTGCTGCTGGGGGCCGAGGGCCCCGGCCTGCCGCTTGACCTGATGGCTCGCGCCCGCACCGTGCGCATCCCGATGAGCCCGGGATGGGACTCGCTGAACGTGGCGGTGGCGGGGGCCATCGCCCTGCACCAACTGGCGCGCCCCGGCGACTGACCGCGTCCTTCCCAAAGCGCCGAAGGCCCAGTCGAAGCTTCGCTGTGTTGCCACGCCGACATAATGAGCAGTGTGGCTCTGGCGCCATTGCGAAGCCGCTCGTCTCAGGGCAACAGTCCGCCCACGCCACAATACAGAGTGTGCGCGGGGCGGTCGGCCCCAAGGCCAAGGGGGAAAATCAATGGTGATGGTCGCCGATCAGCCGCCGGCTGTGGAAACCGTGGTGGTCAACGCCGCGCGCCTGCCCACCTCCCTGGCCGACGCCGCCTTCTCCATCGTCAACGTCGACGCCAACGCAATCCAGACCCTGCCGCGCCTCGACCGGGCGCTGGAGACCTCGCCGGGCGTGTCGCTGTTCCGCCGCGGCTCCTCGGCCGGCGCCAACCCCACCACCCAGGGCGTCTCGCTGCGCTCGATCGGGCCGACGGCCGCCGGCCGCGCCCTGGTCACCGTCGACGGGGTGCCGCAGAACGACCCCTTCGGCAACTGGCTGATCTGGACCAGCATCCCCATGGACGCGATCCGCCAGATCTCGATCGTGCGCGGCGCGGGCGCGGGCCCCTATGGCGCTGGCGCCCTGACCGGGGTGATCGCGATGGACGAGCGGTCCCAGGTCGACGGCGGCCACGTCACCTTGGAAGGCGAGGCCAGCGACCTCGGCGAGCAGAAGGTTTCCGGCTCGGCCGGCGGCGCCGTCAACGATAAGGTGCAGCTGTTCGGCGCGGCCCAGAGCGAGCAGGGCGATCACTGGATTCCCGTGCGCGAAGGGCGCGGCGCGGCGGATTCGCCGCTGGCGCTGCACGACTGGAGCGCCACGGGCAAGAGCGTCGTCGACCTCGGCTTTGCGGCCCTGACCGCCGAGGGCGGCGGCTATCGCGAACAGCGCGCCTCGGGCACCCTGTTCGCCAACTCCGCCTCCAGCGGCGACGACGCGGCCGTCACCCTGGCGGCGCAGCCCGACGCCACCCACCTCGGCTGGCGGGTGCAGGGCTGGGTGCGGCAGAGCAACCTGTCCAACAGCTCCGCGGCCATCGCCGCCGGCCGCAACACCGCGACCCTGTCCAACGCCCAGTACGCGACCCCGGCCACCGGCTACGGCGCCAACGCCGCCGTGCGCAAGCTGGCCGACTGGGGCAGCCTCGAGGCCGGCGTGGACTTCCGCGCCACCGCCGGTCAGGAGAGCGAGTTCCTCACCTACGTCAACGGCCTGCCCACCAAGCGGCGCGTGGCGGGCGGCGACACCCAGCAGGTCGGCGGCTACATCGAGGGCGCCTGGCGGGCCGGCCCGTGGCTGGTCACCGGCGGCGCGCGCGTCGACCAGTGGCAGCAGACCAACGGCCACCGCATCGAGAGCCTGCTCTCCACCGGCGCCATCACCCTCGATCCGGCGATCGCCAACAAGTTCGGCGCCCTGCCCACCGCCCGCGGCGGCGTGCGCTACGATCTCGGCCAGGGCTACTATCTGCGCGCCGCCGGCTACGAAGGGTTCCGCGCGCCCAGCCTGAACGAGCTCTACCGGCCGTTCCGCATGGCCAACAACGTCACTGAAGCCAACGAGGACCTGAAGCCGGAAAAGCTCTACGGCATCGAAGGGGCCGTCGGCCGCGATCAGGGCCCGATGACCTGGGACGTCACCGGCTTCCTCAACCAGCTGCGCGACCCGATCGCCAACGTCACCCTCGGCAAGGGGCCCGGCACCTTCCCGCGCGCCGGCGTGGTGCCGGCCGGCGGCTTCTTCATCCAGCGCCAGAACCTGCAGGCGATCAACGCCACCGGGGTCGAGGCCGACGCCAAATATAAGCCGATCGAGGCCCTGACCCTGGAGCTGGCGGGCGACTACACCGACGCCAAGGTCGACGGCGGCGCCGTCGCTCCCCAACTCACCGGCAAGCGCCCGGCCGAGACGCCGCGCCTGACCGCCACCGCCGCCGCGGAATGGACCGTGGTCCGCGATGTCGTGTTCAGCGCCAACGTGCGCTACGAGGACATCCGCTACGCCGACGACCAGAACACCCTGGTGCTGCCGCCGGGGGCCCTGGTCAGCCTGCGCCTCGACTGGCAGGCGATGCCTCACCTGGGCGTGTTCGTGGGCGTGGACAACCTGGCCGACACGGCCCTGGCCACCGACCAGACCGCCGACCACATCCGCTCCTACGACGAGCCGCGCGTGTTCCGGTTCGGGTTCCGTTTCCGCGGCTAGGGCCGCGAAAACGGAGTCTTTTTGTTTGCGCTATCGCCTGGCGGCTACTTGAGCGCGCGCTCTCCGCGCTATCGCCTGGCTGCTGGCGCGTTTTGTCGCGCCATCGGTTGCGGGGGTGGCGGAGCCTACTCCGCCGCTTCGGCGCTCAGTGGGCCGTTGATCTTGCGGCAGAGGGTCAGGTTGGTGATGCCGTCCGAGCCGTACTGCACGTCGCGCACCCACACCTTGTCGCCGTAGACGGCGATCACGCGGAAATGGGGAAAGGCGTTGGCTCCCGTGCGGACCAGATCTCCGGCCAGGATCTGTTCGTCGAGGTCGTGCTCGTGCGAGATGTCGAACACGTCCGAGTAGCTGCTGCGCACCATTTACAAAACCCTTTTTGACGCGACTGCGGGCTTTATCTCAAGCTTCGAGTTCAATGTTTAAGCAAAATCAGTGTTCTTAGATGAAGACCTGATTCGGCTTGACTATTGTTTTTGACGCTTTGACGTTTACTCATTGCCGTGATTATTGGCTCGAAGCAATGAACGGTTCTTGAACACGAAAGGTGGGGGCAGAATCAACCTGCGGGCAAGGCGCGGTGACCGTATGTCGCGGGTCTTTGCCTGTCCTGGTCTAGGCTGCCGGGCCTGCTCGGCGCCCCCGCGGCGAAACGGCGCCGCACATGAGACTCTGTCGCGCTTGAGGGGGCGGCGGCGGAGCCTTACATATGTCGACGGCGGGTCATGCTGCGGCTCGCGTCGAAGGCTTCACATCCCGGGGACCTTAATCTCTCTCATTGGGAGCTGTGCCTTGCCCAGGCCGTGGCCTGGGCGAAACGGCGCCCACCTGGTCAGCCAGGTCCGAGTGGATTGAAAACCGCCTTCACGGCTCTCGCGGCGCCGCCACCCTTCCTTCCCTTCGGTGTGGCTTTTCCCTTCGGTGTGGAGGACAAGCCCCTCCATGACCGACCTCCTGCGGACCAAGGACGACCTTCGCCGGGCCATGCGCGCCCGCCGTCGCGACCTGGCCGCCCTCCATCCCGACGCCGCCGAGCGCGCCGCAGCCTGCCTGTCCCTGGAAGACCTGCCGCCCTTCGCGGTCGTCGCCGGCTACCACGCCCTCGGCGCCGAGCTCAGCCCCTGGCCGGTGTTGCGCAAGCTGGAGGCGGCGGGCGCCCGCATCGTCCTGCCGGTCGCGCCCGCGCCGCACGCGGCCCTGCTGTTCCGCGCCTGGGCGCCCGACCAGCCGCTGGAGCCCGATGCCGCCCGCATCCCCTCGCCGACCGAGGCGGCGGAGGCCCTGACGCCCGATCTGGTCATCGCGCCGCTGATCGCCTTCGACCGCCAGGGCTACCGTCTGGGGCAAGGCGGCGGCTACTACGACCGCACCCTGGTCGCGCTGAGAGGCACCGGCCGGCTGTTCGTGATCGGCCTCGCCTATGCGGGGCAGGAGACGGACCGAATCCCGCGCGACGCCCATGATCAGCCTCTGGACGCCATCCTCACGGAATCCGGCTATCATCGCCTCCGAAAGGACTTTTGATGCGACTGGCTTTCTTTGGCGACGTGGTGGGCCGTTCGGGCCGCGACGGCCTCACCGATCACCTGCCGGGCCTGCGCCGGCGGCTCGGGCTCGACTTCGTAGTGGTCAACGGCGAAAACGCCGCCTCCGGCTTCGGCATCACCGAGAATACCGCGAACGAGATCTTCGCCGCGGGCGCCGACTGCATCACGCTCGGCAACCACTCCTGGGACCAGAAGGAGGCGCTCACCTACATCGTGCGTGAGCCGCGCCTGATCCGGCCGCTCAACTATCCGGTGCTGTCCGACGCGCCGGGCCGCGGCGCCTGGCTGTTCGAGGTGTCCGGCGGCAGGCGCATCCTGGTGATCAACCTGCTCGGCCGCGTGCACATGGACTCGCTGGACGACCCCTTCGCCTCGGTCGACAGGGCGTTGGAGGACTGCCCGCTGGGCGTGGCGTGCGACGCGGCCATCGTCGACATGCACGCCGAGGCCACTTCCGAGAAGATGGCCATGGGCCACTTCTGCGACGGGCGGGCCAGCCTGGTGATCGGCACCCACACTCACGTGCCCACCGCCGACTGCCAGGTGTTGAACGGCGGCACGGCCTTCCAGACCGACGCGGGCGCCTGCGCCGACTACGACAGCGTGATCGGCAACCAGAAGGAAGAGCCGCTGCGCCGTTTCACCACCCGCATCTCGCAAGGGCGCTACCAGCCGGCCTCCGGCCCGGCCACGGTGTGCGGCGTGTTCGTGGAGACCGACGATCGCACGGGCCTGGCCCGCCGCATCGAGCCGATCCGCGTGGGCGGCCGGCTCAGCCAGACGATTCCCGTGGTCGAGCAGGCCGTCACAGCCTAGAACAGACTCCGTCGCCGGCGTTTGCGTTGCGGCGGAGTCGGGTGGAAACTATGCGCAAGATCCTGTTCATCGCCGCCGCCGTGGCGGGCTTTTCGGTTTCGGCCGCCGCGCAGGATCTGCGGCTGCCGGGCCAGATCAACCTGTTCATCAGCCCCTGCGGCGAGCCCTTCGAAGGGCCCAAGAACGAGCCCTATCCGATCGTGGCCTGGTTCAACGGGGCCGACGCCAACCACGACGGCAAGCTCGACGTCGACGAGATGCGCAACGACGCCGCCCGCTTCTTCAAGACGCTGGACCGCAACGGCGACGGCGTGATCGACAGCCAGGAGGTCACCTTCTACGAATACAAGATCGTGCCCGAGATCCTGGCGCCGCCGTCCGGCGCGCTCTCGACCGGCATCGTGCGCGTGGCGCTGCAGACCCCTGGCGACGTGGCCCCGGTGTCGCCCGAGTCGCCCGGCTCGAACGACATCTACAAGGAGCAGCTCAATCCCAACCAGGGTGCGGTGTTCTTCAGCCTGTTCCGCGAGCCCGAGCCGGTACGCTCGGCCGACCGCAACTTCGACTACAAGATCTCACTGCAGGAGTTCCTGTCCCTCTCCGACCGGCACTTCAAGGCGCTGGACGTGATGAACCAGGGCTTCCTGACCCTGGCCGACCTGCCCAAGACCGCCGCCGAACGCCAGTCCAAGGCCCATCGCTAGGCGCAGGCCGCCGCAGTCATATTCCGCCGCATACGTCGCAATAGCTTCAAGAGTCTGTCACTCCCCGCCGTTAAGACTTCGGTCATTCGGCTAGCCAGGGGGAGAAGCCATGACTGACGCGGTCGTAACGGACGTCCTGGGGGTGGGGGCAGCCAAGCCCAAGCTCGACCAGAAGCATAGCCCGGTCGCCGGCATCATCTTCTTCGCCGTGCTGGCCCTGGGCATCGGCTATGGCCTGCACGGCCTGATCGACGATATCCAGAACGCGCACGAGACGGTCGCCGTCGGGGTGTTCGCCCTGCTCTTCCTGGCCCTGCTGATCGCGCTCGGCTTCGAGTTCGTCAACGGCTTCCACGACACGGCCAACGCCGTGGCCACGGTGATCTACACCCACTCCATGCCGCCGGTGGTGGCGGTGGTGTGGTCGGGCCTGTTCAACCTGATCGGGGTGCTCACCTCGGCCGGCACGGTGGCCTACAGCATCCTCACCCTGCTGCCGGTCGAACTGATCCTGCAGGTCGGGTCCGGGGCGGGCTACGCGATGGTGTTCTCCCTGTTGCTGGCGGCGATCATCTGGAACCTCGGCACCTGGGCCTTCGGCATCCCCAACTCCTCGTCCCACGCCTTGATCGGCTCGGTGATGGGGGTGGGCCTGGCCAACCAGATGATGGCCCCCGCCGGCCAGGCGACCTCGGGGGTCGACTGGAACCAGGCCATGAGCGTGTTCCAGGCCCTGCTGTTCAGCCCGCTGATGGGCTTCGTCCTGGCCGCCGGGGCCTTGCTGCTGCTCAAGCTGCTGGTGCGCGCGCCCAAGCTCTACGAGGAGCCCAAGGCCGACGCCCCGCCGCCCTGGTGGATCCGCGGCCTGCTGGTCCTCACCTGCACCGGCGTGTCCTTCGCCCACGGCTCCAACGACGGCCAGAAGGGCATGGGCCTGATCATGCTGATCCTGATCGGCGCGGCGCCCACGGCCTACGCCCTGAACCGCACCATGCCGGCCTCCTCCACGCCCCACTTCATCGCGGCCGGGACGGCGGCCCAGCAGGTGTTCCAGGCCCACGCCGGCGGCCAGCCGGTCATGCCCGTGCAGGCGGCCCGCGACGCCGTCGGCGCGGCCCTGCGCGACAAGAAGCTGGACCAGCCGCAGGTCTACGCCGGCCTGGCGTCGCTGACCGGCGACATCACCATGAACGTCAAGAGCTACGGCACGGTGGCCCACGTTCCCGCCGCCGCCACGCCGAACCTGCGCAACGACATGTACCTGACCAGCGAGGCCATCCGCCTGCTGTCCAAGGGGGGCGCCAAGTTCGCGGCGCCGGAGGCCAAGGCGCTGAAGACCTACGGCGGCGACCTGCAGGCCGGCACCCGCTTCATCCCGGTGTGGGTGAAGGTGTGCGTGGCGATCGCGCTCGGCCTGGGCACCATGGTCGGCTGGAAGCGGATCGTGGTCACCGTCGGCGAGAAGATCGGCAAGACCCACCTGACCTACGGCCAGGGCGCCGCCGCCGAACTGGTCGCCGCCGGCACCATCCTGGCCGCCGACTTCTACGCCCTGCCGGTGTCGACCACCCACATCCTGTCGTCGGGGGTGGCCGGGACCATGGCCGCCAACGGCTCGGGCCTGCAGTGGTCGACGGTGCGCAACATCGCCCTGGCCTGGGTCACCACCCTGCCGGCGGCCATGTTCCTGTCCGGCTCGCTGTACTTCATCCTGCGCCACCTCGTGCACTAACCCGTCGAGGCCTTGGGGGACCCGCCATGAGCGAAGACATCACCGAACTCGAAGAGCACGTCACCGACGACATCGACCACGTGCTCGGCCACTCCTGGTTCTTCGACGCCCAGACCATCACGGTGTCGGTGGAGGCCGGCAAGGTGACCCTGACCGGCACCGTGCGCTCCGACCGCGAACGCCGCATGGCCGCCGCGGCGGCCTGGGCCCACGAGGGCGTCACGGACGTGGAGAACGAGCTGACGGTGGGGTAGGGGGGCGGCCGGCTTCCGCTCCGACAGATCAAAGGCGCTGGTCCGCGAGGATCAGCGCCTTTTTCTCGATCCCGCCAAACTTCGTCATCCCGGCCGGGGTGCTCGCAGAGGTCTGGCTGGTACTTGAGGCCAACCCCGCACCTGTCGGCGCTAGCGTTCTGGAGGCTCGGGCGGCCCGAAATCCGGCGCCAGGATATTTCGTGCCCGCCGACAGTCCCCGGCTCCCACCGAGGTCCACACCTCGGCATCCCCGGCGTCGTGGGCATCCCGATAGGCCGCAGCGACCTGATTGCTGTTGACGCACATCGCCAGCACATCCCCGCGCATTTTCGCCTGGTTGTATTTTCCGACGAGGTCATGCGCCTCCGCCTGCCGGTATTGCTGGACCCTGGCGTCCGGATCCGTGCTTCCGCACGCGGCCAGCCCAAGCATCACGAACACGAGCAAACCCAATCTGCACAACACCTGACCCTCCCATTGCGTGTCTGGCTGCCGTAGGGGGCCTGGCGCCCCTACTCCCCCCGCACCCGCTCCCATCCCACCGCGTGCACCCGCGCCGAGCCGATCGCGCCCACCAGCGGCGGGCGACTGAACAGGCCCGCGAACGCCACGTCCCGCACGCTCAGGCCGCCCGCGTAGGCGCCATAGGCGGGCAGCACCAGCCGGCGGCCGTCGGTGACGAAGCAGCGGCGGCGGACGCTGCGGCTCTGGCCGACCACGCGGGCGCAGGGGTGCAGGTGGCCGGAGACCTCGCCTGGCCGGTCGCCCGGCAGGGGTTCGTGGCGCAGGACGAGGCCCAGGATTTCCAGTTCCGCGCAGCTTTCGCCGGGCAGATGGCCGGGGCCTTCCGGGTCGTGGTTGCCGACCACCCAGGTCAGCACGCGGCCGCGGGCCAGGGCGTGCAGGCCCTCGGCGTCGCTGTCGCCGATGCGGCCATGGGCGGCGGTGTCGTGCAGGGTGTCGCCGAGCAGGACGATGCGCGCGGGCTGCAGCAGGGCGGCGTCGGCGGCCAGGCGGCGCAGGGTCTCGCGGGTGTCGTAGGGCGGCAGGAGCTGGCCGCGGGCGGCGTAGGCCGAGCCCTTCTCCAGGTGCAGGTCGGCGCAGACCAGGGTGCGCTCGGCCTGCAGCCACAGCGCCCCGGACGGCGTCAGCTCGACCCAGGCGTCCAGCATGGCCACGTGCAGCCGCCCGTCGTCGCCGCGTCGGAAGGGCAGGGGCGGGAAGGGCGCGGAGAGGGGCGCGTTCACGCCATGGCCTCCGCGATCAGCTCGTCCTCGGCCTCCTCCAGCACCCAGTCCATGGCCGCGCCCGGCACCCGCTCCTGGCCGAGGCTGAGCAGCACCGGCACGGCGAAGGGCGAGACGTGGTCCAGGGGCGAGTGCCGGATACGCCCCTTGATGCGGGCCAGCATGTCGCCGACGCGCGCCACGTCGAGCATGCCGCTGGCCGCGTCGGCCCGCGCGCAGCGGAGCAGCAGGTGGTCTGGCTGGTGGCGGCGCAGGACATCGTACACGAGGTCGCTCGAAAAGGTCACTTGGCGGCCCGACTTCTCGTGGCCCGGGAAGCGGCGCTCGATCAGGCCCGCGATGAGGGCGCAGTTGCGGAAACTGCGCTTCATCATGAAGCTGTCCTCCAGCCAGGCCTCGAGGTCGTCGCCGAGCATGTCCTCCTGGAAAAGCTCATCGAAATCAAGCGCGTCCATCGGCCGCGCCGACCAGACGGCGAGGGCGTAGTCCGACGCCACGAAGCCGATCGGCCCAGCGCCCGCCCGCTCCAGCCGCCGTGTCAGCAGCATGGCCAGGGTGGTGTGGGCCAGCCGGCCCTCGAACGGATAGGCCAGCAGGAAATGGCGCTTCCCGCGCGGGAAGGTCTCCACCAGCATCTCGTCCATGGCCGGGATCAGCGAGCGCCATTTCTGCGTCTCCAGCCATTCGCGCACGTCGTCCGGCAGGCGGGCCCAGGTCTGCTCGTCGGCGATCATGCGCCGCACCCGGCGGGCGAGGTAGGTGGACAGGGCGAACTTGGAGCCGCCCCAGCTCGGCATCTTGGGCTCGGCGCCCGGGGCGGCGGTGACCAGCACGTCGTTCCCCTCGATGCCGTGGAAGCGCCACACCTGGCCGCCGAAGATGAAGGTGTCGCCGATCTCCAGCTGCTCGATGTAGCCCTCCTCGACCTCGCCGATCTTGCGCCCGCCCCGGCGTCGGCCGGCCAGCATGCGCACGTTCAGCACCGCCGGGCCGACGATGGCCCCCACGTTCATCCGGTGACGGAGCGCGGTCATGGCGTCGCGCACCTTCCAGCGCCCGTCCTGGGTCTTCACGATGCGGCGGAAGCGATCGTAGGTCTTCAGGGCGTAGCCGCCGGTGGACACGAAATCGACCGCCTGCTCGAAGTCCTCCCACGACAAGTCCGTATACGGAGCGGCGGCGCGGACCTCCTCGTAGAGCGCCACGAGGTCGAACGGCTCGCCGCAGGCCACGCCCATCACGTGCTGGGCCAGGACGTCGAGCGCGCCGGTGCGGATCGGGTCGCCGTCGAGGCTGTTCTCGGCTACCGCCTCGCGCGCGGCCTGGCACTCCAGCATCTCGAACCGGCTGGCGGGCACCAGCAGGGCGCGGGAGGGCGTGTCGAGCCGGTGGTTGGCGCGGCCGATGCGCTGCACCAGGCGCGCGGAGCCCTTGGGCGCGGCCAGCTGGATGACGATGTCGACCGCGCCCCAATCGATGCCGAGGTCCAGGGTGGAGGTGCAGACCACCGCGCGCAGCTCGCCCCGGGCCATGGCCGCCTCGACCTTGCGCCTCTGCTCGGCCGACAGCGAGCCGTGGTGCAGGGCGATCGGCAGGCTCTCGTCGTTGATCTTCCACAGCTCCTGGAAGGCGAACTCGGCCTGCCAGCGGGTGTTGACGAACACCAGCGCCGTCTGGCTGGCCTTGATCACGTCGTAGACCTCGCGCATGGCGTGCTGGGCGGTGTGGCCGGCCCAGGGCACCTTGCCTTGCGACAGCAGCACGTCGACCTCGGGCGGCGCGCCCGGATCGCCCTGCACCAGGGCCACGTCGCGGACGCCTCCGCCCAGCCATTGGCGGATCATGTCCGGGTCGTTGACGGTGGCGGAGAGGCCGACGAACCGCGCCTCGGGGGCGAACTGGCGCAGGCGTGCGAGGCCGAGCGCCAGCAGGTCGCCGCGCTTGGAGGCGTGCATGGCGTGGATCTCGTCGATCACCACGCAGCGCAGGTCCTCGAAGAAGCGGCGCGAGCCCTCCCAGGCGCAGAACAGGGCCAGCTGCTCGGGCGTGGTCAAAAGGATGTCGGGCGGCTTCTCCTTCTGCCGCTGTTTCTTGGAGACGTTGGTGTCGCCGGTGCGGCTCTCCACCCGGATCGACAGGCCCATCTCGGCGATCGGCTGCATCAGGTTGCGCGCCACGTCCACCGCCAGGGCCTTGAGCGGCGAGATATAGAGGGTGTGGATGCCGGGTGGGGCGGGATCGTTTCGGGGCGGGCGGTCGGCCAGGTCGATCAGGCTGGGGAGGAAGCCGGCCAGGGTCTTGCCGCCGCCGGTGGGGGCGATCAGCAGCACGTCGCGGCCCTCGCGCGCCTTGCCCACCATCTCAAGCTGATGCCGGCGGGGCGTCCAGCCGCGACCGTGGAACCACGCCATGAAGCGCGGCGGCAAGAAGTCCACCTCCATCCTCGCCGGATCGGCCAGCACCGTCACCTCTTCGCCGTCTTGAACCCGTAGATGGGGATGGACGATCCCTATAACATGTTCTGCTTATGTTTCGCGCGCAACATGCGGCCACGGCCCCGGATCGGATCCGCGTTCGACTGACGCGACGGTAAGCCGGAAACGTCTCCTTCCCCCTCGATGGGGGAGTGTAGGCTTATATGAGCTTGATCTAGTTGAGTAAAATTCTGCATTTTTTGGCTGTGTAGGAGTTGTGCAGATGGGCCTGCATAATTCCTTTTGAGACGGGTCGCGATCGTAGTGGTTTAACGAGTCTCGCGCCGCTTGGAAAAGGTTTGGTTAACCACGCGGAAGCGAGGCCGGAAAGCCAGTTCACTTGGGCGTTGCAGAAACCGGCGGGGCGCCAGCTTCGCCCTAGGCGACATCGAACCGCGTACGCGCGCTATCGCCGGCTTTCACCGAAGCCAAACAGGCTCAATGGACCGCCTTTCTGCGCCGGGCTGACATTGCCCTTGCGCCGAAGCCGTTGGTCGATCCAGGCGCAGATCGCCTACTGCACCAACTACCTGATCGATCTGGACCACGCCGTGATCGTCGACGTGGAGCCGTCCACGGCCGTGCGCCAGGGTGAGCTGGCGGCCTGCCGCACCATGATCGAGCGCGCCGGCGAGGACTTCGGTCTTCATCCCGACCGGCTC
>DASYBX010000044.1:0-2970 GCA_036500495.1 Caulobacteraceae bacterium
CGAGATCGGCATGGGCCTGGCCCGGAAGGTCCAGAGCGAGGCCGAGCAGTCCGACACCGTCTCGGCCGAGCTGGTCCTGACCTTCTCCCGTATCGCCCGCACCGTGCGCCAGGCCGTGGCGCTGGAAGCGCGGCTCGCCGAGGACCGGCTGGTCCGTCGGCGCAAGGCCGAAGCTGCGGATCGCGCTCAACGCGACGCCCGCGGCCAGGCCCGCAAGGCGGTGGTGAAGGATATCGTCGAGCGGGTCATCGACGCCGCCGACGGCCACGACACCGAACGCCTGCTGGACGACCTCGACGAGCGGCTGGACGATCCCAGCGACGCGGCCGACTTCGCCGACCGCCCCCTGGGCGAACTGGTCGCCGCCATCTGCCGCGACCTGGGCGTCACCCTCGACTGGAGCCTGTTCGAGGACGAGGACTGGGCGATTGGGGCCGACCCAACCGCATCCGACATCACCGGGCCAACGCCACCTTCAACCCCCACCACACAGTGTCATCCCGGAAGCCGCATCGCGGCTGTCCGGGACCCATGATCACCGCGCCTCCGCGAACCCACAACGGCGCCGTCCTCACCCTCACCACGCACCTCTGTGATCATGGGTCCCGTCTTCCGCTGCGCGGAACCCGCGGGATGACACCGCGTGGGCGATGACTCGCGTTGGTGCGACAGTCGCACACGCACAGATGACCTCGCGGTCTCGCGCGCCTATCTTCCGGCCATGACCGACACCCTCGACACCGCCCCCGAAGTCCTCGGCGACATCCCCCGCGATCCGACCCAGGACGGGCCGCCGGTCCGGCTCTATCTGGTGGACGGCTCGGGGTTCATCTTCCGCGCCTTCCACGCCCTGCCGCCACTGACGCGCAAGTCCGACGGCCTGCCGGTCGGCGCCGTCCAGGGCTTCTGCAACATGCTGTGGAAGCTCTTGGTGGACATGAAGGCGCAGGAGGATTCGCCGACCCACCTGGCGGTGGTGTTCGACCACTCCGAGAAGACCTTCCGCAACAAGCTCTACGACAAGTACAAGGCCCACCGCCCGCCGCCGCCGGAAGACCTGGTGCCGCAGTTCCCGCTGGTGCGCGAGGCCACCAAGGCGTTCGGCGTGCCGAGCCTGGAGCTGCCCGGCTACGAGGCTGACGACCTGATCGCCGCCTACGCCTGCAAGGTGCGCGACGCCGGCGGCGAGGTGATGATCGTCTCCTCCGACAAGGACCTGATGCAACTCGTCGGGCCCAAGGTCTCGATGCTCGACACCATGAAGAACCTGCGCATCGGCGCCGAGCAGGTGTTCGACAAGTTCGGAGTGACGCCGGACAAGGTGGTGGACGTCCAGGCCCTGTGCGGGGACTCCGTCGACAACGTCCCCGGCGCGCCGGGCATCGGGATCAAGACCGCCTCGGCCCTGATCAACGAATACGGCGACCTCGACACGCTGCTGGCCCGCGCCGGCGAGATCAAGCAGGACAAGCGTCGCCAGACTCTGATCGACTTCGCCGACCAGATCCGCCTGTCGCGCGAACTGGTCCAGCTCGACTGCGACACCCCGCTGCCGTCCCCCGTCGACGACCTGGCGGTGGAGGAGCCCGATCCCGAGGTTCTGCAGGCCTTCCTCGACCGCATGGAGTTCCGCAGCCTGTCGCGCCGGGTGAACGAGGCGCGCACCGGCGGGGCCGAACCGGCCGCCACGCCGACCCCGGCCGGCAAGGCGCCGGAAGCGCCCAAGCACGGGGCCATCGACGTCAACGCCTACGAGTGCGTCCGCGACCTGGCCTCTCTCGACGCCTGGATCGCCCGGGCCTTCGCCGCCGGCCTGGTGGCCTTCGACACCGAGACCGATGCGCTCTCGTCCTCCAGCGCCAACCTCTGCGGCGTGTCCCTGGCCACCGCGCCGGGCGAGGCTTGCTACATCCCGCTCGGCCACGCCCATGAGGGCGACGGTGGCCTGCAGCTCGACGCCCCAGTCGACCTGACCCAGATCCCGCTCGACGAGGCGCTCGCGCGGCTGAAGCCGCTGCTGGAAGACCCGGCCGTGCTGAAGGTGGCCCAGAACGCCAAGTATGACATGGCCGTGCTCGCCCGCCATGGGATCGAGGTGGGGCCGATCGAGGACACCATGCTGATCGCCTTCGCGCTCGAAGGCGGCCTGCACAAGAGCTACGGCATGGACGAGCTGTCCCGCCGCCTACTCGACCACGAGCCGATCTCGTTCAAGACCGTCGCCGGGACCGGCAAGGCGCAGAAGAGCTTCAAGCACGTCGATCTGGGGGCGGCGACCTGCTACGCCGCCGAGGACGCCGACGTCACCCTGCGGATCTACGAGCACCTGCGGCCCCGCCTGGCCCACGCCAAGCTGCTCAACGTCTATGAGCGGCTCGAACGGCCGATGCCCAAGGTGCTGGTCGAGATGGAGCTGGCCGGCGTCAAGGTGGACCCCGAACGCCTGCGGCTGCTCTCCAACGACTTCGCCGTGCGCATGGGCGAGTTGGAGCAGGAGGCCCATCGCGTTGCCGGCCGGCCCTTCAACCTGGGCTCGCCCAAGCAGATCGGCGACCTGTTGTTCAAGGAGATGGGGCTGGCGTCGGGCAAGACCACCGCCACCGGCGCCATGTCCACCGACGCTTCGATGCTGGAGGACCTGGCGGCCCAGGGGCACGAGCTGCCGCGCATCCTGCTGGACTGGCGCCAGCTCTCCAAGCTGAAGGGCACCTATACCGACAACCTGGTGGCGGCGATCGACCCGAAGACCCAGCGCGTCCACACCTCCTATTCGCTGGCGGCGGCCACCACCGGCCGGCTGGCCTCGTCCGATCCCAACCTGCAGAACATCCCGGTCCGCACCGAGGAAGGCCGTAAGATCCGCAAGGCGTTCATCGCCGAGCCGGGCCACGTGCTGATCAGCGCCGACTACAGCCAGATCGAGCTGCGCCTGCTGGCCCACATCGGCGACATCCCGCAGCTCAAGCAGGC
>DASYBX010000045.1:0-8534 GCA_036500495.1 Caulobacteraceae bacterium
ATTTGAGCGTGCATGCACGAGCCCGAGGGGCCGGTTGATCTGTTGATCGTCGGCGGAGGCGTGAACGGGACAGGCATCGCCCGCGACGCGGCGGGGCGCGGGCTGTCCGTCGTCCTCTGCGAGCAGGACGACCTCGCCTCCTGGACCTCGTCGGCGAGTTCCAAGCTGATCCACGGCGGCCTGCGATATCTCGAGTACTACGAGTTCCGGCTGGTTCGCGAAGCCTTGGCCGAACGCGAGGTGCTCCTGGCGTCCGCGCCCCACATCATCCACCCGCTGCGCTTCGTCTTGCCCCATCACGCCGGCCTGCGGCCCGGTTGGATGCTCCGCGCCGGCCTGTTCCTCTACGACCACCTGGGCGCGCGGCAGAGCCTTCCCGGGTCTCGCCGGGTCGACTTGCGGGGTGATCGGACAGGGGCTCCCCTGAAGGCCGCCTATCGGCGGGGCTTCGAGTATTCGGACGCCACCGTGGACGACTCCCGTCTGGTGGCCCTGCTGGCGGTGGACGCCGCGGAGCGCGGCGCCCGCATTCTCACCCGCACCCGCCTGGTCGAGGCGCGGCGGGACGCAGGGGTCTGGCGCGCCGTGCTTGAACGCCGCGGCGGCGCCCGTGACATCGTGACAGCGCGAGCCCTGGTGAACGCCGCGGGACCGTGGGTCGATACCGTGACCTGCTCGACGGGGGGCCATACCGACGGCTCTTCCGTCAGGCTGGTGAAAGGCAGCCACATCGTCGTGCCCCGCCTGTACGAGGGCGAGCAGGCCTACACCTTGCAGGGCGGCGATGGGCGCGTGGTCTTCGCGATCCCCTATCAGAACGGCTTTACCCTGATCGGCACCACCGACGTTCCCTATGACGCCGACCCCGCCGGGGTGGAGGCCTCCGCCGAGGAAATCGGCTACCTGTGCCGCACCGTGGCCGAGTATTTCCGACGCGCGCCAGCGCCGGCCGACGTGGTCTGGGCCTATTCCGGGGTTCGCCCCCTCTTCGATGACGGTCATGAAAATGCGTCCGCCGTGACGCGCGACTACGTCCTCGACCTGGACTGCGCCGACGGCGCGCCGCCGCGGCTGACCATCTATGGCGGGAAGATCACCACCTTCCGGCGCCTCGCGGAGCACGCGCTGGAGAAGCTGCGCGAACCTCTGGCGTTCGGCGCTCGCCCTTGGACGGCGCACAGCCGGTTGCCGGGCGGCGATCTGCCCGATGGCGACTTCAACCGCCTGCGCCGCGAGGTCGCCCACCGAAACCCGTGGCTGCCCGAGCCAACACTGACGCGCATGTGCCACGCCTACGGTTCACGGATCGATCTGGTCCTGGCCGGCGCAAAGACGTTCGACGACCTCGGCAAACACCACGGCGCGGGCCTGACGGAGGCGGAGGTGCGCTACCTCGTTGACCGGGAATGGGCCTGCGAGGCCGAGGACATACTTTGGCGGCGCACCAAGCTCGGGCTGCACATGAACCCAGCCGAACGCGCCGCGTTCATGGCGACGCCGCTCCCCACGCGTCGATAGGGCGGGCCTCAGCCCACCATGAGCTCGCCCTGGTCCTCGCCGTCCCAGTAGTGGACCCGTCGCGCGTGCACCTTCAGGAGTGCGACGCCAGGGGTCTGCGGCCCTTCGGGCCACCAGCGGTTGAGCTCGTCCTGCCAATGCTCTTCGAATTGGGCCCGATCTTGGACGACCTCGGCCTGGCCTTGGATCGAGATGAAGATCGGCGGTTTGCCCAGGAGTCCCTTATTGCCCTGGGCGGCGATCGACACCGTCGGGTCTTCACCGATGTCCGCAAAGGTGCGCGAGGTCTGGTCCACGAAGAACCAGCTGTCGCCGTCGTACTCGACGTCGCGATTGTTGCTCATCGGCCGGCCGGCGATTGCGCCGCCGCTGGCGTGGGTGTTGAGCATCACGAAGTCGATGTCCTTGAGCGCCTGGGCGATGTCCTCGAGCGTCTTGTCGGCCATGGGCGTCTCCTGATACGGCCGCGCGAGGCGGACCTCGCAGCTTTAAGCGCCTGATCGCAGGAGTGTTCCGTCCACACGGCGAAGTCCGCGCATCGGCGTCCGACCTAGGGTCGGCAGGGCGACCGACGGGCCGATGTCGCGAACCAAGTAGAGCCGGAGCTTGCGCTCCGGCGTTTGGCCTTCGGTGCTCGAGGCCTGGCTCGTCAGTGCACCTTGGCCCTTCCGAACTCCAGCCCGCCCTCGCCGGCGGTGACGCTCACCACCTCCCCGTCCCTGATCTCGCCGGCCAGCAGCTTCTTGGCCACCGGGTCGACCAGCTCCTTCTGGATCACGCGCTTCAGCGGGCGCGCGCCGTAGACCGGGTCGTAGCCGCGTTCGCCGAGCCAGTGCAGGGCGCTGGGGTCGAGCTGCAGGTTGATGCGGCGTTCGGCCAGGCGCTGCTCCACCCGCTCGAGCTGGATGCGGACGATGGAGTCCATCTGCTCGCGGCCCAGGCGCCGGAACAGGATGATCTCGTCGATGCGGTTGAGGAACTCGGGGCGGAAGTGGCGGCGCACCGCGTCCATCACCATCGGCCGCACGGCCTCGACGTCTTCGCCCTCGTCCTGGGCGGCCAGGTATTCGGAGCCGAGGTTTGAGGTCATGATGATCAGGGTATTCTTGAAGTCGACCGTGCGCCCCTGGCCGTCGGTCAGGCGCCCGTCGTCGAGCACCTGCAGCAGGATGTTGAACACGTCCGGGTGGGCCTTCTCCACCTCGTCGAACAGCACCACCTGATAGGGCCGCCGGCGCACCGCCTCGGTCAGGGCGCCGCCCTCGTCGTAGCCGACGTAGCCCGGAGGGGCGCCGATCAGGCGGCTGACGGCGTGCTTCTCCATGTATTCCGACATGTCGATGCGGGTGACCGCGCTCTCGTCGGCGAACATGAACTCGGCGAGCGCCTTGGTCAGCTCGGTCTTGCCGACGCCGGTGGGGCCGAGGAAGAGGAAGCTGCCGATCGGGCGGTTGGGGTCGTTGAGGCCCGCGCGCGCGCGGCGCACGGCGTCGGACACCGCCGCCAGGGCCTCGTCCTGGCCGACCACGCGGCGGACCAGCTGGTTTTCCATGAGCAGCAGCTTCTCGCGCTCGCCCTCCAGCATCTTCTCGACCGGCACCCCGGTCCAGCGGCTGACCACCGCGGCGATCTGCTCGGCGTCGACCACCTCGGGCGTCAGCTTCTCCTGATCCGCGGCCTTGTCGGCGTCGGCCAGCTGCTTCTCCAGGGCCGGGATCTGGCCGTACATGATCTCGGAGGCCTTCTGCAGGTCGCCCTGGCGCTGGGCCTGGGCCAGCTCGGCGCGCAGGCGCTCCAGCGCCTCGCGGGCCTGGGCCGCCTCGCCCACCTTGGACTTCTCCGCCTTCCAGCGCAGGGTCATGGCGTCGGACTTCTCCTGCAGGTCGGCGAGCTCGGCCTCCAGGCGATCCAGCCGTGCGGCGGAGGCCGCGTCGGTCTCCTTCTTCAGGGCCTCGCGCTCGATCTTCAGCTGCACCAGGCGGCGGTCGATCTCGTCCAGCTCCTCGGGCTTGGAGTCCACCGCCATGCGCACGCGGCTGGCGGCCTCGTCGACCAGGTCGATGGCCTTGTCCGGCAGGAAGCGGTCGGTGATGTAGCGGGCGCCGAGGGTGGCGGCGGCGACGATGGCGCTGTCGGAGATGCGCACCCCGTGGTGCACCTCGTACTTCTCCTTCAGGCCGCGCAGGATGGAGATGGTGTCCTGCACCGTCGGCTCGTCCACGAACACCGGCTGGAAGCGGCGGGCCAGGGCCGCGTCCTTCTCCACGTGCTTGCGGTATTCGTCGAGCGTGGTGGCGCCCACGCAGTGCAGCTCGCCGCGCGCCAGGGCGGGCTTGAGCAGGTTGGAGGCGTCCATCGCCCCGTCGGTCTTGCCGGCGCCGACCAGGGTGTGCATCTCGTCGATGAACAGGATGATCTGGCCCTCGGCGGCGGTGGTCTCGTTGAGCACCGCCTTCAGCCGCTCCTCGAACTCGCCGCGGTACTTGGCGCCGGCGATCAGGGCGCCGAGGTCGAGCGCCAGCAGGCGCTTGTCCTTCAGGCTCTCGGGCACGTCGCCATTGATGATGCGCAGGGCCAGGCCCTCGACGATGGCGGTCTTGCCGACGCCGGGCTCGCCGATCAGCACCGGGTTGTTCTTGGTGCGGCGGGAGAGGACCTGGATGGTGCGGCGGATCTCCTCGTCGCGGCCGATCACCGGGTCGAGCTTGTCGTCGCGCGCGGCCTGGGTCAGGTCGCGGGCGTAGCGCTTGAGGGCGTCGTAGCCCTCCTCGGCCGAGGCGGTGTCGGCGGTGCGGCCCTTGCGCAGGGTCCCGGCGGCGGCCTCCAGGCTCTTGTCCGTGACGCCGGCCTTCTTGAGGGCCTGGGCGGCGTCGCCACCGTCGCGGGCGATGGCGGCCAGCAGGCGCTCGGTGGTGACGAAGGCGTCGCCGGCCTTCTTGGCGGCCTCCTCGGCGGCGGCGAACACCCGCGCGGTGTCGGGCTTCATGTAGAGCTGGCCCGAGCCGCCCTCGACCTTGGGCAGCTTGGCGAGCAGGGCGTCGGTCTCGGCCACGGCCGTCTCGGGCTTGCCGCCGGCCGACTGGATCAGCTGGCGGGCGAGGCCGTCCTTCTCCTCCAGCAGCACCTTCAGGAGGTGCTCGGGCGCGAGCTGCTGATGCCCGCGGGCGAGCGCCAGGCTCTGGGCCGACTGGATGGCCTGCTTGGCCCGGTCGGAATAGATGTCGATGTTCAAAACTGTGGTCCCCTGTCAGGCGGACACCGCCCACGACCCTATCAGGCATCGGAGGCGGCGATACCCGGCTGATTTAGGTGTGGCGCCAAAGGCACACAAGGGCGGGGCGCCCCACAATTGTCCCGTCCCTCTCGGTGGGAGGGCGATGAAAAAGGCGCCGGAAGCGGGAGCCTCCGACGCCTGAATTCATGGTCCGTGGACGAGGAGATCAGACCTCTTCGGTCTCCGGCGGCGCGGCCGGGGTCTCGCCCTCGCCGCCTTCGAAGCTGCGCGGGGCGCGGCGGCGGCGCGGACGGCGGGTCTCGCCCTCCTCGGCGGCCGGGGCCTCGGGGACGGCCGGCGGACGGGCTTGCAGGAAGGCCGGGGCGTGGCTCACCGAACCGTCCTGCGAACGCAGGCGCGGACCGTCTTCGACCTCGGCGGCCGCCACCAGGGGCGCGGCCTCGGGCTCGACCACCGCCAGGGGATCGCGCGGACGGTCGCGGTCGCGATCGCGGAAGCGGTCGCGGCGGCCTTCCCGCGGGCGGTCGTCACGGGGACGCTCGTCCCTCGGACGGTCGTCCCTCGGGCGGTCATCGCGGGGGCGGTCATCGCGCGGACGGTCGTCACGGGGCCGATCGTCACGCGGACGCTCATCACGGGGGCGGTCGTCACGCTGGCGATCGTCGCGCGGGCGGTCTTCCCTGGGGCGTTCATCCCTGGGCCGTTCATCCCTGGGACGGTCGTCGCGGTACTGGCGATCACGGTCGCGGTCGCGATCCCGGTCGCGATCACGGCCCTGCCACTCGCGTTCCTGGCGTTCGGCGCGGGCGTCGCCGCTGCCGCCGTCGGCCCTGCCGCCCTCGCCCTGGGCCTCGCCCTCGCCGCCCTCGGCGCCGCCCTCGTCCGAGGCCGCCTGAGCGCCGCTCTCGTCCTCGAAATCGATGTCGAAGCCCGAGGCCAGGGCGTCACGGCCGAGGATCTCGCTGGCCGGACGGTTGGGCTGCACCGCGCGCAGGACGCGGAAGTAATGCTCGGCGTGCTGCAGGTAGTTCTCGCCCAACACCCGGTCGCCGGCCGCCGACGCGTCGCGCGCCAACTGCTGGTACTTCTCGAACACGTGCTGCGCGTTGCCGCGAATCTTGACGTTGTCCGGACCGTTGGATTCGAAGGCTCGGTTGACGTTGTGCTGCTGCGGCTTGCCGCCGCTACCACCGCCGCCGCCACCCCGGTTGCGGCCACGTTGCCGCTTCATACCCTTGAAATCTCTCATCAATCGCTTGACCGTTTCGCCGCCGCTTCGGACAGTCCCAAGCGCTGCGGTCGAAGTTGCCTACCGGGGTTCGCCTGGCCCGCCACCTTGCGGATACCGGCCCCATCAAAGCCCCGTTCCCACTCAGCCGCGCGACGCGGTGACATCGTGCGCATTGCCGGTAGCCACCGCGTCTCCCAATGTGGAAACGCTCAGACCGACGATTTGGGTGAAGACGATTCCGATGTAGCGAACGACTCGGCCAAATCCAAGGGTTTTGTTGCCGCGCCCCCGCTTTTCATGCGCCCGATCCGCTTGCCGACCGGTTAAGGCGGCGCGCGACCGATCACCACCCGGTCGCGCTGGCCGAGGTCGCCGACCACACGGGAGAAGCCGGCGCCGGCCGCCCGCATCAGGGCCTCGACCGCCTGGCCCTGGTCGTGGCCGATCTCCAGGGCGAACACCGCGCCGGGCTTCAGCACCCGGATCACCTGGGGCGCCAGGACGCGATAGGCGTCGAGCCCGTCGGCCCCACCGTCGAGCGCCAGGCGCGGCTCGTGGACGCTGACCTCCGGGTCAAGGGCGTCGATGTCGGCGGTGGGGATGTAGGGCGGGTTCGACACCACCGCGTCGAAGCCGTGGTCGGGCTGGCCCTCGGCCCACAGGCCGTGGACGAAGTGGGCCCGGCCGTCGAGCTTCAACAGGGCCGCGTTCTCGCGCGCCACCTCCAGCGCCGGCTGGGAGATGTCCACTCCCACCCCGCTCCACAGCGGGCGCTCGGCCAGCAGGGCCAGGAGGATCGCGCCGGAGCCCGAGCCGAGGTCGAGGATGCGCATGGGCTCCTCGGCCGGCAGGGACTTCAGCACCCCGTCCACCAGGGTCTCGGTGTCGGGCCGAGGGGTCAGCACGTCGCGCGTGACCTTCAGTTCGACGGTCCAGAAGCCCTTCTTGCCGAGGATGTGGCTGACCGGTTCGCGGGCGATGCGGCGCGCCAGATGGGCCTCCAGGGTCTCGGCTTCGAGCGGGGTCAGGAGGCGGTAGGGATCGGTCACGATGTCGGCGCGCGTCGCGCCCGTCGCCGCCTCGAGCAGCAGGCGCGCGTCGATCACCGGGCCCTCGATGCCCGCCGCTTCCAGCCGCTTGCGGGCCTGGGTCCAGGCTTGCACCAGGGTCACGCCGTTCGAGGTCTGGGTCATGACGGGTCTGTGCCCCAGCCGTCCCGTCCGCGCAAGCATGGCGCACGGCAGGAACGGCGCTCGGGCTGGCGTGTTGAGACACCGCGCCGTTCCATGGGGCTTTCCGTGTTCGCCAAGCCGCCGCCGCTCGCCCATCGTCGCCATCCGGGCCGGTTCGCCTGGCGGCTGACGCCCTGGCTGGCGCTGGGGGTGATGCTGGCGATCTGGCCTCGGCGCGCGGAGGACGGCGACGATCTCGACGCCCCTTCGAGCGCGCGCTTCGAACATGGCCGCGGCCGCCATGCCAACGCGCCGGACGAAATCCCGCCCCGTGGGTGGCGGGACATCCTGTGGCGGGCGTGGAAGGAGTTCAACGAAGACCAGATCCTGAACGTGTCGGCCGGCGTCGCCTTCTTCGGCGTGCTGGCCCTGTTCCCGGGCATGGCCGCCTTCGTCTCGCTCTATGGACTGTTCGCCGACGTGGGCGAGGCGCAGGCGCACCTGGCGGCCCTGGCCGGCGTGATCCCCGCCGACACCCTGACCTTCATCGGCCAGGAGATGACCCGAATCGCCGCCAGCAAGTCGGCCAGTCTCAGCCTGACCTTCGCCTTCTCGTTCCTGCTATCGATCTGGAGCGCCAACGCCGGGGTCAAGGGCCTCTTCTCGGGGCTCAACGTGGCCTATGAGGAGCGCGAGAAGCGCAGCTTCCTGAAGCTGAACCTGACCAGCCTGGCCTTCACCGTCCTGCTGCTGGTGTTCCTGGCCGTGGCCATGGCCGCCGTGGTCGCCGCCCCCGTGGCCATGCAGGCGCTCTACCTCGACCCCCAGTCGCGCATCCTGGCGGCCCTGCGCTGGCCGGGGCTGCTGCTGGTGGTCATGGCCGGCCTGTCGATCCTCTATCGCTTCGGCCCGAGCCGCGAACAGCCCCGCTGGCGCTGGGTGACGGTGGGTGGGTCGGTGGCGGCGCTGGGGTGGCTGGCGGTGTCGCTGCTGTTCTCCTGGTACGTCGCGTCGTTCGCCCACTACGACGTGACCTACGGCTCGATCGGGGCGGTGGTGGGCTTCATGACCTGGCTATGGCTGACGGCGACCGTGATCCTGCTGGGGGCCGAGCTGAACGCCGAGGTCGAGCACCAGACCGCGCAGGACACCACCACCGGCGCGCCCCTGCCCATGGGCCTGCGCGGGGCCGAGATGGCCGACACCCTCGGCGTGGCCGCGCCCGATCAGAAGCCGGCGGGGATGCTTGGCTGGCTCAGGCGACGGGAGCCGCCGCGCGGCCGCCGAGGCGCGCGCGCAGGCCGGCCGGCAGGCCCAGGCCCAGCCGGATCGCGATGAGCCCGGCCGCCGCCGGCCACAGCCAGACGATGCGCGCCTG
>DASYBX010000046.1:0-14016 GCA_036500495.1 Caulobacteraceae bacterium
CGGCGCTCAGCACCGTGCCGGCCGCGACCACCGCATCGGGAACCTCCTCGGTGATGCGCCTGATCGCCTCCAGGGCGGCGGGGGTTCGCAAGGTGACTTCCAGGACCCTGAGCCCGCCGGCGACGAGCGCCTCGGCCAGGCGCACGGCGTCTTCGGCCTTGGGGATGATCAGCACCGGCACCACGGGGGAAATCGTCAGGAAGTCGCGGACGTCCATGGGTTTTCCTTCTTTCGCGCCATTGGCTGGCGCCCAGTTGAGCGCGGGATTCGGTGTTGCGCCACTGCTTCGCTGTCAGGCGAAGAACACGCCGGCGCCACGCTCGGCCGGCTGGGCCCGGGCGCGCATGTGGGCGAACAGCTCGCGGCCGTAGCCGGTCTCGCCCGCCATAGGATCGGCCGCGGGCGGGCGGGCGGCGAGTTCGGCGCTCTCCCGCATCACCTCCAGCACGCCGCGCTGGCCGTCGAGGCGGATCACGTCGCCGGTCTGCAGGCGCGCGATCGGCCCGCCGTCGGCGGCCTCGGGCGTCAGGTGGATGGCGGCGGGGATCTTGCCCGAGGCGCCGGACATGCGCCCGTCGGTGACCAGGGCCACGTGGCGGCCACGGTCCTGCAGCACCGACAGCGAGGGCGTCAGGGAGTGCAGCTCCGGCATGCCGTTGGCGCGCGGCCCCTGGAAGCGCACCACCGCCACGAAGTCGCGGTCGAGTTGGCCGGCCTTGAAGGCGTCGAGGAATTGCTCCTGGCTGTCGAACACGATCGCCGGCGCCTCGACCACCCGATGCTCGGGCTTCACCGCCGAGGTCTTGATCACCGCCCGGCCGAGGTTGCCGGTGAGCAGCTTCAGGCCCCCTTCCCGGTCGAACGGGTCGGACGCCGGGCGCAGCATCGTCGCGTCGAGGCTCTCGGCCGGCGCGGGCTTCCACACCAGCTTGCCATCCTCCAGGAACGGCTCCTGCGTATAGGCGCGCAGTCCCTTGCCGGCGGCGGTCGTCACGTCCTCGTGCAGCAGGCCGGCGTCCAGCAGCTCGCGCGTCAGGAAGGCCAGGCCCCCGGCGGCCTGGAACTGGTTCACGTCGCCCGAGCCGTTGGGATAGACCCGCGCCAAGAGCGGCGTGGCGCGCGAGAGGTCGTCGAAGTCGGTCCAGTCGATCAGCACCCCCGCCGCCCGGGCGATGGCCACCATGTGCAGCGCGTGGTTGGTCGAGCCGCCCGTGGCCATCAGGCCCACCAGGCCGTTGACGATGGCCTTGGCGTCGATCACCCAGCCGAGCGGGGCGTAGGCGTTGGTCCCGTCGCGCAGCTCCACCACCCGCTGGGCCGCCGCCCGCGTCAGCGCCTCGCGCAAGGGCGTGTAGGGATGCACGAAGGCCGCGCCCGGCAGGTGCACGCCCATCAGCTCCATCAGCATCTGGTTGGAGTTGGCCGTGCCGTAGAAGGTGCAGGTGCCCGGCCCGTGGTAGGCGCCCATCTCGGCCTTCAGCAGCTCCTCGCGCCCGACCTTGCCCTCGGCGTAGAGGCCCCGGACCTTGGCCTTCTCGGAATTGGAGATGCCCGAGGTCATCGGCCCGCCGGGCGCGAAGATGGTCGGCAGGTGGCCGAAGCTGAGGGCGCCGATCATCAGGCCCGGCACGATCTTGTCGCAGACGCCCAGCATCAGGGCGCCGTCGAAGGCGTCGTGGCTCAGGGCCACCGCCGTCGCCATCGCGATCACCTCGCGACTGAACAGCGACAGCTCCATGCCCGGCCGCCCCTGGGTGACGCCATCGCACATGGCCGGCACGCCGCCGGCGACCTGGGCCGTGGCGCCGACCTCGCGCGCGGCGGCGCGGATCACCTCGGGGAAGTGCTCCAGCGGCTGGTGGGCCGAGAGCATGTCGTTGTAGGCGGTGACGATGCCGATGTTGGGCGCCTGGCCGAGCGCGCGGGCCTTGTCCTCGGCGGGCGCGCCGGCAAAGGCATGGGCCCAGTTGGCGCAGGAGAGCTTGCCGCGCGAGGGGCCCGAACTGCGCGCCCGCTCGATCTGCTGCAGATAGGCGGCACGGGTGTCCGCGCTGCGCGCCTCGATGCGGGCGGTGACTTCGGCGAGGATCGGATTGAGCGGCATGCGGACTCCTGGCCATCTCCGACCATTTGGATGGAAACGGCTCTCACTCGAGAAATGTAGCGCGTTCTGACCGCAAAACCGGTCTCCACTTTTGTGGAATGCGCTAGGCCGTCCACAATATGCGCACGGGGCGCCCCGATTGCAGGACCGCGCACACGGGGAGTTCATGCGGGTCGCCGCCTTCCAGCGCCCGCTCCAGCACCGCCCGCTTGGCCTGCCCGCTCGCCAGGATCACCACCAGGCCGGCGGTGGTCAGGCCACGGATGGTCAGGCTGAGCCGGGCCTGGGCCGGCGGCCGGCCCTCGCCGGCCGGCACGACGATGCAGGCCGGAGCGGCGGGGTCGAGCCCCTGCTCCAGCGCCGGACTGCCGGGGAACAGCGAGGCCACGTGGCCGTCCTCGCCCATGCCCAGCATGACCACGTCGAGCGGCGGCCAGGACCGGAACAGAGCGCTGGCGTGCTCCGCGGCGGCCTCCGGGCTCGGCTCGCGGGCGCGCAGGGGATGGAACACCGCCCCGGCCGCGCGGTGCTGCAGCAGGCGCTCGCGCACCAGGCGCTCGTTGCTGTCCGGCGAGGACGGGTCGACCCAGCGCTCGTCGGTGAGGGTGACGCGCACCCTGGACCACTCCAGCGGGGTCACGGCCATCAGGTCATAGACCGGCCCGGGCATGCGCCCCCCGGTCGCCGCCAAGCTCGCCGTGCCGTCCCGGCGCACCGCGCTTTCCAGCGCCGCCGTCACCGCTCCGGCGGCCGCGTCATCGAGGCTGCGCAGGTCGTCGAAGGCTTCGATCATCATGGGCGCACCCCTGCCGCGCGAAACACAAGCCTACGCCGCTCGGTTGGTTGCACGGCTAGACCCCGTGTCCGCGGAACCAGGCCAGCATGTTCTGCCAGGCCTCCTTGGCGTCGGCGGCGACGTAGCTCGGCCGGTAGTCGGCGTTGAAGCCGTGGGGCGCGTCAGGATAGACGATGATCCTGGACTCCTTGTCGCCGGAGTCCGCCAGGGCCTTGCGCATCGACGCCACGTCGGCGGCGGTGATGCCGGTGTCCTTGCCGCCATAGAAGCCGATCACCCGGCCCTTGACCTTGGCCGCGGCGTCGACGGGCGAGTTGTCGCCCTTCAGCGGGCCATACCAGGCGGCGGCGGCGCGCACGCCCGGGGTGGCCTCGGTGTAGAGCCAGGTCTGCCGTCCGCCCCAGCAGAAGCCCGTGACCGCCAGGCGCTTGGCGTCGGCCTTTTCCGAGACGGCGAAGGCCACCGCGGCGTCGAGGTCGCCCCTCACCTGGGCGTCGGAGGTCTTGCCGACGATGGTGCTCATCAGGGTGGGGATGTCGCTGACCTTGGTGGCGTCGCCCACCCGGGCATAGAGGTCGGGCGCGATGGCGTAGTAGCCGGCGTGGGCCAGGCGGCGGCAAAGGTCCTTGATGTGCTCGTGCACGCCGAAGATCTCGTGGATCACCAGCACCACCGGCGCATCCTTGCCGTTGTGCGGCCGGGCGCGGTAGGCGGGGATCACGCCGCCCTTGACCGGAACCTTGACCTCGCCGGCGTCCAGGCCGTCGTCGGTCGTGGTGATCACGGTCTGGGCCTGGATCGGCTGGGCGGCCAGGGCGAAGCCCACACCCAGGGAGGTCATGGCGAAGCCGCGGCGGCTGAAGGTGGCCTTGGGCGCCAGGCTGTCGAGTTGCGACAGGGTCAGGTCGGCGTCCATCGTCGGGTGATCGTCCATCGCCACCTCCATAGGCTTGGGGCGGAAGGGACTAGAGCACCCGCGAAAGGCCTTGTCAGCCTTGGGAAGGCGACTGTGGAGCTACTTCGACGCCACCTGCGTCCCGTTGTGCGAGCGCTCGTAGATTTCCACCGCCAGGGCGCGAATCTGGGTGTAGCTGAGCTTGCCGATATAGGCGTCCATCTTGCCGTGGCGGCCGTCGCGGATGCTCAGGAACAGGGTGTTGCGGTCGCCGCCGTAGGTCCAGGTGTTGGCGGTCAGGTCGGTCGAGCCGTAGTCCGGATTGCCGGTGCCGTCCGGGGCGTGGCAGTCGAAGCAGTTGCCGCGGTCCTTGAACAGGGCCACGCCGCGCGCGGCCGCGGCCGCGTCGTGCGGCTGGTTCGACAGCTCCTCGACATATTCGATCACGTCGCGGATCTCGGCGTCCTTCAGCACGCCCAGGCGCCCGACCGCGGGCATGTCGGTGATGTTGCGCGCCTTCGCATGGCCCGAGCGGATGCCGTAGAGGATGGTGCGTTCGATGTCCGACACATTGCCCGAGTCGTAGAGCCAAACCCTGTCGGTCAGGTTGGACGCCCCGAGCTTCTGGTCGCCTTTCATGTCGGCGCCATGGCAGCTGGCGCAGGCCTTGGCGTAAGTCGGACCCGCCACCTGATGGGCGTACCTGACCAGCGTCGGGTCGCCCGGGACCTCGTCAGCGGCGGTCAGCACCAGGCGGTCGGACAGCTGCTTCTGATGGAAGGCGAAGGCGCCGGTGGCGATCAGGGCGACGAGCACCACCCCGGCGATCGCCGCGAATTTCGGATTGATCTTGCCGCCCATGCGCGCGCCTTTCGAGTTCTAGCGGACCGTGAAGCCGATCCAACGGCCGAACACCACCACGCCGATCCAGAACGTCAGGGACAATGCCCCGGCCATCCGCGCGGAGGAAGGGGCGCGTTTGGCGTCATCCCACGTGTGGACGGAACGGTAGGTGAGGAAATGGAACAGGACCATGTTCAGCCCGGCCAGGACCAGCAGCGCCATCTTCAGCCGGAACGGCCAGTTGCCGAGGTAGTGGGTGGCCTTGGAGCTGAACAGCAGCCCCCCGGTCAGCGCCGCCAGGCAGAAGGCGGTCCAGGTGATGGGCAGGACGTCGTTCGACAGCTGGCTGACCGAGCGGTTGCGCGAGGCGACGCTGAGCAGGCGCAGGTCGACGATGGCGATCGAGCCGACCACGATGACCAGGGCGAAGACGTGGATCGTCTCGATGGTTGGGAAGGCCCAGGTGGATTCGGAGACGTAGGACCCGACGGGGGTGTTCTCGAGCCAGGAGCAGAAGGATTGGAGGATCGGCATTTCGGCTATCGGTTCTCTTTGGCTGATGGGGGGCGGCGGCGGATCAGCCGTGCTCGACGTAGGCGATCCAGCGGCCGCAGCCGACGATGGCGGTCCACACCAGCAGGGAAGCGACCGCTGTGATCCAGGCGCTGGCGCGCCTCTGGGGCGACAGGTCCCAGATCTCCATGTTGCGCGAGACCATGGCCTGGAACGCCACGGTCACGCCCATGGCCACCACCAGCAGGGCCATCTTGGCCTGGAACACGGGGTTCAGCAGGTCGCGGCGCGGCTCGGCGGTGATCAGCACGGCGCCGGAGACCAGCAGCACCAGCAGTGACCACCACACCCACGGGATGAAGCGCCGCGCCATGCCCGAGATCGACTGGGTATGGCCCATCACGCCCATCAGCCGCAGATCGACCATGACCACCGACGACATGACGATGGCGATGGCCAGGATGTGCACCGACTGGACCATGGGGATGATCCATTCCACCGACTGGAATGTCATGCTGACCGGCGTCTGGGACAGCCAGTCGCAGAATTGGCCGACCTGGGTGAGCAGATGCGCAAGCATACCTGTACCGAACCCTTTCACGGGACGCCCGGGGGAGCGGGCGCCTGATCCCTCATACGTCCCGCTTCGCCGGGACCCTCACGCCTGGCGACAGAAAAATGACTCCGGCCGGCAAATGTGGGCGCTTATTGGCCACGCCGACATGACTTGTCAACTCGCGGTATCCTCCTACAGAGGCGAGGAGCAGCGGCGTTCAGAACGCGTCTTTTGGATTGAAAATCCGGCCGATATGGCCGTTAATCGCCCAGGGACGGCAGACCTGGGCCGAGGGCGTCCTCGATCGCCTGGAGCATCTCGGCCAGGGCCTTGAGGCGGTCCGCGCCGCATAGCCGCCGCATCTCAAGCCTCACCGTCAGCAGCGCCGGCTCGACCCGGTGGATCAGGGCCTCGCCCTCCGGCGTGATGGAGACCAGGGCCCGCCGCTGGTCCTGGGTCGAGGCGCGCCGCCGGATCAGTCCCCGGGCCTCGAGGTCGCGCAGGATGCGCGACAGGCTCGGCGCCAGCAGGAACACCCGCTCGGCCAGGACGGTGATCTCGGTTTCCTCCAGGTCGCGCACGGTGCACAGCACCCGCCACTGCTGTTCGGTGACGCCATGGACGCGCAGCACCGGGCGGATTCGGATCATCACCGCCTCGCGCGTGCGCAGCAGACGCACGGGCAGGCTCTGGGCCACTGGCGGCAGGGGCTCGGAATCCGAGCCATCGGGGTCCGCGTCGTCTGGGGCCGAACCGTAAGGAGAGGTGTTCATCGAGGTCTTCAGCGCGCCGCCGCTTCTCTCTCTGCCCGAAGCGCGGCACAGATGTGCGCCCCAGGCCTTCGCCTTGGCAAGCCGTTCCCTTTCGGCACAGCGTCTATTCGAGGCGGTCGGCGCGCCTCAGCGCGGGGAACAGCCAGGCCCACAGGCCGGTCACCGCCAGCGACCCCACCCCGCCGAACAGGCAGGCGCCGACGGGCCCGAGGAAGCGGGCGGCCACGCCGCTCTCGAACTCGCCGAGCTCGTTGCTGGCGCCGATGAACAGGGTGGACACCGCCGCCACCCGCCCCCGCATCTCGTTGGGCGTCATGATCTGCACCAGGCTCTGGCGCACGAACACCGAGATCATGTCCGAAGCGCCCAGCAGGGCCAGGGCGACCACCGACAGGGCCACCGACTTGGACACGGCGAACACCACGGTGGCGAGGCCGAAGCCGGCCACCGCCAGGAACATCTTGATCCCCGCGTGTCGCCGGATCGGCACCGCGCCCAGCACCGCCGCCATGGTCACGCCGCCGATCGCGGGCGCGGCGCGGAGGATGCCGAAGCCCTCCGAGCCGGCGTGCAGCACGTCGCGGGCATAGACCGGCAGCAGGGCGGTGGCCCCGCCCAGGAGCACGGCGAACAGGTCGAGCGAGATGGCGCCGAGGACGAAGCGATTGGTCCACAGGTAGTGCAGGCCCTCGCGGATCTGCTCCAGGCGCGAGGCGCCCTCCTTCCAGGTCTGTGGCGGCGAGGCGAAGCAGCACAGCAGCGCGATCGACAGGCCGAACAGGACCCCGGCCGCGCCGAAGGCCAGGCTCGCCGAGCCCGCCACCAGAATGCCGCCGATCGCCGGCCCGACCACCGCGGCCATCTGCCAGGACAGGGAATTCAAGGCGATGGCCCGCGGCAGCAGATAGCGCGGGACCAGGGTAGGGCCGAGCGCCGAGCCGGCCGGCTGGTAGAAGGCGCGGGCGCCGCCGAAGGCCACGGCGATCAGGTAGATCGGCCAGACGGCGGGGAAGCGGGTGTAGGCCAGGGCGCAAAGGGCGCCGGCGCTGATCAGCTCCACCACCATGCAGCCGGCCATGATCAGCCGCCGGTCATGACGGTCGGCGACCTGGCCCGCGATCAGCGCCAGGCAGAACATCGGCAGGAATTGGGCCAGGCCGATCATGCCCACGGCGAAGGCGCCCTCGGCCACAGTTCCGGTGAGGCGCGCCACGGCGTAGACCTGCCAGGCGATGGCGATCGACTGGATCGCGGTGGCGAGGTTGCCCATCAGCCGGGCCGCCCACATCAGCAGATAGGCGCGCTGGCCGAACAGCGCCCTCAGGGTCGGCGCATCGGCGGCCGCAGACGGCGCGGTCATGGATCGAAGCTCTGGGGGACGGGCATGCGGCCTTATCTTGGCGGCGGTTCGGCCCGATCGTCCAGGGGGTTGTCTTCAAGCCACAGGCGTTGGCGGCTCGAGCGCGGATGTCAGCCGGCGAACAGCGGCATCGGCCGGCCCTTCACCCCCAGGCCCCGCACCGCGAACAGGCCGCCGGCCAGGGGCGCGGCCTCCAGTTCCTCCGGCTTCAACCCCATCCGCGCGGTGGTGACGAACAGGATGTCGAGGCCCGGGCCGCCGAAGCAGCAGCTGCTGACCAAGGGCGCGGGCAGGACGATCTCGCGGTCTGGGCTTCCGTCGGGCCGGCGCCGGGCGACCCGCGCCCCGTTCCAGCAGGCGCCCCACAGGTGGTCTTCCGCATCGACGCACATCCCGTCCGGATGGCCCTCCTCGGGAGTCAGCTCGGCGAACAGGCGCCGCGCGCCAAGCCGCCCGGCGCCCATGTCGAAGTCGTAGGCCCAGATGCGCCGCTCGACGCTGTCGGTGTAGTAGAAGGTGGCGCCGTCCACGCTCCAGGCCGGGCCGTTGGTCACCACGAAGTCCATCTCGAAGCGTTCGAGATCAAGACCGGGGTCCAGGCGGTAGAGCTGGCCGGTGGGCTCCTTCTCGGGATCGTGCATGCTGCCGAACCAGAAGCGGCCCATGGCGTCGCACTTGCCGTCGTTGAGCCGGTTCTGCGGGCTCTGCGGCTCCGGGTCGAACAGGCGCTGCAGGGCGCCGGACTCCGGCTCGAAGAAGGCCAGGCCGCCGGCCAGCGCCAGGATCAGCCCGCCCTGGCGGCGCAAGGCGATAGACCCCACCGGCTCGGGCATGGGCCAGGTCCTCACCTCCCCGCCCTCCAGGCGATAGCGGTGCAGGGCGGGGGCCTTGATGTCGACCCACCACAGGTAGCCCGCCTCGTCCCATACCGGGCCTTCCCCGAGGATGCAGCCCAAGGGCGCGACACACGCGATCTGGATGGTCATGAGGGCCTCCGCCGCTCAGAACGCGACGGGCCGGCGTTTCGTTCAGGCGCGGGAGATCAGGCCGCGGCGCCGGCGCTTCCCAGCACCGCCTCTGCCGAACCCTCGGTCACCTCGCGCAAGGCCGCGTGCAGCTTGCCGAGCTCGATCGGCTTGGCCACGTGCATGTCCATGCCGGCGGCCAGGTACTCGGCCACCTGGTGGGTCATGGCGTTGGCCGACAGGGCCACGATCGGGATGCGACGGCGGGCGGCGCCCGCCTCGGAGTCGCGGATCAGGCGGGTGGCGGCCACCCCGTCCATCACCGGCATCTGGATGTCCATCAGGATCAGGTCGAAATCGCCGCTGCGCCAAGCGTCCACCGCCTGCAGGCCATCGCCGACCAGGGTCAGGTCGACGCCGAAGGTCTGCATGATGGTGCGCAGCACCAGCTGGTTGGTCGGATTGTCCTCGGCCGCCAGCACCCGCACCTGGCGCGGCCCCCCGCCCACCAGGGACGGCGAGGCGGCGTCGGCCGGCGCGGCGGAAACGGCGGAGCTTTGCGTCCTGGCGCGCGGCAGGGGCGCCACCAGGTGGAAGGCCGAACCCTCGCCCTCGCGGCTGTCCACCCAGATGCGGCCGTTCATCAGCAGGGCCAATTCGCGGCAGATCGCCAGGCCCAGGCCCGTGCCGCCGAACTTGCGGGTGGTGGAGCTGTCGACCTGGGTGAACTTCTGGAACAGCATGGGGATCTTCTCGGCCGGGATGCCGATGCCGGTGTCGCTGACCGTCAGGTGCAGCATCTCCCGGCCGTCCTCCACGCCCTCGCCCAGCGCCAGGCGCACCTCGCCCTTGTCGGTGAACTTCAGGGCGTTGGACACCAGGTTCGAGGCGATCTGGCGCAGGCGGCCCACATCGCCGAAGCGGCGGCCGTCTGCGGCGGGATCCACCGCGATCACCAGGTTCAGGCCCTTGCGCCTGGCCATCTCGCCATAGGCGGCCTCGGCGTGGCGGGCGATGTCGGCCAGCTCGAACTCGATGGGCTCCAGCTCCATCTTGCCGGCCTCGATCTTCGACAGGTCGAGCACGTCGTTGAGGATGGCCAGCAGTGCCTCGCCGGACTGGCGGACCACGTTCAGCCGCTCGCGCTGGGTGTCGGAAAGATCGCCCATGCCCATGATCTGGGCCATGGCCAGCACCCCGTTCAGCGGCGTGCGGATCTCGTGGCTCATGTTGGCCAGGAACTGCGACTTGAGCACATTGGCGGCCTGGGCCGCATCGCGCGCTTCGGTCAACTGAACCATGGTGGCGTGCAGGGCCTGGTCGTTGGCCTGCAACTTGGACAACAGGCCGTTGAAGGTGTCTGTCAGGCGGCCGAGCTCGTCATCGGCCAGGGGCGCCACGGTCTGGGCGAAGTCGCCGCTCTCAGCCACCTGGTCCATGGCCTCAGACAGGCGCCGCACCGGCTCGATCACCCGCCCGGCCAGCCACTTGGCGACGAACAGGGCCAGGCCCGTGGCGGCGAAGAACAGGGCGGCGGCGGCGGAGAAATAACGGGCGACGATCGCCCCGAGGCTCGCGCCTTCGGAAATCACCACCAGGCTGCCGGCCGGCTTGCCGCCCACGGTCACCGGGGTGGTCACCCGCAGCACGTGCTGGTCGGCGGCTTCCGGCGCGGCGCTGGCGGGGCTCTCGCCATAGGCCGCCAGGAGCTGGCCGTTGGGGGCGAACAGATAGGCGCCGCCGACATTGGGCGTCTTGGCCAGGGGCTCCAGCGCGTCCTCGGCCCAGCGGGGATCGCGATTCTCGGCCAGCCGCGCGGCCTGCTCGGCGACCACATGGGCGATGGCGGCTTGGTGATGGCGCAGGGCGATCCGCTCGGAGACCCACTGCTGCAGGATGAACACCGCCGCGGCGGCCAGCAGCACCGACACCGCGGTCAGCATCGCCATGCCGGCAATGCGGCTCTGGAAGCTGCTCGCCGTCTTGGGGAATCCAAATTCGAACGACCGATCGGCCATTGTCCCCCAGGCGCGCCCTTCGAAAGGTTCAGCCCCAACAGCGAAACGGGGCGGTACAGGCCGCGGGCCGCGGATACTGGCTTTGGGCCAGTCCGCTCAGGCCAGCGACGCGGTTTATATTATTGCCGAAGTCCTAACGCTTCCCTTCCAGCGAAGGTTTACACAACAGTGAATTCCCGATTTGGCACACCTCCAAAAGGCATGTGTTAATAGAAGTTAATTCCACTGGCCAAGATTTTAACTTTCTGTTTACCTTTCCCTTCCTGCAGAGGTTGGAGGGATTTTTAAGATGGAAAAGGCTCTGGTAGCCCAGCGCGTGGCGAATCGCCTGTTCGCCACGGAAAAGGCGGTCGATGCCGCCATGGCGGAAGCCGCCGCCCTCATGATGTCGATCGCCGAAGCCCGCGCCGAGCTTGGCCTGTCGGCCGTGGTCGCCGACGACGCCACCGGCAAGGTTGCGCAAGCCATCGCCACCCTGGCCGAAGCCCGCCGCTCGGTGGTCGCCGCCCACGGCAACCTGGCCGAAACCAAGCTGCGCATCGGCATCCGCACCAAGCTGATCGGCGTGTCCGACAAGCCGCCGCTGCCGACCGTCGAAAGCGAGCCGACGCGCCGCGCCGTCTGAGCGATACCGGCCTGATCTAAGGGTCCGGCCGACATCGTGATCATTTATTAACGAAATTGCTCTAGTCCCCGTCTCTGAACCGTCAGAGGCGGGGATGTTTCAATCTCTCGAGAGCCAGCTGAGCTTCGTGGCGCTGTTCGTGTGCTGCGGGCTGGCGTTGTGGAAGGGCGGCTCCGCCGAGCGGAGCGGCGGGGTCATGATCCTGGTCACCTGGATCGGCTCGACCGTCATCCAGGCCATGGCCAAGGCCTATGTCGTCCCGATCGTGTTCCTCGCCTCCGACGCCGTGCTGGCCGCCGGCCTGTTGTTTCTCGCGATCCGCTTCTCGAGCCTGTGGCTGGGCGCGGCCATGCTGCTGCAGGCGATCGGCCTCAGCCTGCACGCCGCCTATTTCGCCGCCGACAAGACCGACATCAACGTCTATGCCCTGTGGCTCTACATCGCCGGCAAGAACGCAGCCAGCTACACCATGCTGCTGGTGATCCTGGCCGCGACCCTCGCCAGCATGCGCCGCCGCCGCCGGGCGCGCGGGGCCTCGGATCCCGCGCCCGCCCTGCCCTCCCGGGCCGTGACGACCTGAGCGCAGACGTCCCGCGCTCGATAAGGCCTGAAGGCTGGCGGCGCTCTCATTCAAAAAGCTCCGGCCGCCGGCGGGCCAAGGCCCAGACCAGGGCCAGGGTCTTGAGGTCCGGCAGGGCGCCGGCGTCGGCTTCGGCCAGCAGGTCCTTCAGCGGCCGCTCGATCACCTCGATCTCCTCGCCCTCCTCCTGCAGTCCACCGCCGGCGGCGATACGGTCCTCCGCCGAATAGGCCGCCAGGAACAGGTGGATGCGCTCGCTCGACACCGCCGGCATGCTCCAGGCCGCCGCCACCGGCTCGACCGTCATCAGCCGCACGCCGAGTTCCTCTAGCGCCTCGCGCACCGCCGTTGTCGCCGGAGCCTCGTCGGCGTGGTCGATCATGCCCGCCGCAGCCTCGATCAGATAGGGCGGAAAACCGCTGTAGAGCGGGCCGATGCGCGGCTGACGGCACACCAGGGCCACCTTGCGCTGCGGATCGAAGGGCAGCACCGCCGCGGCCTCGCCGTGATCCTCGATCTGGCGTTGGGCGGTGCGCCCGTCGCCGAGTTCGACCTCGAGCAGCAGGAATTTGCCCCAGCCCGAATAGACCAGTTTCCGTTCGAGCAGCTTCACCTGAACCCCCGGCGATCTGGCGCGCCCACAGGCCCCGCCAGGGGCTCTACGTCCTCGCGCCCGGCCGGTCCAGGGCCTCCCAGCCGCGGGTGGTCTCGCTCAGGGTCCGCATCAGGTGATGGAACACGTAGCGCGCATGGTTGGTGAGCGCCGAGGCGTCGATCTGGGCCGTGTTGACCAGCACCGGAACCAGAAAGGTGTTCGGATGGTCTTTCTCCAGGACGCGGAAGGTGATGGTGGCGTAGCCCTCCTTGGTCGCGCCTTGCAACTGCACGTCCTCCACGTGGATATGGTCCAGGGTGATGGCCATCGGCTCCTCCAGGTCGCTCACGCTTAAACGGGCCAGATCGGCCCGCCGGTTCCGGCGCCCATCCATGACCCGCGCGTTAACCCGAGCACGGAGGGACGCATGGCGGAACTGATCCTACACTCAGATGGCCTGGAAGCGGGACTGAAGCCGCACGCCGGCGGAGCCCTGACCCATTTCTGCGACCTGTCCGGCCCCGAGCCGGTCGATCTGCTCCGGCGCGGCAAGGCCGGCTCGGAGGATCCGCTCGACAGTTCGGGCTTCCCGCTCGTGCCCTTCTGCAACCGGGTGCGCGACGGCCGCTTCAACTTCCGCGGCCGCGAGGTGGTCCTGCCGCGCAACATGCCCGGCCAGAAGCATCCGCTTCACGGCCAGGGCTGGCGCGGCTCCTGGCGCGTGCTGGAAGCCAGCGCCAGCTTCGCCCAGATCGCCTTCCACCACGAGGCGGGCGACTGGCCCTGGAGCTACCGCAGCCGCATGACCGTGATGCTCAAGGACCGGGGCCTGGAGGTGGTGCTGACCTGCCGCAACCTGTCGGACGAGCCGATGCCCTGCGGCCTCGGCCTGCATCCCTACTACCCATGCGACGCCGGCACCGTGCTCGAGACCGGCGTCACCGAGGTGTGGACCGTGGACGACGAAATCATGCCGGTGGGCAAGGCGCCGGCGACCGGCCGCTACGCCCTGAAGGACCGCAAGGTGTGCGGCCAGGACCTGGACAACGGCTACGAGGGCTGGTCGGGCGAGGCGGTGATCCGCTGGCCGGACCGCGGCCGCGGCCTGAAGTTGACCTCGGAAGCGCCGCGCTTCCAGCTCTATTCGCCGAAGGAAGGCGGCCTGATCGCCGCTGAGCCGGTGACCAACGCCAACGCCGCCCTGAACCATCCGGAAGCGGAATGGAAGGCGCTTGGCCTATGGATCCTGCAGCCCAACGAGCGCTGTCAGATGACGGCCAGGTTCGAGGTGTTCGACCTCTAGCCCGCGCAGCGGCCAAAAAAGAAAGATTCCGACACCAAGAACACCAAGGAACACCAAGAGCACGAAGGAAGGCAAGGAAACGCCATCCTC
>DASYBX010000047.1:0-75639 GCA_036500495.1 Caulobacteraceae bacterium
AGGCCCAGGTGGGTCTGGCCGCCTTTGCCGGGGGTCACCCCGCCGACCATCTTGGTGCCGTAGGCGATCGCCTGCTCGGAGTGGAAGGTGCCCTGGGCGCCGGTGAAGCCCTGGCAGATGAGCTTGGTGTTCTTGTTGATCAGGATCGACATTTAGGCGGCGCCCTTCACGGCTTTGACCACCTTGTCGGCGGCGTCAGACAGGTCGTTGGCGGCGATGACGTTGAGGCCGGACTTGGAGATGATCTCCTTGCCCTGTTCAACGTTGGTGCCTTCCAGGCGCACCACCAGGGGAACCTTGAGCCCCACTTCCTTGACGGCCGCGATCACGCCTTCCGCGATGATGTCGCAGCGCATGATGCCGCCGAAGATGTTCACCAGGATGCCCTTCACGTTGGGGTCCGAGGTGATGATTTTGAACGCCGCGGTGACCTTTTCCTTGGAGGCGCCGCCGCCCACGTCGAGGAAGTTGGCCGGCTCGGCGCCGTAGAGCTTGATGATGTCCATGGTGGCCATGGCCAGGCCGGCGCCGTTGACCATGCAGCCGATCTCGCCGTCGAGCGCGATGTAGGAGAGGTCGTAGTTGGAGGCCTCGATCTCCTTCTCGTCCTCTTCGGTGATGTCGCGCAGGGCGCGAATGTCGTCGTGCCGATAGAGGGCGTTGGAGTCGAACGACACCTTGGCGTCGAGCACGCGCAGGTCGCCGGCGCCGGTGACGATCAGGGGATTGATCTCCAGCATGGCCATGTCCTTGTCGACGAAGGCCTTGTAGAGCGACTTGAGCAGAGGCAGCGCCTGTTTGGCGGCCGGCCCTTCGAGGTTCAGTGTCTTGACCAGGGCGCGGCCGTGATGCGGGAACACCCCGGTGGCCGGGTCGATGGAGAAGGTGACGATCTTGTCCGGGGTCGCGTGGGCGACCTCCTCGATGTCCATGCCGCCCTCGGTGGACGCCACCACCGCGACGCGCGAGGTCTCGCGGTCGACCAGCAGCGACAGGTAGAGTTCCTTGGCGATCGCCGCGCCCTCTTCGATGTAGAGGCGGCGCACCACCCGGCCCTTGGGCCCAGTCTGGTGGGTGACCAGGGTCATGCCGAGCATGCGCTGGGCTTCCTTGCGCACGTCGTCCAGGCTCTTGACCACCTTGACGCCGCCGCCCTTGCCGCGGCCGCCGGCATGGATCTGGGCCTTGACTACCCACACCGGGCCGCCGAGCTCCTGGGCCGCCTGGACCGCGTCCTCCACGGAAAAGGCCGGCAGGCCGCGCGGGACCGGGACGCCGTACTCCTTGAGGACGGCCTTGGCTTGGTATTCGTGAATGTTCATCTGGACCCGTCGCGGATGCGGTGCGGGGCGAGGGGCGGGCCATCCCTTTTCTCGAAAGGGATTGGGACCTGCCGATCACCTCGGTGTGAAGGCTGGGCGGGCTTATAGAGAGGGTCGATTGGAGCGGCAACAGCCGGAATCTCGCCAAACGCTGAAAAATAGCGAAAATCCGCCGATTTCTCGAAGTCGATGCACACTAGATACGCATCAGCTTGATAAGCGCGCAAAAATGGATATGTACACAATACACATTCATTTCGAGGCTGAAATGACTTCCCGATATGCCGCCGTGATGGAGCAGACCGACGCTGGAGGCTTCGGCGTCTGGTTCCCCGATTTTCCGGGTTGCATCGCCCACGCCGAGGACGCCCTGACCGCCGCCCAGGGTGCGCGCAAGGCGCTCACCCGGCGCCTGGAGACCATGGCCGAGAGCGGCGAGGCCATCCCCCAGCCCACCCCCGCCGAGGCGGTGGAGCTGCCCGACGTGCCGAGCTACGTGTTCCTGGTCGAGGCCGACGCCCCGGCGGCCAAGCCCGCCTATGTCCGGCTCAATGTCACCCTGCCCGAGGCCCTGGTCCGCCGCATCGACGCGGTGGCCGGCGGCAACCGCTCCGGCTGGCTGGCCATGGCCGCCAGCGAGCAGCTCAAGCGCTACGCCTCGATCCCCAACTACGCCGCCAGCGTCCACGCGGCGCGGGACCGGCGGTAGGGCTCAGCGTGATCCGGCTTCCGGCCATCCATCACGAGAAGGAGCCTTTCTAGGGCGTCAGCATCCGCGCGAAGATCTCCGCTCGGGTCGGCTGGCCGGCGGCCAGGAGGCTGGCGCGGAACAGGCGGCCGAGCAGCAGCAGCTCCAGGCACAGGAACATCAGCAGCACCGCGGCCGTGCCCACCACCTCCAGCAGGGGCGGCCCGGCGCCCAGCCGCGCCAGCATGGTGAAGGGGGTATAGAGCGGAATCCACGACAGGATGTGCACGAAGGCGGCGTCCGGCGTGCGGGCGACCGCCTGCACGGTGAACACCACCGGCAGCATGATCACCACCAGCACCGGTGTCAGGTAGGACTGGGCGTCCTGGATGGAATCGCTGAGCGAGCCGATGGTCAGGAACAGCATCGACACCACGAGGTAGCCGGTCAGGAAGTAGAAGATCATGGCTGCGACGATCAGCGGGTCGTTCACGGTGGCCAGCGACGGCTTCAGCACATCCGCCGCGAACCCGGGCGCCAGGAAGGCGGCGCCGACGGCGCAGGCGGTCCACACCCCGGCGATGGTCAGGCCCACGGCGCCGAGGCCGAGCAGCTTGCCGTACATCAGCGCCTCCGCCCGGATGCAGGCCAGCACCGATTCCAGCAGCTTGTTGGAGCGCTCCTCGACCAGGCTCTGCAGCATCAGCGAGCCGGTGGTGATGGCGGTCATCAGCAGCAGATAGACCAGGGCCAGCGGAGCCACGGACCGGAAGGCGGTGGTGTTGCGCCCGCCGCCGTCGGCCGACGGGTCGCCGACCTGGACCGGAGCCCTCAGGCCCTCGATCCGCGCGGCCGCGTCGGCGCCGAGGCCGCTGGCCCTCAGCGCCTCCAGGCGCAGGTCGGCGCCGAGCTGCTGGCGCAGGGTATTCACCAGGCCCGGGTCGGGTCGGCCGTTGGTCCACACCCGCGCCGCCAGGCCGGGCGCGCCATAGGCCTGGGGGATATAGATCGCGATCTCCAGCGGCCGCTGGCCGTCGGGGGTCGTCACCGTGGTCTGCAGCGGGCCGGCCATGGCTGCGCCGAAGGCTTCGGCCCCGCGGTCGGTCGGAACGCCGGCCGGCGCCGGAACCCTCTCGAAGAAGCGCGGCGGCGGCTTGAACCGTGGCACGCCCCGGGGCACGCGCGGCTCCAGCCGGCGCATCGCCGCCCCCAGGCCGCCGTCGGTCACGAACTGCGCCAGCGCCTCGTCAGAGGCTCGCGCCCGCCCGCGACGGGCCCAGGGCGCGGCCGGATCGGCGGAGGCCAGGTCCCACCGCTCGGCATAGGCGGAGAGGCTGCGCAGCACCTCGCGCTGGTAGTCCCGCTCCAGCCTCTGTTCGACGCTCGCCGCATGCCGGCCCGAAGCATCGACCATGACGTAGGCCGCGGCGTACTGCGGCGCGAGGCGGATGGCGGCGAAGACAGACAGGGCGATGGCCAGGGGCACGATCAGCAAGGTTACCTTGAACCCGCGGGTCGACACCACCTGCCGGTAGTCGCGGACGGCGACCAGGAGGATGTGGCCGATCATGCGGCGATCTCCTGATCGGCGCCGACCAGGTGGATGAACACCTCGTGCAGGGCCGGGCGATGGGTGTCGAAGCCGCGCAACGGAAAGCCCCGGGCGGTGCAGGCTTCCAGCAGGTCGGCGGGGTCGGCCCCCGGCCTCAGCGCCACCTCCCAGCGGGTCCAGCCGTCGCCGGCGTGACCTACGCCCTGGGCGTGGGCCACCCCCGGCAGGCTGTGGGGATCGGCGCGGCTGGTCAGTGTCAGACGGGCGGGCAGGGCGGCGCGCGCCTCGTCCTGGGTGCCCTCGAACACCTTGCGTCCCCCCGCCAGCAGCAGAAGCCGGTCGCACAGGCGCTCAGCGTGCTGCATGACATGGGTGGAGAATACCACCGTGGAGCCGCCATGGGCGGCCTCGCGGATGACCTCCTCCAGCACGCCCTGGTTCACCGGGTCGAGGCCCGAGAACGGCTCGTCGAGCAGGAGCAGCTGCGGCCCATTGACCAGGGCGGCGGCCAGCTGGACCTTCTGGGCCATGCCCTTGGACAGCTTGCCGATCGGGGCATTGGCCCAGCCGTGCAGGCCCAGGCGATCGATCAGGGCGATGGCGGCCTTGCGGCCGCCGGCCTTCCCCATCCCCTTCAGCCGGGCGAAATAGACCACGGTGTCGACCACGCTCATCAGCCGGTAGAGGCCGCGCTCCTCGGGCAGGAAGCCGATCGCGGCGGCGTTCTCGCGCGAGGGCGGGCGGCCCAGCACATCGATGCGGCCAGAGGTCGGGCGCAGCAGGTCGAGCGCCATGCGCAGGGAAGTGGTCTTGCCGGCGCCGTTGCCGCCGAGGAAGCCGAACACCCGGCCCTCCGGCACGGCGAAGCTCAGGTCGTTCACCGCGGTGAAGTCGCCAAAGCGCTTGGCGACCCGGTCGAACACGAGCACGGCGCCGCTCATGCCGCACCCCGCGCCAAGACGAGCCCGATCCGCACCATGCGCCCCCCGATGTCCGGTCGGTGCAGTGTCGCGCCGAAAGCGCCGCCCACCAAGGCCGCAAAGGGCTTGCGCTCACTCCGCCGCGCGCAGCACCGGCGCCGGCCGCTTGCCCAGCGCGACAAGCGCCGCCAGCACACCGCCGAGCCCCGCCAGCGCCATGGCCCCGCCGGCCAGGGCCGCCACCCCGGCCCAGTCGACGCTCCAGCTCGCCTCGAACACCTTGACCACCACCGGCCACGCCGCCGCCGCGCCCAGCGCCACGCCCGCCGCCCCGGCGATCAGGCCCACCGCGCCATACTCCACTGCATAGGCCATCAGCACCTGACCGCGGGCGGCGCCCAGCACCTTGAACAGGGCCGCCTCGCGCGCCCTCGCCCGTGCGCCCGCCGCTATGGCGCCGGCCAGCACCAGCACCCCGGCCAGGGCCGCCACCCCTGCCGCGCCGCGCACCGCCAGGGCGAGGCGGTCGAACAGGTCGGTGGCCGCCTCCAGCTGCTCGCGCACGCTGATCACGTCGACCTGTGGAAAGCTGGTCCCCAGACGGCGCAGCACCCGCTCTTCCCCGGCCTTGTCGGTCTTGGCGATGGCGATCTGGCGCAGGCCCGCCCCGGCCAGGGCGTGCTGGTCGAGGATCACCTGAAAGCTCGGCCCGAAGGCGCCCACGTCCACCCGCCGCACCGAGGCCACCTTGGCCTGAATGTCGGTCCCCAGCGCATTGATGGTCATGGCGTCGCCGATCTTCAGGGCGCCGCTTTCGGCCATGCCCTCGCTGATCGAGACCAGCGGCGGCCCGGCATAGGCCGCCGGCCACCAGGCGCCCGAGACGACGTCCAATCCCTTGGGCGGGGCGCCGGCCACGCTCATCTGCAGGTCGACGTCGAAACGCTCGCCGCGCCGGCGCTGGACCGGCTTGCCTTTCACCGCGGTGATGCGGCCGCTGAACATCGGCATGCGCAGATAGGTGTCGGGCGTCAGCGGCCCCAGGGCAGCCGCGACCTCGGCGTCGAACCGCGGGCCGGAGCCGGCCGGGATCTCGGTGAACACCAGGGACGGCGCGGTGCGCGGGGCCACCTCGCGCACTTCCGCCAGCAGGGAGGACTGGATCAGCACCACCGCCGCCAGCAGAGCCACGCCCAGGCCCACGGCGGGCGAGGCCGTGCGCGCCGCCGATCCGGGTCCGGCCAGATTGGCGAGCCCGAGCCGCGTCGCGCCTCGCGCCAGCCTGCGGCCACGACCCGCCAGCCAGGCGCCCGCCCGGCCGAGGCCCCACAGCAGGGCGAAGGAGACGGCCACCCCCGCGATCATGATCCCTGCCATCGTCTTCGACGGCGCGGTCATCACGGCCACGGCGGCGAGGCCGGCGGCGCAGGCCACGGCGCCGACCAGCTCCAGGCCGAAGCCCAGGCGGCCCGACAGGTCGTGGCGGAACAGGGCGGCCGGCGGGGTCAGCCGGGCGCGGGCCAGCGGCAAGAGGCAGAAGGCGCCGGCGGAGAGCCCCCCGAACAGGGCGGCCTTCAACAACGGACCGGGATAGACGGCGAACAGGGCTGGCACGGGCAGCTTGTTCCCCGCGATGAAGGCCAGCAGGAACGGGCAGGCGGCGCCGAGGCCGAGGCCGATGGCGATGCCGAGCAGGGCCAGGGCGGCGATCTGGATCAGGTAGAGATTGCGGATCAGGGGTCCGTCGGCGCCCAGCGCCTTGAGTGCGGCGATCGACGGCTTCTTGCCCTCCAGATAGGCGCCCACCGCCTGGGACACGCCCAGGCCGCCGGCCACCAGGGAGGCCAGGCCGATGAAGCCGAGGAAATACTCCAGCCGGTCGATCAGGCGGCGGATGCCGGGCGTGGCGTCGTAGCGGTCGCGCAGGCGCAGCGATTGCGGCAGGGCCCGGGTGAGGGCGCGGGCCGCGGCCTTGGGATCGGCGCCGTCCGGGAGGGCAATGCGGGCGGTCTCGCCGAACAGGCTGCCTTGCAGGAACCCGCCCTTCTCCACCGTGGGCCACGCGGTCAGCACCCGGGGGCCAAGAGCGAAGCCGCGGCTCATGCGGTCGGGCTCGCCGCCGAGCACCGCGGTGGCGACCATCGGCTCGTTGCCCACCTTGAACGGCTGGCCGAGCTTCAGGTGCAGGCGGTCGAGCAGGGCCTGCTCCACCGCTGCGCCGGGCAGGCCGTCTCGGCCGGCGAACACGGCGGCGAGGGTCACGGGGCGCCCGGCGGCGTCGCTGAGATCGACCGTTCCGGCCAGGGGATAGGCTCCATCCACGCCGCGCAGCTCGACCAGGCGGCGGTCGCCCGAAGGCGCCTGGGCCATGGCGCGGGTGGCGACGGCGTAGGTGACGCGGCCGGCCCGCCCGAAGGCCGCGCGCTCGGTCGGAGTGAAGCCGCGATCGACGCTGACCGCCAGGTCACCCCCGAGGATGGTGCGCGCCTCCTGGGCCAGACCGCGGCGGAAGGCCTCCGCGGTGGAGCTGGCGGCGGCGATGGCGGCGACACCGACCGCCAGGCAGGCCAGGAAGATACGGAAGCCCCGTACCCCGGCCCGCATCTCGCGGGCGGCGAAGCGCAGGGAGAGCGGGATCACTCGGCGCGCCCCTCGGCCATGTGCACCTGGCGGTCGGCGCGCGCGGCGAGGGCGGCGTCGTGGGTGACCATCACCAGGGCCGCGCCGGACTCGGCGATCAGGTCGAACATCAGCCCGGCCACCGCCTCGGCGTTCTTGCCGTCGAGGTTGCCGGTGGGCTCGTCGGCGAACAGCAGGGCCGGCCGCGCCGCCAGGGCCCGGGCCAGGGCCACCCGCTGCTGCTCCCCGCCCGAGAGCTGGTGCGGATAGTGATGGCCGCGCTTGGCCAGGCCCACCCGCTCCAGCCACTCGCGGGCGAAGCGCCCGGCGCCCGGCGTACGGGCGATCTCCAGAGGGGCGGCGACGTTCTCCTCCGCGGTCATGTTGGGCAGCAGGTGGAAGGCCTGGAACACCAGCGACAGGCGACCGCGGCGCAGCCGCGCCCGGCCGTCCTCGTCGAGCCGGGCCAGGTCCTCGCCGAACAGCCGCACCGTGCCGGACGTGGGCCGTTCCAGCCCCGCCGCCACCGCGATCAGCGACGACTTGCCCGAGCCGGACGGCCCCACCACCGCCACCCGCTCGCCAGGCTCGACGTCCAGATCCACGCCCTTGAGGATCTCCACCGGCCCGGCCGCCGAGGGCAGGGTCAGGCCCACGCCCTCGAGCCGCAAAGGCAGTTCGGCAATCTTCGGGGCGGCGCCGTGCATCCGGACTCTCGTTTTGGGCCTCTGGTGGAAGGGCCGCCCCACCACCTAGATATGCTGGGGCCAAATAGGAAGAGCAGATGCCGCGCCGCGTTCCGTTCCGCCTTCCCCTGATTGCCAGGGCCCTGAGCTCCGGGGCCTTGATCTCCGGGGCCTTGATCGCCGGGCTCCTGATTCTGGGGGGCGGCGGGGCGCAGGCCCGTGAGCCGGACGGAACCCTGGTGGTGACCATGCTGGGCGACAGCCTGACCGCCGGCTACGGCCTGAAGGCCGCAGACGCCATCCCCGCCGGGCTGCAGGCGGCGCTGCGCAACGCCGGCCTGAAGGTGACGGTGCGGCCGGCGGGCGTCTCGGGCGACACCAGCGCCGACGGCCTGGCCCGCGTCGACTTCAGCGTCAGGCCCGACACCGACCTGTGCCTGGTGGTCCTCGGCGGCAACGACCTGCTGCAGGGGGTCGAGCCCAAGGTGATGAAGGCCAACCTCGACGGCATCCTCAAGAAGCTGAAGGCCCGGCACATCCGGGCCATGCTGGTGGGGCTCAAGGCGCCGCCGGCGATGGGCGCGGACTACGCCCGCGAGTTCGACGCCGTGGTTCCGGGCCTGGCCAAGGCCGACCAGGCGCCGGCCTTTCCCGACCTGCTCGGCAAGGTTGCGCTGGACCGTTCGCTGAACCAAGGCGATGGTGTGCACCCCAATCCCGAAGGGGTGAAGCAGGTCGTCGCCCGGCTGGCGCCGGCCGTCGCCGCGGCCCTGAAACCCTCACCCGCTCGCGCAGCGGAGCGGTAGCGCAAACCCGAGAACCTCCGATGCCGCAGAACTACCTCCCATACTTGGTGATGGCCGTGGCCATCATCTTCATGATCCGGCGCAACCTGCGCAGCCGCCGCATCCGGGCCGAGACCCTATGGGTGATCCCGGTGATCCTGACCGCCATCGCCGCCCTGACCATCTACCAGGCGCCCCCGCATGACGCTGTGGGCGTCGCCATCGTCGCGGCCGGCGCCGTCGGTGGGGCCGTGGCGGGCTGGTACCGAGGCAAGTTCACCCACATCACCCTGGACTCCGCCACCGGCGTGCTCACCGGCAAGGGCTCGGTGATCGGGCTCGTCCTGATCCTGGCCCTGCTCATGGGACGCTACGCGGTCCGCGCCTGGGCCCAGACCCATCCGGACAAGTCCGGGATCGCCATCGCCGTCACCGACGCCGTCTTCCTGTTCGGCTTCGCCACCCTGATCGTGGCGCGCCTGGAGATGTGGCTGCGCTGCCGCAAGCTGATGGCGAGCCCCGCGCAGGCCGCCTAGACAGGATTCTCTTGGCCAACCGCTCCGCTGTTCAAGTAGGATTCCTTTTGGCCTACCGCTCCGCTGCTTGAGGCCGTCCATGATCCGCATGTTCGCCGCCCTGGACGTGCCCGAAGACATCGGCGAAGGCCTGCAGCGCCGCCAGCAGGGCCTGCCCGGCGCACGCTGGCGCACGCTGGAGGCCCTGCACATCACCCTGCGCTTCTTCGGCGAGGTGCGCGAGGACATGGCCGACGACCTCGATGCGGAGCTGTCCACCGTCACGGGCGCCCCCTTCGACCTGACGCTGGAGGGCGCGGGCGCGTTCGGGGAGGGCGAGGACATCCACGCGGTCTGGGCGGGGGTGGCCGAGAACCCGCCGCTGCGCCAGCTCGCCGCCCGCTGCGAGGCCGCCGCCCGCCGTTCCGGCCTCGAGCCCGAGCAGCGCGCCTATCGCCCGCACGTGACCCTGGCCTACACCCGACATCCCGACCCGGTCCGCGTCGCCGGCTGGATCCAGGGTCACAACCTGCTCAAGTCCCCGCCCTTCCGCGTGGACCGCTTCGGCCTCTATTCCAGCTGGCAGGGCCCAGATGGCTCGGTCTACCGGTTGGAGCGGGAGTACCTGCTCTGAGCCTGGCCTGGGTGTGACCTGAACGGTCAGGCCGGCACGACCTCCATGCCCACCGGCGTCAGGGCGAGGCCGGCCAGCTTGATATGCTGCCAAGCGAAGGGGATGCCGATGATGGTGAGCGCCAGGCCGACGGCCAGGACCACATGGTGCAGCGCCAGCCACCAGCCGGCGAAGATCAACCACAGGATGTTGAGCAGGGCGCTGCCCACGCCGGTGTCGCGCGGCACGACCCGCTTGCCGAACGGCCCGTAGCTGAAGCTCGCCATGCGGAAGGCCGCCGGGGTCCATGGCAGGCCGATCACGGTGATGGCCAGGATCACCCCGGCCAGGAGCCAGAGGGTGCCCGAGATCCAGCCGCCGAAGATGAACCACAGTATGTTGAGCAGGAAGCTCATGGGCGCGCTCCGTTCCGGCGGCGATCGTTCTGGTCTGAGGGCGCCTAGCCCGTGACCGCGTAGTCCTTCAGCACCCCCAAGGGCACAATGGCCAAGGTCTCCTCATGGGTGCATTCCAGCACCACCTGGGGGGCCATGCCGGCGTCGAGCGCCTCCTTCCAGCGCGGGGCGCACAGGCACCAGCGGTCGCCGGGCTTCAGCCCGAGGAAGCCGTATTGGGGGACGGGCGTGGAGAGGTCGTTGCCGGCGGCCTTGGAGAAGGCCAGGAACTCGGCGGTCATCACCGCGCATACCGTGTGCAGGCCGAGGTCGTCCGGCCCCGTCTCGCAGCAGCCGTTGCGGAAGAAACCGGTCACGGGATCGAGCGAGCAGAGCTCCAGCTCGCCGCCGAGCACATTGCGGGCGCCTTCGTCGAAACGCATGGTCATGTGCCAGCCTAACCCCTAATGACCGAAGGCTGCCAAGGGAGCTCGCCGATGTCCAGCGCCACGCAGGGCCAACAGACAATAGGATTGAGGCGGAGCCTGCTCTACGTGCCCGCGACCAAGCCCAGGGCGCTGGAGAAGGCGCTGGAGCTGCCGGCCGACGTGATCATCGTCGACCTGGAGGACTCGGTGGGCCCGGCCGCCAAGGATCAGGCGCGCGACGCCGCCGTGGCCGCCCTGCGCCGCGGCTTCCCCGGCAAGACCACGGCCTTGCGGATCAACGGGCTCGACACCCCCTGGGGCCAGGCCGACCTGAAGGCCGTGGTGCACGCCCAGCCGGACGTGGTGGTGCTGCCCAAGGTGTCGACGCCCGAGCCGATCCAGGCGGTGGCGCGCGGCATCGGCACGGACACGCGCCTGTGGGCCATGATCGAGAGCTGCATGGCCCTGATCCGGATGCCGGACATCGCCGGCGCGGCCAAGACCTCCGGCCTCGCGGGCCTGCTCGTCGGGACCAATGACCTGGCCGCCGAGATGGGCTGCCATGCGGGCGTGGACCGCCACGCCCTGGTCCCGGCGCTGAGCCAGGTGGTGATCACCGCCCGCGCCTGGGGCCTGACCCCGCTGGACGGCCCGTTCAACGACTTCGAGGACCACGGGGGGATGGAGATCCAGTGCCGTCATGCCGCCGAGCTGGGCTTCGATGGCAAGAGCCTGATCCATCCCGCCCAGATCGAGGCCGCCAACCGTGCCTTCTCCCCTTCGGCCGAACGCATCGCCTGGGCCCGGGCCGTGATCGCCGCCTTCCAGGCCGATCCCAAGGCGGGGGTGCTGAACGTGGACGGGCGGATGGTGGAGCGCATGCATCTGCGCGAGGCCCAGGCGATCGCCAGGTTTGCGCTCTCCTCCGCCCCTTGATGGGGAAAGGCCGGCAGCGGGGGCGGCCGTTCAGCTAGGGGTTCAGGAGGCGCTGCGCATGGCGCCGAGCGGACCCTGGGCGGCGTCGATGGCGCGGGCCAGGGCTTCAGCGGCGTAGGGGACCGGCTCGCCCACGCCCCACACCGGGCCGGGCCAGGCCGCGTCGTCGGGCCGGCGGCCGATGACGTGGACGTGCAGCTGGGGCGTGATGTTGCCGAGCTGGCCGACGTTGAGCTTGTCGATCGGACGGCCGATCGCGGCGGCCACCGCCTTCACCGCCGCCCCGGCCAGCACGATCTCCTCCATCAGCTGATGGCGGTTCTGCGGCGACAGGTGCTCGATCTCGCGGGCGCCCACCTTGCGCGGGATCAGCACGATCCACGGCCAGCGGGCGTCGAGCTGCAGGCGGGCATGGCAAAGCTTGAGTTCGGCCAGGGGTTCGGACGTCGCCGCGAAGGCGGGGTGGAGAGCGAACTTGTCCAAGGAAGAGGGTCTTTCGTTGCGCGATCGCCTGGCGGCTGATCGAGCGCGTCCACACCGGGTTCAGGCGCGCGGCTCAATAGCGGCGAGCCGGGACGCCGTCCACCGCATAAGTGAATCTCCCGGGTGCGGCCTTGCGGCGCAAGGCGCGGGAGGCTAGGACCGCAGCGCACAATCCTCCTCCTCCTCACCTTCGGAGACCTCGCATGGCTCGCGCGAAGATCGCCCTCATCGGCGCCGGCATGATCGGCGGCACCCTCGCCCACATTGCGGCCCGCGAAGAGCTGGGCGACGTGGTGCTGTTCGACATCGCCGAGGGCACGCCCCAGGGCAAGGCGCTGGACCTCGCCGAGGCCACTGCCGTGTTCGGCAAGGACGTCGCGCTGAAGGGCGCCAACGACTACGCCGGCATCGCCGGGGCCGACGTCTGCATCGTGACGGCCGGCGTGCCGCGCAAGCCGGGGATGAGCCGCGACGACCTGCTGGGCATCAACCTGAAGGTGATGAAGTCGGTGGGCGAGGGCATCAAGGCCCACGCGCCGAACGCCTTCGTGATCTGCATCACCAACCCGCTCGACGCCATGGTCTGGGCCCTGCAGCAGTTCTCGGGCCTGCCCAAGGAGAAGGTGATCGGCATGGCCGGGGTGCTGGACAGCTCCCGCTTCGCCTATTTCCTGTCGGAGAAGACCGGCGTGTCGATCGAGGACATCCACGCCTGGACGCTAGGCGGCCACGGCGACGACATGGTGCCGATGGTGCGCCACTCCACGGTCGGCGGCCTGCCGCTGCCCGAGTGCGTGAAGCAGGGCATGATGACCCAGGAAGAGCTGGACGCGATCGTCAAGCGCACCCGCGGCGGCGGCGGCGAGATCGTGGCCCTGCTGAAGACCGGCTCGGCCTTTTACGCCCCGGCCGAAAGCGCCATCGCCATGGCCGCCTCGTACCTGAAGGACAAGAAGCGCGTGCTGCCCTGCGCCGCCCACCTGTCGGGCCAGTACGGCCTGTCCGACCTCTACGTCGGCGTGCCGGTGGTGATCGGTAAGGACGGGGTAGAGCGCATCATCGAGTTCTCCACGAACGACGAAGAGAAGGCGATGTTCGCCAAGTCCGTGGAGTCGGTGAAGGGCCTGATGGAAGCCTGCAAGGGCATCGACGGCTCCCTGAAGTAGCGTCGCCGAGATCCGCGCCGGCGGCCTTGGCCGGCGCGAACGGAAGGTCTTCAAATCGCCGCTAGGCGGCAGGACCAGGACGGTTCAAAGCTCCGGCCGGGACCGCCCCTGCCGGAGCTTTTTTCATGTTCCCTGTCCTCGAAACCGAACGGCTGATCCTGCGGCGCCCGGACGAAAGCGACCTCGACGCCTTCACCGAGTTGATGGCGGATCCGGAGGTGACCCGGTTCCTGGGCGGCCCGGCCTCGCGCACCGTGGCCTGGCGCGCGATCGCCACGATCGCCGGGGCGTGGGCGATCCAGGGCTTCGGCATGTTCTCGGTGATCGACAGGGGCTCGGGCCGGTGGATCGGCCGCGCCGGCCCGTGGCGGCCGGAGGGCTGGCCGGGATCGGAGGTGGGCTGGGCCCTGACCCGCTCGGCCTGGGGCCAGGGCTACGCCACCGAGGCGGCGCGGGCCTCGATCGAATTCGCCTTCGACAAGCTGGGATGGGACGAGGTGATCCACATGATCGATCCTCTCAACGCCCCGTCCCAGGCGGTGGCCCGGCGAGTCGGCTCGCGCTCGCTGCGCCACGGCCGCCTCCCGGACGTCGACCTCGATCTGGAGGTCTGGGGCCAGACCCGGACGGACTGGCTCGCCCGCCGCGCCTAGAACCAGCCCGCCTGCCGGAGCGCACCGGCGAAGCTGCGGCTGACCGGCGCCTCGACGCCGGTCTTCAGCACCAGCACCCCGCGCCCGTCCGAGCGGCGGGCGTCGGCCACCGCCGCCCGGGCCACCCACCAGGAGCGGTGGGTCTGGGCGCCCTCCAGGCCGTCGAGCTCGCCGATGGCGTCGGCCAGGCGCATCAGGATCAGGTCCGACCCCCGGGAGGTGTGCAGGCGCAGATAGTGGTCCTCGGCTTCGATGGCGTAGAGCTCGGCGCCGCGCAGCTTGACGGGCAGACGCTCGAAGAACTTCGGCTGGGCCGACGAACCGGGCGCTGTGGCGGGCGCCGAAGGCGCCTTGCGACGCTCGGCTTGGTCGGCGACCAGGTGGTTGATCGCCGTCATCAGCACCGACACCATCAGCACCGGCGGGAAGAAGCCCGGCAGGATCTTGGGGTCGGTGGCCATGTAGTCGGGGAAGAACTGCGGGCCCAGGAACCACACCAGCACCGTCACCGGGACAGCCATCCCCAAAGCCAGGATCAGCGACCCGACCAGGGGCCGCGCCTTCAGCCACCCCCTCAGATAGACCGGCAGGAAGATCCCGGCCCCGATCAGGCTGGCCAGAACCATGGTGGTGACCCAGTAGCCCAGCCTCTGGGGCAGGGGCGCGGCCACGGTGCCGAAGGCCCCGGCATAGGCCAGGAACAGGCCGGCGATGGTGGCGATGGCCACCGAACGCAACAGGCCGAAGGCGACGCCCCTCGCCATTGACGAAGCGCGGACGGCGGGCGGGCGCCGTTCACGTAGGGCGGACGTCGGTTCGTGCATCGGTCGGTGAATCTCTGCGCAGCCTCGGTCTACCACCGCGTCAGGCCTCGCCGCCTCCCCTTTTTAGCCCTGACCTGCCCCGATCCGACCTCGGAGCCGACCATGATCTCGACGCCCCTCGTCCCCGCCAAGCCCGCCCCGCTGCGCCTCACGGCCCTGTTCGCCCAGGCGACGGCCGGCTCCCTGATCGCCCTGGCCCTGGTGGCCGCGTCCCTGTGGCCGCGGCGCCATGTGATGGGCCTCGACCGCCTGCCGCCGCTGCGCCTGCACGCCCCGGAGTTCTGGCGAATCGCGGCTGCAGCCCCGGCCATCCAGCTGCATCTGGCGGGAGTGGCCATCGCCCTGCTGATCGGCGTGGTCCTCCTGGTCGGGGTGAAGGGGACCACGGCCCACCGCGTGCTGGGCTGGGCCTGGGTCCTAGCCATGCTGACGGCGGCGGTCTCGTCGCTGTTCATCCGGGTGATCAACCACGGTCAGTTCAGCTTCATCCACCTGCTGTCCGGCTGGACCATCCTGGCGCTGCCCATGGGCGTGGCCTTCGCCCGACGTCACCGGGTCAAGCTGCACGCCCGCATGATGACGGGACTGTTCACCGGCGGCCTGGTCCTGGCGGGCCTGCTCGCCTTCGTGCCCGGCAGGCTCATGTGGAATTTGCTTTTCGGTTAGGCCGCCAAAGGCGTTGGCGCATAAGGAATATGACCCTTTCAGGCCCTGGCTTGCGTTGGGCCCTCCGCAAGCCGATATTCCATCTGCGTCCATCAGGACGTCCAACAAGGGTTTCTGATCCCATGAGCGACTTCAACCGCGGCTATTCATCGATCCCCGCGGGTCGCGCCGACATGGCGGTGGACGCGGGCCTGCGTTCCTTCATGCTCGGCGTCTACAACAAGGTGGCCCTGGGCCTGGTCCTGTCGGCCGCCCTGGCCTTCGCGACCTCGGCGGTCCCCGCCATCCGCGACCTACTGTTCTCCGTCACCCCCGACGGCCGTTTCGCGGGCGTCACCCCGCTGGGCATGGCCGTGCAATGGTCGCCAGTGATCGCGATCTTCGTCGGCATGTTCGCCATGCGCAATCCGTCGCCGCGCAGCTCGGGCATCTTCTACTGGGTCATCGTCGCCCTGATCGGCGCCGGGCTCGGCTTCATCGGCCTGATCTACACCGGCGCCTCGATCGCCTCGACCTTCCTGATCAGCGCGGCCTCGTTCGGCGCGCTCAGCCTGGCCGGCTATACCACCAAGAAGGACCTGACCGGCTTCGGCAGCTTCCTGATCGTGGGGCTGTTCGGCCTGATCATCGCCAGCGTCGTGAACATCTTCCTTCACTCGTCGATGATGTATTTCATCATCAACGTGCTGGGCGTGTTCATCTTCGCCGGCCTGATCGCCTACGACACCCAGCGCCTGAAGACGACCTACTACCAGCTGGGCGGGAACCAGGCCGGTTTGGGCGTGGCCACCAACTATGGCGCCCTGAGCCTCTACCTCGACTTCATCAACCTGTTCCTGTTCCTGCTGCGCATCTTCGGCGGCCGCCGCTAGGCGCTTCGGACAGGCTCAAAAATGCGAAGGCCCGGGAGCGATCCCGGGCCTTTTTTGATCGTGTTTGCGCGCCCGCTTCGCTACTCGAGGGCGGCTACTCCACCACCTTGAAGCGCCCGCGGTCGAACAGCTTGAGCACCTGTCCCAGGTCGTGGCCGCGCTTCAGGATCACCCCGCCCTGGCCGACCACCGCCCAGGCCCCCTGCCGGCGGCCTAGGGCCGGGCGTTTCTCGATGCGGTAGAGGGGATTCTCCGACGCCCGGCGGAACACCGAGAACACCGCCACCTCCTTGAGGCCGGCGATCGCATAGTCCCGCCATTCGCCGGCGGCCACCTGCCGGCCATAGAGCCGCAGGAGCTGGTCCAGCTCGCGACGGTCGAAGAAGACGACAGACGAAGCCGGTTCAGGGGCGAAGGCGTCGAGACTCATCTCTCGCAGTTAAGCACGATCCGAAAACTTAGGAAGAGTTAGGGCGTATCGGCCCCGCCTCGGCGGCGCTGATCCGCGCCCAGGCAGGCGAACGCCGATGGCCGTGCACGACAATGCAACGCTATCACGGGCTTGTCAGAGGGTGGGGGAAACCACCATGAAATGGCCCCAATTCGGTCGTTCCGCGGCCCCCTTGGACCCCCATCTTCACATCGTCGGTCAGCCGGAAGTCGCCGGTCCTAGACCCTGAACAGCCCCCCCAGCCCCCTGGGATCGTGGTTTTCAGCTGGCCGGCATTCCCTCCCCTCTCAAACTGCATCATCGCTCCCGCCCCCACATATGGCGGGCGTTTTTTTGTGCAGCGTTGACGGACTCTCCCGCTCGCGGGGGCGGCCGCGCCTTGATCAGGGCTTCAGGGCGCCGATGATCTTGCCGGTGGCGCGGGCCTGTAGCAGCACGGCCAGCTTGAGCTCGCCGGCCTTGCCGGCCGCCCCGTCGGGCAGGGTGTAGAGGTGGGACCGGCCGGTCCAGGCGCCGAGGCGCTGCAGCCCCACCGCCACATTGCGGTAGACCACGGTCACGCCGCGGTTCTCGCCGTCTTTGACCTGGGCCTCCTGCGGCTGGGCCTCGTAGCGAACCAGCCACACGTCGGCGCCGCCCTTGGGTGCGGAGCCGGAGCCCACGGCGATCTGGCCGGGCGACAGCTCCATGTCCGGCTCGGGGGGCGCGGCCTTGAGCGCCGCCTTGATCAGCTCGGGCGCCTTGTCCACCGCCGAGCGGTCGGCCTGAGGCGCGCCGTCGACCACCACCTCGGGCGTGTAGACCTCACGCTGGCCGGCGAATTTCATGTAGGCGCGCTGGCGGGCGGAGAATTCGGGCTTGGCGAAGGTGTCCTTCCAGCCGAGGTAGTCCCAGTAGTCGACGGGGAAGGTGAGGGCCAGCACGTCCTTGCGGTCGGCCAGGTCCGCGATCAGGGCGTTGGCCTTGGTGCAGGCGGCGCAGCCCTGGCTGGTGAACAGCTCCACCACCACCACAGGCCGCCGCGCCTTCGAGGAAGGGGCGTCCTTGGCGAGGGTCGGTGCGGCCGGCGAAGCGAGGCACAGGAGAAGGAGCGCTAGGCGCGTCGCGGACTTGAGCATCGCGCCGCAATTAAGCGGAGAAGGGGCGGCAGCGCCCGTAACAATTTTGTTTGTCCGGCCAGCGCTGCCGCTCTGCTGCTCGAGCGCTGGCCAGACCTTGAAGACCCTATTCCGCCGCTTCCGGCGCCTTGGCCAGGTTGCGAAGGACGTAGTTCAGCACGCCGCCGTTCTTGAAGTACTCGAGTTCGGTCGGGGTATCGATGCGGCAGACCACCGGGAAGCGGGCGATGCGGCCGTCGGTGGGGCGGTAGAGCTCGACCGTCAGGGTGGTGCGCGGCGACAGGTTCTCCAGGCCCCGGATCGAGACGATCTCGTCGCCGGTCAGGCCCAGCTTCTGCCAGCCCTCTTCCTTGAACTGCAGGGGCAGCACGCCCATGCCGACCAGGTTTGAGCGGTGGATGCGCTCGAAGCTCTCGGCGATCACCGCACGCACGCCCAGCAGCTTGGTGCCCTTGGCCGCCCAGTCGCGCGAGGATCCAGTCCCGTACTCCTTGCCTGCAAAGACGACGAGAGGCCGGCCCTCGCCCTGGTACTTCATGGCCGCATCGTAGATCGCCATCACCTCGTTCGAGGGGAAGTGCTTGGTGACGCCACCCTCGATGTCCGGGGTGATCTTGTTGCGGATGCGGATGTTGGCGAAGGTGCCCCGCATCATCACCTCGTGGTTGCCGCGGCGGGCGCCGTAGGAGTTGAAGTCCAGCGGGTCCACGCCGTGCTCGACCAGATAGGTCCCCGCGGGCGAGGTCTTCTTGATCGAGCCGGCAGGCGAGATGTGGTCGGTGGTGATCGAGTCGCCGAACACCGCCAGGATGCGGGCTTCGTTGATGTCGGTCACGCCCGTGGGGGTCATGCCCATGCCCTCGAAGTAGGGCGGGTTCTGCACGTAGGTGGACTCGCCCTGCCAGGAGTAGGTCTGGCCGCCCTTGACCTTGATGCCCTGCCAGTTTTTGTCGCCCTTGAACACATCGGCGTAGCGGCTGGCGAACAGCTTGTTGGTGACGTTCTCGCGCTGGATGTCGGCGATCTCCTGGCTGGTCGGCCAGAGGTCCTTGAGGAACACGTCATTGCCGTTCTTGTCCTGGCCCACCGGCGAGGTCGCCAGGTCCATGCGCATGGAGCCGGCCAGGGCGTAGGCCACCACCAGCGGCGGCGAGGCCAGGTAATTGGCCCGCACGTCGGGGTTCACGCGACCTTCGAAGTTGCGGTTACCCGACAACACCGAGACGGCGACCAAGTCATTGTCCTGCACCGACTTGGATATGGCTTCGGGCAGGGGGCCGGAGTTGCCGATGCAGGTGGTGCAGCCGTAGCCGACCAGGTTGAAGCCGATGGCGTCGAGGTCCTTCTGCAGGCCCGAGGCCTTGAGGTACTCGGTCACCACCTGCGAGCCGGGGGCCAGCGAGGTCTTGACCCAGGGTTTGGGCTTCATGCCCAGGGCGTTGGCCTTGCGCGCCACCAGGCCGGCGGCGATCAGCACCGAGGGATTGGAGGTGTTGGTGCAGGAGGTGATGGCGGCGATCACCACGTCGCCATTGCCGAGGTCGAATTTCTCGCCCGGGACGGCCGAGCGGGCGGCGTCGGCCTGCTTGCCGAAGTCACCGGTCAGGGCCTCTTCGAACTTGACGGCGGCTTCCGAGAGCAGCACCCGGTCCTGCGGGCGCTTGGGGCCGGCCAGGGATGGCAGGACCGTGGAGATGTCGAGCTCCAGGGTGTCGGTGAACACGGGCTCGGGCGACTCCGGGTCGACCCACAGGCCCTGTTCCTTGGCGTAGGCCTCGACCAGGGCGACGCGGGCGGGATCGCGATTGGTCTTGGCCAGGTAGTCGATGGTGGCCTTGGAGACCGGGAAGAAGCCGCAGGTGGCGCCGTATTCGGGGGCCATGTTGGCGATGGTCGCCTGGTCCTCGATGGTCAGGTTCTGCAGGGCCGGGCCGTAGAACTCCACGAACTTGCCCACCACGCCCTTCTTGCGCAGCATCTGGGTGACGGTCAGCACCAGGTCGGTGGCGGTCGCGCCCTCCGGCAGGGCGCCGTCGAGCTTGAAGCCGATCACTTCGGGGATGAGCATCGGGATGGGCTGGCCGAGCATGGCCGCCTCAGCCTCGATGCCGCCCACGCCCCAGCCCAGCACGGACAGGCCGTTGACCATGGTGGTGTGGCTGTCGGTGCCCACCACGGTGTCGGGATAGGCGAGGTCGCCGTTGGTCCACACGGTCTGGGCCAAGTACTCCAGGTTCACCTGGTGACAAATTCCGGTGCCGGGGGGCACGACGCGGAAGTTGTTGAACGCCGAGGAGCCCCAGCGCAGGAAGTTGTAGCGCTCCAGGTTGCGCTCGTATTCCTTGGCCACGTTCGCCTCGAACGCCTTGGGCGTGCCGAAGAAATCGACCATCACCGAATGGTCGATGACCAGGTCCACCGGGTTCAGCGGATTGATCTTCTCGGGATCGGCGCCGAGGGTCGTCATGGCGTCGCGCATGGCGGCCAGATCGACCACGGCGGGCACGCCGGTGAAGTCCTGCATCAGCACGCGAGCCGGGCGGAAGCTGATCTCGTGCTCGACCTTGCCCTTGTTGTCGAGCCAGGCGGCCACGGCCTCGAGGTCGTCCTTGGAGACCGAATCACCGTCTTCGTTGCGCAGCAGGTTCTCCAGCAGAACCTTCATCGAGACGGGAAGCTTGGACACGTCCTTGAGCCCGGCGGCTTCCGCCGCGGCCAGGCTGTAGTACTGATAGGTCTTGTCACCGACCGTAAGGTCTTTGCGAGTCTGCAGGCTGTCGATATACGGCATGGAATGAGGATCCTCTCACTGTTCTGGGCCGCCCGAAAACCGGTTGCGAGATCGCGCGCGAAACGGAACGGACACACAGCGTCCGGCCCTGCGCAGCGGTTGGCCCGCGCGGCCGCGCCCCTCATAGCCTTCGCCGCCGCCCCCGTCCATGCACGGCGTGTGACGGGCGGGCGCCCCTTCCGGGGTTGCGCATGATCCGTGAGGTGAGGGTCGAAAACCTGGCGCTGATGCGGGGCGACCGGCTGCTGTTCCAAGGGCTGGACTTCAGCCTGAACGCCGGCCAGGCGATCTCGCTGGTCGGCCGCAACGGGGCGGGCAAGACTTCCCTGCTGCGCGCCATCGCCGGCTTCCTCCGCCCCTGGGAAGGCGCCATCGCCTTCGAGGGCGAGACCGGACCGCTGGAGCCCGAGGACGCCCGCTCGCGCGGCCTGCACATGGCCGGCCACCAGGACGGGCTGAAGGCCAGCCGGTCCGCCGAGACCGAGTTCCTGTTCCAGGCGCGCTGGACCGGGGCGAGCGAGGCCGGCATCGCCAAGGCGCGCGAGGCGCTCGACCTCGACGTGCTGTTCGACCTGGAGGTGCGCAAGCTCTCGGCCGGCCAGCGCCGGCGCCTGTCGCTGGGACGCCTCTTGGCCAGCCAACGGCCCCTTTGGCTACTCGACGAGCCCCTGGCCCCGCTCGACGTCGACCACCGCAGGGCGTTCGGCGCCCTGATGGCCGAGCACCTGGCGAACGGCGGCATGATCCTGGCCGCGGTGCACGACCCCCTGCCGATCGACACAGACACCCTCGACCTTGGGGGCCTCGGCGGCCTGGACCAAGACCAAGACCTGGGTGAGGACCGCGCGTGAACGGTTTCGGCGTCCTCCTGAAGCGCGAACTGGCCATGGCCTGGAACCGGGGCGGCGGCCCGGCCGTGGCCCTGGCCTTCAACGTCTGCGCCGTGACCCTGCTGCCCCTGGCCTCCGGCGGCTCTCTAGACAAGCTGAAGCTGTTGGCCCCCGGTTTCTCCTGGGTGGCCCTGGCGCTGGCCTCGCTCCTCTCGCTGGAGCGCCTGTTCGAACGCGACTACGAGGACGGGGCCCTGGACCTCCTGGCGCTCGGCCCCGCGCCGCTGGAACTGGTCGCCGTCGCCAAGTGCCTGGCCCAGTGGGTATGCACCGGCATCCCGCTGGCCGTTTTCGCGCCCATCGCCGCCACGGCCCTGGGCGCCGACCTGGCGCTGGCGCCCCTCACCTTCCTCTGCGCCCTGATCGGCGGCATCGGCTTCGCCTTCGTCGGCGGGGTGGGGGCGGCGGTCAGCCTCGGCGCGCGGGCCGGCGGCGTGCTGATCGCGGTGATCGTCCTGCCGCTGTTCACGCCCCTGGCGATCTTCGGCGGCGGCGCCATCGCCAGCCTGGCCATGGGGCTGGACTGGCGGCCGGGTCTCCTGTTCCTGTCGGCCTACAGCCTGCTGTTCCTCGCGCTGGGTCCCTTCGCCATGGCCATGGCCTGCCGGAACGCCTTGTCGTGATCCGCCTGCGCTTCGCGATGGAGGATCGCTTGCTCCGTCACCTCGACCCCTCTATCTCAGTTCCATGATCACGGTGCTGGCCAATCCGCAGAGGTTCCTCGCGTTTTCGCGGGTGGCGGCGCCGATCCTGGGGGCCCTCGCCGCGATCCTGGCGGCCGCGGCCCTGTGGACCGGCTGGTCGGCGCCCGACGACTACCAGCAGGGCGCCACGGTGCGCCTGATGTTCATCCACGTGCCCGCGGCGATCACCGGCATGCTGATCTACGGCTGCCTGGCCGGCTCGGCCTTCTTCGGCCTGGTGTTCCGCCACCTGCTGGCCGACGCCGCCGCCCGGGCCGCCGCCCCGCTCGGCGCCGCCGTCACCCTGCTCGGCCTGATCACCGGCTCGTTCTGGGGCCGGCCGATGTGGGGCGCCTGGTGGGTGTGGGACGCGCGCCTCACGTCGTACCTGATCCTGTTCCTGTTCTTCGTGGGCTACATGGCCCTGCAGGCCTCGATCGACGACGAGACCAAGGCCGATCGGGCCTCGGGCATCCTGGCCATGGTCGGCGTGATCATGCTGCCGATCGTGCATTACTCGGTGCTGTGGTGGAACAGCCTGCACCAGGGCGAGACCATCTTCGCCCCGGGCGGCCCCAAGGCCTCGGCGGTCTACCTCACGCCCCTGTTCCTGATGTGGGCCGCCTATTCCCTCGGCTTCGGCGCGCTGTGGATGGTGCGCATCCGCGGCGAGATCTGGCGCCGCCGGGCCCAGGCCCTGGCCGTGCAGGGAGCGCGCTGATGCCCAATTTCGAGCTGGGCAAGTACGCCGTCTACATCGTGCCGGCCTATGCGATCACCGCCTTGGTGATCGGCGTCATGATCGCCGACACCCTGCTGCGCGCCGGCCGCTGGAAACGCGAGGTCGAGAAGCGCGAGGCCGCCCGCCCAGGCAAGAAGAGCAAGAAGGCCTGATCAGCGTGCGCCGCATCCTGCCGTTCATTCCCGTGGTGGTGCTGCTGGCCCTGGGCCTGCTGTTCGCCGGCTATGGCCTGCGGCACGACCCGCAGGTGCAGCCCAACGCCTTGATCGGCAAGCCCCTGCCGACCGTGGCCTGGCCGACGCTGAACGGCGGCGCCCCGGTGCGCACCGCCAGCCTGCTGAACGGCAAGCCGGGGCTGGTCAATGTGCTCGGCTCCTGGTGCGGCCCGTGCATCATCGAGTCGCCGCAGCTGATGCAGCTGAAGCAGGCCGGCATCAACGTGGTCGGCGTCACCTGGATGGACCAGCCCGGCAACACCCAGGCCTTCCTCGACCGCTACGGCAACCCCTTCAGCCAGGTGCTGGTGGGTGGCGACGACGCGGCGGTGGAGTTCGGCATCACCGCCGCGCCCGAGACCTTCATCGTCAATTCCAAGGGCATGGTGGTGGGCAAGCACGTCGGCATAATCAACGATATCGACGTGCCCAGGCTGGTGCAGCAGGTGAAGGGCCTGAAGTAGGGCTGCAGCGCGCTCAAATAGCCGCTGAGCGGCAGCGCAAACCAAGACTCCGTTTACTCCGGATTAACCACGGTTGGTCACGCTGAATTAACCCTTCCAGCGCCCGAGCCATGGCCGTCATCCGCCCGTTCAACCCACCTGTGCTCACCCAGCCGACGCCGTCGGCCCAGCCGCCCGTGCGGGCGCGGGGCGTGGCCGAAGCCAAGGCGGCGCAACGGGCCTTCTTCCAGCAGGCGCTGGGCGACGCGACGCCGGTGCGGGCGGCGCCGACGGCGGCTTCGGCCGCTCCGGCCGCCCAGACCGCGTCGGCCCAGCCCATGCGGGCCGCTCAGCCCGCCGGCGTGGTGCGCCCGATCCCGGACCAGCCGCCGGCGCGGCCCATGCGGCCGGGAAGCTTCATCGACATCAAGGTGTAACCCGGCTCGTCATCCCGGACGGAGCGCACGGAGTGCGCGCAGATCCGGGACCCTGCAGCTCCGCCATCTCAAAGCTGCTGCTTGTCCATGGGGTTTTGCTGTGTTCAGCGCTACTACCCCGCCCCGAACTGCAGTTCGGGCGCCGCCGCCCCGGCCGAGGCCTCCTCAGGCAGGTGGCAGGTGAAGGTCGCGCCCTGGCCCGGTTCGCTCTGCAACGCCACCCAGCCGCCATGCAGCTCCACCAGCGCCTTCACCAGGGCGAGCCCGAGTCCCGGGCCGCCGCGGTCGCGACCGACGAACCGGTCGAAGATGTGGGCCTGGACGTGGAACGGGATGCCGCGTCCCTGATCGGCCACCTGCAGCTGGATCTCGCCGAGGGTCCGGCGGGCCGAGACGGTGACGGTCCCCTCCTTGGGCGACTGGCGCACGGCGTTCTCGACAAGGTGCTCGAGCGCCTGGCCCAGCCGGCGCGAGTCGGCGCGGATCACGCCGATGTCCTCCGGGCAGTCGATGGCGATGCGCACCTGGATCTCCTCAGCCTCGCGACGCCACCGCTCGACGGCGGTCTCCAGCAGGAACTGGACCGGGGCGTCGCCGAGGCTGAGCTGCATCTCGCCGGCGTCGACCTGGGCCATGTCGAGCACGTCGTCGATCGAGCGGGCCAGGTGCCCGGCCGCCACCCTCACCGCCTGGACGTGACCGCGCGCCCGCTCGCCGAGCGCCTCGCCCATGTGGTCGAGCAACTCGCTGTAGCCGATGATCGTGGTGAGCGGTGTGCGCAGCTCATAGGACACGTTGCCGACGAACTCGCGCTTCAGCCGCTCGGCTTCCTCCAGCGCCTGGGAGCGGTCGACCAGGGCGCCCTCCAGATTGCGCGTGTCGGTGATGTCGGCGAAGGCGATCAGGGTCGCGCCGTCCGGCAGGGGCCGGCTCTGGTAGGCGACGATGCGGCGATCGGAGGTGCGCACCTCTCCGGTCAGGGGCGCGCGGGCCTGGGGATCGGTGTCGGTGACGCGCGCCTTGAGATCGTTCCATAGGGCCAGGTCGTGCACCCGGCGCACGCAATGCTCGATCACCCCGTCGAAGTCGCCGGCCGCTTGCAACTGGGCGCCGGACACGTTCCACAGGGAGCAGAAGGCCTCGTTGTGCAGGCGCAGGCGGCCGTCCGAGCCGAACACGGCCACCGCGTCGGACAGCTTGTCGAGGGTGGCCTGCTGCACCTGGATCAGGCCGTTGAACTGGGCCTTGAGCTTGAGCTCGTCGGTGATGTCGCTGAACAGCAAAAGCAGACCGCCGCCGGGATGCAGCTGGCGCACGATGCGCAGGGTGCGCCCGTCGGGCAGGGGCCAGATCTCGTCGTGGCCTGTTCCCAGGTCCTCGTAGCGGCGAAGTTCCTCCGCCTTCCACTTGGCGTAGTCGGCGGTCTCGGGCAGGCGCCGCCGCTGGCGCAGGCGGTCGAGGATCTCGCCATGGGTCGGCTTGTCGGCCAGCCAGGCGGGCTCCAGTCCCCACAGCTCGACGAAGGCGGCGTTGTGGAACGCCAGGGTCTTCTGCGGCGAGAAGATCGCCACCGCCTCGCCGATCTGGTCGAAGGTCTCGCCCTGGGCCTCGATGTGCCGGCGCAGGGAATCACGGGCCTCCTCCGCGTCGGTGACGTCGAGCGCCGACACGGCCACCAGGCCGCCCGGGATCGGCCGGGCCGACAGCTGGAAGGCGCGGCGGCGACCGTCCACGGTGATCCAGCGCAACTGGGCCTGGGGCTTGCCGCTGACGATCGCGTCGCGGCCAAGGGCGTCGGCGCCCTTGTCGAAGCTGAGCTTGCGTTTCTTGGCCGATTCCAGAGTCGGCGCCTCGACCGCGCGCAGCCACGCCTGGTTGGCCCAGGCCAACTCGCCCGACGACCGCGCCAGCCAGATCGGCTCGGCCTGGGCGTCGAGGAAGTCGGTGAGCAGGCCCGCGCTCGGCAAGCCGGAGTCCGCACCGCGGCCCTCGGCGTCCTGGCGTAGGGACAGGCGCACCCAGCACATGACCCCGCCGGATCGGCCCTCGACCTCCACGGCCGCGTCGCCCCGGTGCACCTGGCCGGTGAAGGGCTCGCCGGCGTCGACCAGGGCCTGCAGCCGGGCGCCCAACTGCGGATCGGCCCGGCCCAGGGTCTCCAGCACCTCGCGCGGGCTGGAGCGCGAGGCGAACAGGCGCGCGCAGGCGCCCAGCACCTCGGCGCCCGACACCAGCGTCACGTCGTCGTCGGCGATGACCAGGACCGCGCCATCGAAGGCGTCTACCGCCCCGCGCGCTGCCTCGGCCTCGAACTCGGCGGCGGTCAGCCTTGCGGACTGGTCGTGAAGGCGCGCGCCGAGAGCCCGCCCCTGGGCAAGGGCCCAGAAGGTGGCCGCAAGGGCCAGGCACGCCGCCCCACCGGCGGCGGCCAGGATCAAGTCCGACGCGCCCATGCTCCCAAACTCGGACAGCCCCGCCGTCCGCGAATCAACCCTCGCCCAGCATAGTGCGAGGTCCTCCACCCAGGAAACGGTATGAGGCGCCGCATCCTGGGCGTTTATCTGATGGCGGTGTTTGCGGCAGTATGGGGACGCCCTGGCCCGCTCGAGCGGCCGCCAGGCCGGTAGCGTAGACAAGAATGAGCATTCTCTACCCCATCGCGTCAGGCGTCGAAGCCGCCTTGAGCACCCCGCGCGGCCGCGCGGCCCGCGAGCGCGACGCCGAGCGTGTGGTCTCCGAGCCCGTCGCCTTCGTGCGCGAGTTCATCGGGCCGGCGTTCCGCGACGAGGCGGAGGCGCGCGCCCATTGGGCGGGGCGACTGGACGACGAGCGGCCGGACCAACGCGTCAGCGTGGCCCCCGAAGACCGCTTCTGCGATCTGAAGCCGATCATCCAGCGGAGCCGGACGCCGTTCCTGAAGCCGCACACGGTATGGCGGTTGTCGGTGGCCTATTGGCGGGTCGGCGGGGGAGCGGCGCCGGATGCCGATACCGCCCAGGCGCGCAAGGCGCGGCGGCAGAAGGCTGGTCCCGCGCCGGACGGCGACGCCCTGGAGACCCTGACCAACCAGCCCCTGCGCCCGATCAAGCCGCAGCAGCCCCTGGACATTGGCCTGTTCGAGGTGCGACTGCCGGAGAACCCGCATATCGTCGTACCAGACGAGTAGGCCGGACAAACTGGCCGGACGAATAGGATCGTGGCGCCCGATGGGCAGGACCCTGCCGAAGACTGGCTGGAAAGACCTCGCCGCCCCATCGCTGGACGACTTCGCAGGCCTGGCCGAAGAGGCGCTCAAGGCCCTTCCCCAGCCGTTCAAGCAGCTGGCCGGCGACGTGCGCATGACGGTTGAGGACTTCGCGACGGAAGAGATCCTGGATCAGCTCGGCATCGAGGACGCCTTCGAACTGACTGGCCTTTATCAGGGCGTGAACCTCACCGACCGTTCGGTGCTCGACCCCATTCCGCAGATTTCGCAGGTGTTCCTCTATCGCCGCCCGATCCTCGACGAATGGGCCGAGCGGGGCGAAGTGACCCTGTCCGAACTGGTCACCCACGTGCTGGTGCACGAGATCGGTCACCACTTCGGCCTGTCGGACGACGACATCCATGGCGCCGAGGACGAGGCGTAGCGGCCCGCCGTCCCTATATGCTGCTGGACAAGCTTCGGAGGACCCCATGCGCGTCGGCGTGCCCAAGGAGATCAAGCCCGGGGAGTACCGGGTCGGCCTCACCCCCACCGCGGTCCGCGAATATGTGACCCACGGTCACCAGGTGCTGGTGGAGGCCGGCGCCGGCCAGGGGGCGGGTTATGACGATGCGGCCTATGTGCGGGCCGGGGCCGACCTCGCAGACGCGGCGGCGGTGTTCGAGGGCGCCGAACTGATCGTCAAGGTCAAGGAGCCGCAGCCGGTCGAGTGGGCGCGCCTGAACGGCCGCCACATCCTGTTCACCTACCTGCATCTGGCGCCCGATCCGGCCCAGGCCGACGGGTTGATCAACTCCGGCTGCGCGGCGATCGCCTACGAGACCGTCACCGACTGCGCCGGCGGCCTGCCGTTGCTGGCGCCGATGAGCGAGGTGGCTGGGCGCATCGCCGTGTTCTCCGCCGCCGAGACCCTGCTGAAGCACAACGGCGGCATGGGCCTTCTGCTGTGCGGCGTGCCGGGCGTGCCGCCGGCGCGAGTGTGCGTGCTGGGCGGCGGGGTGGTGGGGGCCAACGCCGCACGCATGGCCGCCGGCCTCGGCGCCGAGGTGGTGGTGATCGAGCGTTCGGTGCCGCGCATGCGGGTGCTGGACGACATCTTCATGGGCCGCGTGCTGACCCGCTACTCCACACTCGACGCCATCGAGGAGGAGGTGATCAAGGCCGACGTGGTGATCGGCGCGGCCCTGATCCCCGGCGCCAACGCTCCCAAGCTGGTCACCCGCGAGCACCTCGAGAAGATGAAGACCGGCTCGGTGCTGGTGGACGTATCGATCGACCAGGGCGGCTGCTTCGAGACCAGCCGGCCGACCACCCACGCCGAGCCCACCTACGTGATCGACGGGGTGGTGCACTACTGCGTGGCCAACATGCCGGGCGCGGCGCCGCGCACCTCGTCCGAGGCCCTGGTCCACGCCACCCTGCCCCTCGGACTCGCCCTGGCCGACAAGGGGCTGGACGCGCTGAAGTCCGACGTCCACCTGGCCCACGGCCTCAACATCCTGCACGGCCAAGTCACCCACCCGGCGGTGGCCCAGGCGCTGGGCAAGCCGTTCGCCGACCCCTATGGGGCGTGGAAATGAGCGGAATTGCGCGAGCCGCTTGAACTTCCGCGCTTCCCGGCGTTTCACTAAGGCAGTCGCGGTCGCCGGTGGGAGGCGCCATGAAGCTCAACTATGCGCCCCAGGCGGGTCTGCGCCGCAGGAAGCCCGATCAACATCGCGAGACGATGGCGTTCTGGGCTGGCATCGCGATCCTGTGCCTGTTCGAGCTGGTGCTGATGTCCAAGAGCTGGTCGTCGGAAAGCGCCGCCCACATCTTCGACTTCCACGTCGAGCAGGCCCAGGCCGCGGATGCGGACCAAGGCGACGCGGCGCCGGCGAACTGATTCAAGGAAGTCGATCTACCGCCTGCTTCTCCCTCAAAGGGAGGAGCGCGGGGCGACGCTAAGCCGCCCAGCCGTCGCCGCCGACCAGGGCTTCGGGGTGTTCCAGGGCCATTTCGTCCCAGTCGAGGTCGGGCGGGGCGCTGGCTGCGGCGGCGATCACCGCCTGCAACTCGGCGGCCGAGGCGACTCCGACGATCACGTGGCGGGCCTCAGGTCGCGAAAGGGCGAACCACAGGGCCGCCTGCAGGGGGTCGCTGCGGCCCTCGGCAATCAGGCGGCGGACCCGGGACAGAGGCCCGGCCTGACCCCTCAGGGCCACCGGCATGCGGTCAGGAGGCAGGAACAACAGGCCTTGCAGGAAGATCGAGCGCAGGTGCACCTCGATGCCCAGGCCGGCGATCTCGGCCAGGACGCCGGAGACGATCAGACGCTGGTCGAGCAGGGACACGGGCGCCTGCAGCACGTCGGGCTTGAACCGGCGCGCCACCCCCACCGGGTCGTCGGAGGCGAACACCGACACGCCCACGCGCTCGATGACGCCTTCGTCGCGCAATTGCTTCAACCGATCCCACATGGCCGGGCCCTGGGGCGAGAACAGGTCGCCGGCGCTCTGCACCATCACCGTGTCGGCCTTGTCGAGGCGCAGGCGCCGCAAGGCCTGGCGCAGCTCGTCCTCGACGTGATCGGGGCCGCGGTCCGGGCGCACGGCGCGCACGATCACGCGGAACGGATTGGGGCGTGGCATCAGGTTGCCGATCAGGGTCTCGGCGCGGCCGAACTGCACCTGAGCGTCGAGGATGCCCAGGCCCGCGCGGGCGGCGATCTGCAGGGCGTCGGCCGCCTCGCGCTCGGGCGGCCGGCCGCGCGGGAGCGATGGCGGCTGGTCGAGGCCGAGCTGCGAGCAACCCAGGCCGAGCTTGGGGTGCCCGTGGCGGAAGGCGGTCGGCGGCGGAGGAGGCTTGGCGTGCACGGTCATGGCGTCCTGATGGCCCGGGGGAGCCTTCACCCGTAATTCTGGGCGGCCCAAGTCTTCTTGGGATTGTCGAGCCGCGGTTGAGGAACGACCTGGCGCAGGGCCCGGGCCAAGCGATCGGCGGCCTGGTCGAAGGCCGCCAGCAGCACGGCGATTTCACGCTCGCCGTGCGCGTAGGACATATTGACGGCGCCCAGGGTAAACAGGTGATGGGCGCGGCACTCGTTCATCCACAGGGATCTGACCGCCTGGGGATCGACTCCGGGCAGGCGCAGGAACTCCAGGCGGCTGGCCGCCGGATCGCCGTCCAGGGCCATCACCCCATCCAGGCCTGCCGCTTGCAGCCGTTGGGACGTCTCGGCCTGGATTTCGGCCCCGCCGATGCGCAGGGTGGCGATCACCGGCTCGATCTCGATCTTGATCAGCACGGCCCGGGCCGCGGCCAGGCTGGTGATGTCGGCGCGCAGCGGCTCGTGCTGTTGGGCGGCCCACACCAGGTCGCGCCGGCCGGCCAGCGCGCTGAGCGGCATGCCGTTGGCCAGGCTCTCGCCGAACACCATCAGGTCGGGCTCGACGCCGTAGAGCCGCTGGGCGCCGCCCTCGTGCACCCTGAAGCCCGAGACGGTCTCGTCGAACACCAGCACCGCCCCGGTCCGGTCGCAGAGCTCGCGCACGCCCTTGAGGTAGCCGGCCGAGGGCGCGTGGCCGGCGCAGGGCGCCAGGACGACGGCCGCCGGCGCCTCGCCGTGCACGTCGATCAGCCGTTCCAGGGCCTCGAGGTCGTCGAACGGGAAGCGGTCGCCCTTCAACCGCCGGGCCTCGCCCGCGGCCGCCGTGCGACAGACGAACACCGCGTCGCGCCCCGTGTAGAGCTGCGCCGCGGTCGCCGCCGCGCGCAGGGCTTGGCTGACCTCGCCGCCGAAGGCGCAGGCCTCGGCGGACGGGGCCATGTCACGGATGCGCTCGGATACCTGTGCCTGATAGCGCTCTATCCCGCGCCGGTTCTCGCCGGAGCGCGCGAGACGCACCGCGGCGACCACCTGGGCGTCGCGGTGGCCGAGCAGGACCGCGCCGCCGGCATTGTCGAAATCCACATATTCGGCCCCGTCCGCGCTCCACACGCGCGAGCCGATGGCCTGGACCAGCTGCGGCGGGCTATGCTCCACCACGTCCATGCCCAAGGCGCCCAGGGCATGGGCCGTCAACGCCGCGGGCGCGGGGTCGGGGTAAGCTCTGGCTTTGGACTGGAGAGGAGGCATCGCGCCGTCCTTCAGCTTCCGAAGGCTCCGAGCCTGCCCGAAAAGGCTTAACGAACCGGTATCACTAACGGGGGTTAGTCATAATAACGCAACCAAGGGATGTAGGCCGCCCAGCTCTCGAGCAGCGAAGCGGTCGGGCGCCCAAGACAGCCCCCGATCAGCGAAGCGATAGGGCGAACCCATGAACGCTTTTCCCGCCTACTTCCCGCTCGCCGGCAAGCGCGTGCTAATCGTCGGCGAGGGCGACGGGGCCGAAGCCAAGGCGCGGCTGTTCGCCAGTTCGCCCGCGACGGTCGAACGCCTGTCCTCGGCCGCCGGGGCCGACGCCCGGGCCTACGTCGGCGCGGTCCTGGCCTTTGTCGCCACCGCGGACGATGCCGCCGCCGAGGCCGCCTCCCGCGCCGCCCGAGCCGCCGGCGTGCCGGTGAACGTGGTCGATCGGCCAGGTCTGTCCGACTTCGTCACCCCCGCGGTGATCGATCGCGGCGAGGTGGTGGCCGCCATCGGCACCGGCGGGACGGCGCCGATCCTGGCCTCCCTCCTGCGCGGAGACATCGAGGCGCGCGTGCCCGAAGGCGCGGGCCGGGTGGCCGCCCTGCTCGGCCGCATGCAGCCGGCAGTGCGCGCCGCCTTCCCCGACCTGGCCCAGCGGCGGGCATTCCTGCGCTCGGTGCTGGACGGTCCCGCCGCCGAGGCGGCCCTAGCCGGCGACGTCGACCGCGCCGAAGCCCTGCTCCGCGAAGCCATCGCCAAGGGCTTGGCCTCGGCCGGCTCCGTCCGGCTGATCGACGGCGCCGGCCCGGCGGACCTGCTCACGCTGCGCGCCGCCCGCGCCCTGGCCGAGGCCGATCTGCTGGTGATCGACCCGCAGGCCGACCCGGGGATCGTGACCCTGGCCCGGCGCGATGCCCGCCGCGTGGCGGCTCAGGACGTCGAAGAGACGGCGCTCCAGGCGATCATCGCCGAAGGTCAGCGGGTGGTGTGGATCACGGCGCGAGGCGGCGCAGAGGCGGTGCAGCTTCGGCTGGGCGCCGAGGAGATCGCTACGACCGCCCTCTGAACCGGCGCCCGCTATAGCGCTCGGCGGCCGGTGATCAGTTGGATGACGATCACGACGACGGCAATCACCAGCAGCAGGTGGATCAGGCCGCCGCCGATATGGAAGGCAAAAAAGCCGAGAAGCCACAGCACCAAGAGGATGACGGCGAGGGTGTAGAGCAAAGGCTTGTCTCCATCGGGCCCGACCAGATGGTAATCCGCTTCCGGTGGAGGTGTTCCCTCGCGGCGCCAGGGCGAAGGAAATGGCTGGGTTCGGTTATGCCGGCTTGCCGCCCCGCGCCACGAACCAGCCGTTGCGGAAGCCCTGGTCGGCCTTGCCGTAGAGGAAGGGCGCGCCGTCGGGCTGGACGACGGTCCCGCCGGCGGCGGCCAGGACGGCGTGGGCCGCGGCGATGTCCCACTCCATGGTCGGGCCGTGGCGCGGATAGATGTCGGCGGTTCCGTCGGCGATCATGCAGAGCTTGATCGAGGAATCCATCGCCAGGGTATGGCTGGAGCCATACTGCAGCTTCAGCGCCTCGGCCTCGGCCGGCCCCATGGTGTGGCTGATCAAGCAGACCGGCTCGGCCGGCCAAGGGCGCACCGTCACCGGCTCGCCGTTGTCTTCGCCGAATGGCCGCCGGCGGCAACCCTCGCCCGTCGTGAACCAGGTGCGCGCCTGGGCCGGGGCGGCCACCGCGCCGGCCACCGGAACGCCGTCCTCGATCAGGCCGATGTTGACGGTGAAGTGAGTGTCGCCGCGCACGAAGGCCTTGGTGCCATCCACCGGGTCGACCAGGAAGAAGCGGGGGCCGATCGCCTCAGGCACGCCGTAGAGGGCCGAGCTCTCCTCGGCGATCACCGGGATGTCGGGGAACAACCCCTTCAGGCGCGCCACGATCAGCTTCTCGCCGGCGTGGTCGGCCTCGGTGACGGGAGAAGAGTCGGCCTTGCGCTCCAGGACGAACTCGCCGCGCCAGAACGGCATGATCACCGCCGAGGCTTCCTCGACGATACGCGCCAGCACCGCCCCGATGTCTGCGTTCCCCATGCCTTGTTCCCCAGAATGCCTAATCGCGCTGTCTTCTAGTCGCGCGGATCGCCGGACACGAACACCAGCCGCACCCGCGAGGTGTCGATCAACTGCTTGCCGGCGTGCTCGAAATTGACCGTCACCCGATGGCCGACCACCGTCTGCACCTGGCCCAGGCCCCAGTCATCCTGCTCTGGATGGCGCACCAGGGCGCCCGGTTCGATGAAGGGATCCAGCACAGGCGTCTCAAGCAGCGAAGCGGTAGACGGACAGGAACGGTCTCGAGCAGCGAAGCGGTAGACCGACAGAATGATCTCGAGCAGCGAGCGGTAGGGTCGCATAAACCCGCGCCGGGCTAAGTGGCACGCCCCCGCCGTTTCCCAAAGCGGCAAATTCCGCCAAGCTCCGGACACCATGTCTCCTGATTCGATCGCCACCACCCCCGCCCGGGCCGTCACCCAGGCCGAGCTCGCCGCCCACCTCGCGGGGCGCCTGTGCCATGACCTGATCAGCCCGGTGTCGGCGATCGTGTCGGGCCTCGACCTGCTGGAGGACCCCTCGGCCCAGGACATGCGCGACGACGCCATGAACCTGATCGCCCAGAGCGCGCGCAAGCTGGCCCAGGCCCTGAGCTTCGCGCGGGTGGCCTACGGCTCGTCGGCCTCCGCCGAGACGTTCGACCCGCGCGACCTGGAGACCCTGACCCGCGGGATATTCAGCCACGTGCGCTCCGACCTCGACTGGGCTGTGCAGACCGACCGGTTGGAGAAGCCCGCGGCCCGCGCCCTGCTCAACCTGGCCCAGATCGGCGCCACGGCCTTGCCGACCGGCGGGAAGGCGCGGGTGACGGTGGAGACCGAAGGCGACGAGATCGTGGTCAAGCTCCAGGCCCGCGGCCCTCGCGCGCGCCTGCGCGCCGAAGCCCTGGCCGGCCTGCGCGGCGAGCCGATGACCGAAGGCCTCCCCGGCCAGTGGGTGCAGACCTACTACCTCCAGGCCCTGGTGGCCGACGCCGGCGGCCGCCTCGAGTCGTCGATCGTCGAGGAACTTGTCGAGATCAGCGCGCGGCTGCCCAACCAGCCCTAGGGCTTTGGCCCCGCTGCCGGCCTGACGGCTTGCTCCAGCGCGGCATTTTAACCGGAACAGCAAGCTTAACCGGTCTGCACCTGTCCTTAACCAGAGGCGCTGCACAACAGCCTCGAAAGAGGTGGTGGCGTGAGAACCTGCCTGGTGGTCGACGACAGCCGCGTGGTCCGCAAGGTGTCGCGGCGGATACTCGAGGAGATCGGCTTCGACGTGGCCGAGGCGGCGGACGGCATGGAGGCCCTCGCCTGGTGCCGCACGGCCATGCCCACGGCGATCCTGCTCGACTGGAACATGCCGGTGATGGACGGTCTGGAGTTCCTCATCCAGCTGCGCCGAGAACCGGGCGGCGAGGCGCCGGTAGTCGTGTTCTGCTCGGTGGAGAACGACCCCGATCACATCTCCCGCGCGCTGGCCGCCGGGGCGTCCGAATACATCATGAAGCCGTTCGACAGCGACATCATCGAGTGCAAGTTCGGCGAGGCAGGCCTGCTATGACGCCCGGCGAGATTTCGGTCCTGGCGGATCTGACGCGGCGCCGGTCCGGCGTGGTGATCGATTCCGACAAGAGCTACATCATCGAGAGCCGCCTGGCGCCGATCGCGCGCAAGCAGGGCTTCATCACCTTGAGCGAACTGGTCTCCGACCTGCAGCAGCGCAAGGACGAAACCCTGATCTGGGCCACGGTGGAAGCGCTCGCCTCGACCGAGACCCAGTTCTTCCGCGACCGCAGCCCCTTCCAGCAGATCGCCACCGGCGTGCTGCCGGCCCTGGCGCGCAAAGGCCGGCAGACGGTGAACGCCTGGTGCGCCGGCTGCTCCACGGGTCAGGAGCCCTACTCCCTGGCCATCCTGGCCGAGGAGGAGCGCGGCAAGCACGGGCCGATGAGCCTGGACATCCTCGCCACCGACATCTCCGAGCGCAGCCTGGAGAAGGCCGCCGCCGGAATCTACACCCAGTTCGAGGTGCAGCGCGGCCTGCCGTCGCGCCTGCTGGTCAAGTACTTCGACAAGGTCGACGAGAACTGGGTGCTCCAGGGCCGTATCCGCCAGGCGGTGCGCACCCAGCGCCAGAACCTGCTCACCGACGTCAAGGGATCGGGCCCGTTCGACCTGATCCTTTGCCGCAACGTGGTCTCGGCCTTCGATCCGGCGGTCGCCCGGCAGGTGCTGGAGCAGATTTCGGGCGCCCTCGCGCCCGACGGCTATCTGGTGATGGGCGCCTACGAGACCTCGGCCCACCATTCCCCGTGCTTCCGCGCGGTGCCGGGCCTGCGTGGCCTCTACACCCGCGACCCGAACCACCGGGCGGCGGCTTAGATTCCCGTCGCGAAGCGGGCCGCCGTCACGCCTCGGCCCACTCCCTCAGGAGGTTGTGGTAGCAGCCGACCAGGTCGCGGCGGGCCGCAGGGTCGGCCGAGGTCTGGTTGAGCGTCTGGATCGCCTGGTCCATCTCGAACAGGATCTTGCGCCGGCTGTCTTCGCGCACCAGGCTCTGCACCCAGAAGAACGAGGCTAGGCGCTCGCCGCCGGTGATGGGCGTCACCTGGTGTAGGCTGGTGGCCGGATAGAGGATCAGGTCGCCGGCGTTCAGCTTCACCGCCTGGACGCCATAGGCGTCAGCGATCTCCAGTTCCCCGCCCTCGTAGTCCTCAGGGTCCGACAGGAACAGGGTGGCCGAGAGATCGGTGCGCAGCTTCTGGCCCGTCCGCGGATCGAGCCGCACGCCGCCGTCCACATGAGCGCCAAAGGTCATGCCCTCGCCGTAGCGGTTGAACATCGGCGGATAGACCCGGTTGGGCAGGGCCGCGGAGATGAACAGCGGGTGGGCCTCCAGCGCCCGGAGCACCACTGCCTGGGCGTGGGCGGCGGTTTCGGAACCCTCGTCGATCTGCTGGTTGCGCTTGAGCGGCGCGCCCTGCCAGCCAGCCGTGGCGCGCCCGTCGATCCAGGCGTCGGAGGCTTCGAGCCGGTGGCGCAGGCCCGCCACGGCCTCGGCGTCCAGCACCCCGGGTATGGCCAGCATCATGGGCGGCCTACTGCTTCCAGACCAGCGAGATCATCGCCGTGCGCCCGGCGCCCGGCACGGCGCGGCCGCCGTCGGACTGGATCAAGCTGTCGTAGTAGCGCGCGTCGAACAGGTTGAACACGTTCAGGCGCACCTCGTAGTGCGGCTGCCGCCAAGCCACCGTGGCGTCCCAGCGGGTGTAGCCGGGCACGGAGACGGTGTCGGTGTTGTTGAGGTAGCGCTGGCCGAGGTAGATCGCCCCGCCTCCGGCCTCGATGCCGTGGCCAACATCGTAGGTGGCCCACAGGGTGGCGGAATCTTTGGCGGTGTTGGCCGGAACCATGCCCTGGGTGCCCGCGGCGATGGCGTCGATGATCTTGGCGTCCAGGTGGCTGTAGCCGCCGAACACGGACAGGCGTCGGGTGATCTTGCCCGAAGCGCCCAGGCGGAAGCCCTGCACGCGGATCGTGCCGTTGGCGGTGTAGGTGTTGTCGGCGTTCTGCGAACGGCTGTTGTCCTGGGTGATCTGGAAGGCCGCCGCCGTCAGGTCGAGCTGGTCGTTCAGCAGGTCCCACTTGCCGCCGACCTCATAGGCGGTGTTGGTCTCCGGCGGCAGGGGTTGGCTGATCCCCGTGGTCGAGGTCAGCTGTTCAAGCGACGGATTGAACGAGGTCGAGTAGGACGCGTAGTACGACTGCGCCTTCGTCGGCTGCCAGATCGCCCCGGCGCGCACGCTGGTGAAGCCCACGGTCTGGCTGATCTTGGCGAACGAGGTGTTGCCGAGGGTGTTGGCCGAATTGACCGAATTGGTCACCGTCGCCGAATAGCGGTCATAGCGCACCCCGCCCACCAGCTTCAGCTGCGGGATCAGGGTCAGGGTGTCGTTGACATAGTCCGCCGCCGTGTCGGCCTTGCCGCCGGCGAGGTTGCCCGCGACCTCGGTGGTGACAGGCGAAGTCGGATAGCCCGGGCTGAGCAGGGTGGTGCAGCTGGTGTAGCCGCTCTTGAGCGCCACGCCATTGCACGAGCCGGTGCGCGACAGCCCCTGGTTGGCATAGTCGTCGTGGCCGAACTCGGTCCCCGCCAGCCATTGGTTGTTCAGGCCGATGACAGTGAACTCCCCCGAAGCTTCGGCCTGGTTGAACAGGGAGCGGTCGTGGATCACCCGGTCGTGGCTTTGCAGCTGCACGAACAGGGCCGATAGCGGCAGGGACGAGACGCCCGCCGGCGACAGCGCCGTGTAGCCCTTGGCGCTCACCAGACCGATGCCTTGCGGCGCGGTCTCGATGGCGTCGGTGTCGACGCCGTTGAACTGCACCTGGTCGCGCAGGGTGATCCCGCCCGAGAACCGGTGTTTCACCTCGCCCGAAAGCGCCTTGACGTCCTGGACCGTGCGATCGCTGGAATAGCCGTAGACCGTATCGTAGCCGACCTTGGCGGGCTGGCCGTTCAGCGGCGGCTGGCCATAGTCGGGCCGGTCGTTGTTGTGCTGGATCAGGCCCAAGACATTCACCTGGGTGTCCGCGCCGATGCCCCAGCTGTAGGTGGGGGCGACGCCGTAGTCCTCCACCGTGGTCTTCCGCCGGGTCGAGGCCGCGCCCTCCTGGCCCATCACCGAGATGCGGAAGGCCGACTTGTCCGACAGGGGCGCGTCCAGGTCGGCCACGCCGCGGGCCAGGCCGTTGGTGGTGTCCGACAGGGCGACGGAGGTCGAGGGCATGAGTCCCGCCTTCTTCGACACCTGGTTGATCGCTCCGCCCGTCGAGCCGCGGCCGAACAGCATGGACGAGGGGCCCATCAGCACCTCCACCGAGTCCAGGGCGAAGGTGTCGCGGTAGTACTGACCCCGGTCGCGGAACCCGTCCATGTAGATGTCGGTGCGGGCGGTGAAGCCGTTCAGATTGATGTTGTTGCCGATCTGACCGCCTTCGGCGCCGCCGATGGTGATGCCCGGCACGTTCTTCAGCGCCTCCGACAGCGAACTGACGCCCTGGGCCTGCAGCAGGTTGTGGTTCAGGACCGTGACCGACTGGGGCGTGTCCTTGAGGGCGGCGGGCAGCTTGGTCAGGCTGTTGTCGCCCTGGTAGCCGCTCGCCGAGGCGGTGACGATCACCCCGTCCACGGCCGCCGGCGCATCGGCCGCCGCGGCGTCGGCGGCGAAGGCGGCCGCCGGCGCCAGGACCAGGCCGGCGGCAATCACCGCCGAAGCGTGGCGACGGGCGACAACCCCGGGGTGGCGGGCGACGAAGACCTGATTCATGGAACGCGCTTCTTTTGTTGCGAATGCGATTGCGAGTCGTTCTTAGATTTTCGCCTCGCGCATGGCAATGAGAATTATTCGCAACTAGCCCGCCGACGGCCGGCGGCGCTTGAGCCAGAGCGCTGTCCCGGTCACGCCCAGCAGCGCCGGAGCCAGGCCGGCCGCCGCGATCACCGCCCGCCACAAGGGATGGGTGTCGTCGCCGTCGTGGACCTGGCGCATCAGCCGCATCACGGGATCACCGCCGCCCGGGCCTGAAGGCGGAGCGGGCCTGGCCTCGGTGGCGCCGGTGCGGTCGTCGACCCGCACCTGCATCGCACCCTTCTCGCCGCGCAGCTGGACGCGCCAGGACGGATGTTTGCCGGGCCCTGGAAGGACGACCTGCAGCACGCGGGCCGGCCCCGCCGCCGTCAGGGCCGCGGCCACGGCGGCGTCGACGGTCAGATGAGGTTCGGCCAGGACGGCGTCGCCTGGGCGCGGGCCCTGCGTCGGCGCCGGGGCTCCGCTGACCAGGCGCACAGCCTCGGGAAAGGCGATCGCCGCGCCGGTGAACGACAGCAAGGCCAGGGGAACGCAGATCCAGAAGCCCATCATGTGGTGCAGATTGCTCCAGACGAGGGGAGAGCGCCGCCAGGCCAGGCCCTTGATGAACAGGCCGCGCGGCCACCAGATGATCAGGCCGCTGACGCAGGACGCGAGCATGAACAGGCCGAGCCAGCCCACCAGCTTGCGGCCGGCCTGGGCCATGAACAGGTTGCCATGCAACTGATGCACCATGCCGCGCAGCTCCTGGCGCGGGGCGCCCACCTCCAACACCTTGCCGCTTCCCGGGTCGAGCCAAGCGGTCAGCGCGCCGCCCTGCACCGTGACCGGCCCACCGTCCGGGCCCTGGGGCAGGCGCAGCTGCGTCGGGTGGGCACGCTCGCCGAAAGCCTGGCGGGCCGCGTCGACATAGGCGCCAGGGGTGAGCGCAACAGGCCCCGAGACCGCATGCCTCTGCGGGTGCAGCCAGGCGTCGATCGGGTCGTCATAGACCAGCCAAGCGCCAGTCAGGCCGATCGGCGCCAGGACCAGGAACAGGACCAGACCAATCCACAGGTGGAGGGTGCGCGAGAAGGCGCGAAGACGCAGTCGGGCCATGCCGGCTCCTTGGACAAGGGAGCCGATTTGCTACTAAGAATAATTCTCATATGCAAGTTGAGGCCTGAGCCTGGCGCGAAATGACGAAAGCCCCGCCACTGGGGCGGGGCTTCGCCGAAACCAGACTGAGTGGGGCGTCTACTTGGCGTCCCGGGCCGTGTCGGTCACGGCCTTGCCGGCGGAAGAGACGTCCTTGCCGGCGCCTTCCACGGTGTTGCAGGCGGCGATGGCCATGCTGGCGACGGCGGCGGCGAGAATGATGAGCTTGCGCATTTCCGGATCCCCTTGAAGTGAAAGGTGAAGCTTAAACGCCTTCCGACCGGATCGGTTCACCTGGGCCGCAGAGCACCCCACAGGTTTGACAATTCTGGCCGCCTGATCGTTCAATCCAGCCGGGGCGCGCGCCTCTCAAACACTGGACCCAAGTCGCCGACCTTCTGGAGGCGCCCATGCGGGCTGACCGCTTCGACCTGCCTCTGCGCATCCTCGTGCAGGACCCCCTGCCCGACCTGACCCTGGTCCTGCAGAAAGGCGCGACGGGCAAGGCCGAGCACCTCCCGCCGGCCCCGTCTTCGGTCCCGACCCAGGCCCTGGCCTTCGACCTGGAGGTGACGGTCACGGGCGCCTTGCCGGACGGACGGCCACGGTTCCTCGGCGCCTATGTGCAGGGACCGCCGACGGGGCGGTTCGTCTATATCTGCGTCGGCAAGATGGCCGGCCAGGCAGACTCCGAGTTCGGCGGGCGCATGAAGATTCCCCTGGGCGCGCTCGATTGGCCCCTCATCGAGGCGGCGCAGCCTGGCGGGCGGATCGAAGGCCGCGTGCCGGGGCGCAACGCCAAGGGCGGACCCGCCCTGGCCACGGTCCCGATCCTGCCGCCAGGGTGGGCGGCGCAGGCGCGCGCTTGAGTAGCGCTGGGCGTAAGGAAAATCGCTAGGCCGCCTGCTCCGCCTTGCGCGGCGGCTTGGCCTGGATCTGGCCTTCGGGAGCGGGAAACACCAGGCGGGCGGTGACGCCGCCGCGGGCATTGGGCGCGATGTCCGCGCGGCCTCGCAACTGGCGGGCGAAGGCGGTCATCAGGGTGCGGCCCACGCCCTCGGTCAGCTCCGGCGGCTGATCCCGGCCGCCCTCGTCGGAAATCTCCAGAACCCCCTCTTCACCCTGCAGGGTGAAGCGCACGCTCAGCGAGCCCCCCTGCGGTCCGAAGGCGTGCTTCTGGGCGTTGGAAATGGCCTCCACCGCGAACAGGGCGATGGGCGCCAGTTTGTCGGGATCGACCACCAGGTCGTCGGCCTCGAGCTCGGTGCGGAAGGTCGGATGCTGGCCGGAGTCGGTCGACAGCACCTGGGCGATCAGTTCCTCGAGGAACGAGCGCAGGTCCACCCGCTTGAGGTCCGGCCCCTGGTAGAGGGCGCGGTAGATCAGGGCGAGGGCGCCGATGCGCTGGCGGGTGTTGGACATGGCCGCCCGCGCCGCCGGATCGCTGAGGGCGCGCTGCTGCATGTTGAGCAGGGAGGTGATCACCTGCAGGTTGTTCTTCACCCGGTGGTGGATCTCGCGCATCAGCGCGTCCTTCTGGGCGAGGTTGTCGCGCAGGGCCTGGTCGCGGCCGGCGATGGTCTCGGCCATGATGTCGAGGGTGTGAGCCAGGGCGCGCACCTCCGGCGGCGCCCGCTCGGCCTGCAGCGGCCGCACGGTGAAGCGCCCGCGGGCGTAGATGGCGGCGATGCGGTCGAGATAGGCCAGCCAGCGCACGATCACCCGATCCGCCGCCACCCACACACAGGCCAGGGCCAGGCCGAAGGCGAAGATGGGCAGCAGCAGGCTCGACCACGGGTTGAACCTGGCCCAGTAGAACAGACCCTGGTCGGGCGCGGACAGCACCACCGTGACGTCGCGCAGCAGCGGCGCCGCGGCATAGACCCGCTCGGCGCCGCGCAGGTCCTTGGCGCGGAACACGTCGGCTTCCCGGGCCGCCACGGCCAGGTCCGCGGCCGGCACCGGGGCGAAGGCGTCCCGGTTGGTCGACAGCAGATAGCGGCCTGAGCGGTCGGCCAGGGCCACCTCGGCGCCTGGCGGAAGGGTGCGGTCGGTCAGGTCGGGCTTGAGTTCGTCGAGCGGGGTGATCGCCACCAGGGCCCCGCCGAAGCCGCCGCCGGAGGTCGGCGCGCGCACCGCCATCAGGGCCGCGGGCTCCTTGGTGTAGGGGCCGGCGTCGATGCGGGTGATGGCCACCTGATCGCCGCGCTTCAGGGCCTGGAACCAGTCGGATCGGGTGCGGCCGAGGTCCGGCCCTACCGGATCGGCGGCGCAGGAGACCCGGCCGTCGGAGTCCAGGCGGATCAGGTTGGCGAAGCCCTTGGAGCGCTGCATGGCCTCCGCCAGCCGCGGCGAGCACTGGGCGCCGATGACGGCGGGGGTCAGGGTTTCCAGCAATACCTCGGCCGTCTGCATCCGCGCCCGCGCCAGGGAGGCGCTGCGTTCGGCGGCGGCGACCAGACTGGTGCGCCGCTCTTCGGCTTCACGGCGGAAGACGACCACGGACTGCACGGCGCCCAGCACCAGCACCGGCATCAGGGCGATGGCGAGGGCCGCACCCAACCTCAATCGGATGGTCAGCGGCCCCCACGCCAACCGACTCATGACTTCACCTCGGGTTCGCTACCTCAGGGCGCTCAGCCGCTCGGCATCTTCGAGGATAGCGCGCATGGCGTCGCTCGCCGAGGCCCCGTCTCGCTTATAGTTGCCGGCTTCGAGGATGCCTTGCAGGGCGCGGCGGGCCCGGCTGACCCGGCTCTTCACCGTGCCCACGGCGCAGCCGCAGATCTCGGCCGCCTCCTCGTAGGCGAAGCCGCCGGCGCCGACCAGGATCAGCGCCTCGCGCTGTTCGGCCGGCAGCATGTAGAGGCCCAGGCGCAGCTCGTCGAGCGCCACCGGAGCCTCGGGATCATCGACCGCCACCAGGGTCCGCTCGGCGGCCTCCTGGTCCAGCTGGGTCTGGCGCCAGGACCGGCGCTTCTCCGAATAGAACTGGTTGCGCAGGATCATGAAGGTCCAGGCCTTCATGTTGGTGCCCATCTGATAGCTCTGGCGCGCGTCCCAGGCCTTCATCATGGCGTCCTGCGCCAGATCGTCGGCCGAGGTGGGATCGCCGGCCAGGGTCCGGGCGAAGGCGCGCAGATGCGGAATGAGGGCGACCAGCTCCGCCTTGAACGCCGCCTCCCGCGCGGGATCGGTGGGATGGTCCTTGCGTTTCTCGTCCATCAATCTTGACCCGACTTGCGGGCGTCGGCGCGCTTGAGGATTTCCAGGAACTCGTCAGGCACGGGTTCGTTAACCACCTGATCGAACATCTGTCGCAGCTTGACGCCGATCGCCTGCTGCCGCAATCGCGCTTCATCGAGCGACGGATCGCTCTTTCGGCGTACGTCCGAATGCCTTTGTTCGATCATTTTACCGGCGGACGTCTTGCCGACGTCATCGCCCCCTCTGGTGCTCATGTCCGTCCACAACGTTCCTCGGCGGAGAGAGTTCCATACCGCGTTCAGCGTCGCTGTAGAAATTTTGTCTGCAGCCGGAACCCCTTACGTGCGCGTACGTTGAGCCCAGAAGTCCCGAGTCCTCGGGGCGGACCACGTGCGCCCGTCATGTTTTCGCCGCGCGGCGCCGGTGTTCTATCGTGGCCCAGAAGGCCCAGTTACCGATCGGGGGAGGGTTTCTAACATCATGAGCCTACTCGCACGCCTTGCGCCGCACCTGCCTTATGTCCGCCGCTATGCCCGCGCGCTCACCGGGGACCAAGCCACCGGCGACAACTATGTGCGCGTGGCGCTGGAGGCCCTGGCCGCCGGTGAAGCGCAGCTCGACGCCAACCTCACGCCGAGGGTGGCGCTCTACCGCGTGTTCCACGCCATCTGGTGCTCCACCGGGGCCCAGCTCGAGGCGCCGGACGACGGCGAGTCCGACGACACGGCGCACCGCCTGCTGCGCATCGCCCCCCGCTCGCGCCAAGCCTTCTTGCTCACTGCGCTGGAGGGCTTCACGCCGTCCGAGGCCGCCCAGATCCTCGACGCCGACTTCGAGGAGGTCGAGCACCTGATCGGCGAAGCCCAGGCCGAGATCGACGCCGAACTGGCCACCGACGTCCTGATCATCGAGGACGAGCCGGTGATCGCCGCCGATATCGAAGCCCTGGTGCGCGAACTCGGCCACGACGTGGTCGACATCGCCGCCACGCGCCGCGAGGCGGTGGAAGCCATCGCCCGCAAGACCCCGGGTCTGGTGCTCGCCGACATCCAGCTCGCCGACGGCTCCTCGGGTATCGACGCAGTGAAGGACATCCTGGCCCGCTACAGCGTGCCGGTGATCTTCATCACCGCCTTCCCCGAGCGCCTGCTGACCGGCGAGCGGCCCGAGCCCACCTTCCTGATCACGAAGCCGTTCCAGCCGGAGACGGTGAAGGCGGCGATCGGCCAGGCGCTGTTCTTCCACCCCGCTTCCGCCAGGAAGGCGGCCTAGGAACGGGCCAGCGGAGCAGACGTTCTGCACGGAGGGGGTCGCCTCATGCGGCCCCTTTTCGTTTCTGGAGGTTTCGACATGCTCGGCTGGGCCATCACCTTCGCCCTCCTGGCCATCGTCGCCGGACTGCTCGGCTTTCTCGCCCTGGCGGGTCTCGCCGCCGCCATCGCCAAGATTCTGTTCGTGATCTTCCTGGCGCTGCTGGTGATCAGTTTCATCATGCGGGCGATCCGCGGGCAGTCGGTGGTCTAGGCCAACGACCAAGAGGTAAAACAAGGGCGACCCTGAAGGGTCGCCCTTTTCGTTTGCTCAGGGTCTGCGGAATCCGGAAGGCTACTGGCCCTGACCGCGCCCGTTGGTCGGGTTGGGGGTGATGGTCGGGGTGGTCTGCGGATTCTCGGACTCGCGCGGCTGGGACGGCGGCGCCTGGAAGCCCTTGGCCTCGGTCAGGGCGCTCTGGCTGGCGCGGGTCTGACCGCCGGGCTGGGACAGGCGTCCATTCCAGATGCCGCCCACCATCACGGCGTAGATCACCACGATCAGGCCGAGCGAGATGACCAGCACCCAAAGGACGTGACGGCCGCGGAAGCCCTGGCGCGCCTCGGTGGGGCTGAGCACCGGCGGGTCCTGCGGCTTGGTTTCTGGAGTGGCGGGCATGGGAAAACCTCCTCACTACCCGAAGTGCAACGCCCTGGATTTGGCCATGTTCCGGCAGCAAGCTGAGCCCATGACGCCACCCCAGAGACTTGCCACAGCGGTATTTTTGCCGCCCCATGCCCGCATGAAGCTTCGCCATGGCGCCCTCGCCCTGCTCGCCGCCGCCGCTCTTCTCGGCGCTGGCCTGGCCCATGCCCAGACCGCCCCCCCTGTGGGCGCTGAGGTGCGCGACGGCAAGGGCGCCAAGGTCGGCAAGATCGAGAAGATCATCCTGGGCGCCGATGGCCGGCCCAAGCAGGTTCTGGTGCGCGTAGACCGGGTGCTGCGCGCCCTGCCGGTGGAGGCTCTGGAGCGCTCCGGCGACGCCTATGTGGCGGTGCTCACCCGGGCCGAAATCGCGTCGCTGCCGGCCGCCGAGTGAGAGACCCCGCGTCGGGCTGCCGCGCCTGGAATTAGCTTCGATCACGTCATCGCGAAAATTTCTCGAGAATTGTGATTTGACCCGGAACTCGGCTTTGGCCCGCGTGTTATTGCAGTGCGGAGGCGACGACGCCCCCCCGACTTGAGACCGGCCATGCCCGGTCAGTCGCCTCCGCACCCTTATTCTCGATGATGCAATCCCTTAAGGCGGACCCCAAGGCCCGCCTTTTTCTTTTAGTGCGCTATCGGCTAACGCCGGCTTGAGCGCGAGGTTCGACCCGGTTCGAGACGCTGGCCAAGCGCGCTCGCGGAGTGCAATCAAGACTCAGTGCTGGAAGCGGATGAACACGTCGAGCCGACGCCGCTCGGGCGCCGGGCGGGCCGCGCCGCCCAGCGAATTGGCCTGGAAGCGTGCGGCGGGCAGGCCGGCGGCTTCCAGGGCCTCGGCCAGGCGACGCCCGCGTTCCCGCGACAGCGCAGGGCCGGCCCCGTTGCCGGGATCGGCCACGCCGACCACCTCCACGCTCGGTCCCCGGCAGCCCTGCGCCTGGCGGCCGGCGTTGCGGATCACCTTCGCGGCGGCCGGACTCACCTCGGCGGAGCGAGCGGCGAAATAGACCGGGAAGAAGAAGTCGGTGCAAGGCGGTTCGGCCAGGATCCGCGCCTGGGTCTCCAGGCCCGACATTGAACCGCAGGCGCTCAGGCCCGCGGCCGCCGAGACCGCTGCGACCCAAGCCCAGATCCTCGTGAACGCCGTCACCAAGCCTCCTCCGCGACCGGCGTTTCAGAAGCGCGGGTCGCCGTTCTCCCAGTAGTAGCGGCCGGTCTGCGGGTCGAAGTAGTAATACCGGGCCGTGCGCTGGTCGTAATATTGACGTCGGTCGGTGGGCGGACACCCCACTCCGCCCTTGCTGCAATCCTTTTCCTTGACCTGGCTCTTGGCCGGCTTGATGTCGCGGCCCTCGCGGAAATGGCTGATCGTGCCGCAGCCGGCCACAGCCAGCGACAGCACTGCCGCCGAGGCCGTCAGGGCGAGGGGCGCGAACCTTGCGGACGGGACGGCCTTGGGCATCGGATACTCCTTGATGGCCGCGCTGGCTGGAACCCGTCCAGCGGCCTCCCGTTGAATCCGGCGGGCCGGGCGGTGAGTCAATTCTCTTCGGCGCGCGCGGCGCGATCGGAGACTGACGAACGGAGCAAACCATGCAGTTCTTCCGGCACCGACAGCGCGATCTCGACGACATGCCCGACACGGCTCCCGATGCGGCCCCGAGCGCGGCCCCAAGCCCGCGCCGCTCGTTGCGCGATCCCCGCCTGACCCCCGCCAACCGCTCCCCCGAGGCTCGCGAGGCCTTCGCCGCCGGCCGGCGGCTGGGCCACAGCGAGGCGCGCGCGCGCCGACGCCGCCATCCGATGCTCGGCCTGCTGGTGGCGATCGTCGCCGTGGCCGGCGCGGCCATGCTGGTCCTGGCGGCGCGTGAGGGCTCTTTCGCCCGCGGCGGCCAACTGGTGGACCAGAACCTGCAGGTCGCGGCCGGCCAAGCCCAGACGGCGGGGGCCGATGCCCTCGCGCGCACCGGCGAGGCCATCCGCGACGCCGGCGCCTCGCTGGAGCAGAAGACGTCGGCGACCCGGTGAGGCCTGACGCATGGCCGTAGGGGGGGTGGAGCAGGACTTGACGGCGGTCGCGGCGCGGCCGGTGTTTTCGCGCATCGAGATCGTCGCCAACGAACGGTCCGGCAGTGTCGGTGTCGGCGCCGCGGCCGAGGCCGAGGCCCTGGCCCGCGAATTCGGTTTCGACGCCCACGCCAGCGTGCTCGATCCCGACGCCATGGTCGAGGGGCTGAAGGCCGCCCTGGCCACCCGTCCGGACCTTCTGGTCGTGCTTGGCGGCGACGGCACCGCCGGCGCGGCGGCGGCCCTGACCGGACCGCACGGGCCCCTGCTCGCGCCCCTGCCGGGGGGCACCATGAACATCCTGCCCCACGCCCTCTATGGCCGCCGCGACTGGAAGAGCGCCCTGCGCCTGATCCTCGAGGACGGTCGCGAACGGCCCGTGGCGGGGGGTGAACTCGGCGGCCGGAGCTTCTATGTGGCGGCGGTGCTCGGCAATCCGGCCCTGTGGGCGCCGGCGCGCGAGGCCCTGCGCGCGCGGCAGTTCTGGCTGGCGGTAGATAGGGCGCTCTACGCCTGGCGACGCTGCTTCCGCCGCAAGCTGCGCTTTTCGCTGGACGGCTCTCCGCACCGCAAGGCCGAGGCCCTCGCCCTGCTGTGCCCCCTGATCTCACGCAACCTGCCCGACGACGCCGCCACGCTGGAAGCCGCGGCGATCGACCCGCACTCCTGGGGCGAGGTCCTGCGCCTGGGCCTGGCGGCCCTGCTGCAGCCCCTGTTCGGTCCGGCGCTGGGCGGCGACTGGCGCGGGGACCCGGCGGTAGCCACCGGCCATTGCGTCGAGGGCCACGCCTACGCCCGGCGGCACATTAACGCCGTCATCGACGGCGAGCCGGTGCGCCTGCCGCGCACCGTGCACATCCGCTTCCGGCCGGTGGCCTTCCGCGCCCTGGTCCCGGCGACAGACCCGCACCAGTCCGACGCGTCGCAGGTCTAGGCCCCAAATGCTGCGCCTGCTGCACCTCACCGACATCCACTTCGGGGCCGAGAACACCCTGGCCGCCGCCGCCGTGGCGGACTACGCGCAGAAGCAGACGTTCGACCTCCTGGTGTTGAGCGGCGACGTCACTCAGGACGGGCGCCCGATCGAGTTCGAAGCAGCCGCGCGCTGGTACGGCGCCCTCCCCGGGCCCAAGATGGTGACGCCCGGCAACCACGACATGCCCCAGGTTCATCCGGCGCGCCTGTTCGACCCTTTCGGCCGCTACGAGAAGCGCTTCGGCCCCGCCGGCAGCGCCTGGTTCGATGGTCCGGGGCTGGCGGTGCGCGCCTTCAACACGGCCCGCGGCATCCAATTCCGGCCCAACTGGTCCAAGGGCGCGCTCGCCCCCGGTCAGGCCCGAGCCGTGGCCGCCGACCTGGCCAAGGCCCCGCCGGGGGTGCTCAGGGTCGCGGTCTGCCACCATCCCCTGGTCGAGGTCCCCCACGGGCCGATGACCGGGCGGGTGGTCGGCGGGCCGGCGGGCGCCAAGCAGTTGGCCGAGGCGGGCGTGGACCTGATCCTGTCGGGCCATGTGCACACGCCGTTCTGCTTTGCCCTGCCCTTCGCCGACGAGCGCACCTATTCGGTGGGTGCGGCCACCCTGTCGCTGCGCGAGCGCGGGACGCCGGCGGGCTTCAATGTGATCGAGGTCGAGCCCGGTTGCATCCGGGTGAAGGCCATGGCCTGGACCGGATCCAGCTTCGAGGCGTCCCGGACCTGGGCGTTGGACCGGCGGCAGGCCGCAGAGCCGGGCGCACAATCCGACGCTGGCCGGTAGCGCAAAAGAAAAGCGCCGCAGGGAGCCTGCGGCGCTGATCTCAGAGTGTCGCTGGCGTCAGGGCGCCCGGCCCCTGACCATGTGCATGATCAGGGAAACGACCAGCAGCACCAGGAAGACGTAGAACAGGATCTTGGCGATCCCGGCCGCCGCGCCCGCGATGCCGGCGAAGCCGAGCAGACCCGCGATCAGGGCGATGACCAGGAAGACGAGGGCCCAGGAGAGCATGGATACGGCCTTTCACGTTTCGAAGGGCCGGTTCCGGGATCATCCACGCGCGGGCTGCCCAGCGTATGTCCTCCAGAACCGGCCTGTTTTCGGAACGTGCGAGCTGGAGCCGGGTTTCCCGCCCCTGTCTCGCCCTGCCGCTTCCCTACTCGAGGGCGAGGCCTCGGCTCACGGGTGCTTCCAGACCGCGCCCTGGCCCTTGGCGGCGGCCAGCTGGCCGGCGGCGAACGCCCAGTTGGGGACGGCGTCGAACCAGGCCTTCAGGAAGGCAGCCCGGTCGTTGCGGTAGTCGACGTAATAGGCGTGCTCCCAGAGGTCGCAGACCAGGAGGGGAGTGAGGTCCTTGGTCAGCAGGTTCTCGCCGTCATGCGACTGGACGACGCTGAGCACGCCGGACTTGTCGGCCGCCAGCCATACCCAGCCCGAACCGAAGTGGGCCGCGCCCTCGTCGCAGAACTTGGTCTTCAGGCCTTCCAGGCCGCCGAAGGCCGCGTCGATCGCCTGGGCCAGGTCGCCGGCGGGAGCGGACTTGTCGGGCGTCATGCACACCCAGAAGAAGGTGTGGTTCCACGCCTGGGCGGCGTTGTTGAACAGCTTCTTCTCGCCGTCCTTGGCGGCCTTGACCACCACGTCCTCGAGGGAGCCCACGTCGCCGCGGTCCTTGAGGATGTCGTTCATGACGGTGAAGTAACGAGCGTGGTGCTTGTCGTGGTGGAGGTGCAGGGTCTCCGACGACATGGTCGGCTGCAGGGCGTCGTAGCCATAGGGCAGGTCGGGAAGCGTGAACATGGGGAGGAGCTCCAAGGTTCGCCGAACGTCCGCCGGCTGGCAGGCGTCCCATTGATTGAGACAGTCTTCAGGCTCTAGCTCAGCCCTTCTTGCTCGGCCGCGGTTTGGGGTCGAGAAACGCCTTCACAACCACGGCCGTCAGGCCAGGGTTGCGGATAGCCAGGAAGATCGCGCCGATCAAGGCGCCAAGGGCGATCACCGGCTTGTCCTGCGCCATGCCCATCAGACGTTGCAGCATGTCCTGCTCGTCCTCGGGCTTGGCCGGATGGCGGCCCGGCTTGAGAATCCACCGCTCCAGCCCGAGGCCGACGATCAGCATCAGCAGGCCGGCGACCAGCACGATCACCGCCCCCGAGCCGGCCGGGCCCAGGTAGGGCCTCATCAGGCCGTAGACCGCCATCGCCCCGGCGACCACCATCACCGCGGCGGAAGCCGCGAGCATGGCGGCGCCGATGACGGCGATGATGATCTTGCGGAGGATCGCCCTCACTGCTTGCGGCCGGCCAGCAGGTAGCCGACCAGCACGCCCACGCCCAGCGCGGCCAGGGTGGCGGTGATCGGGCGCTCCTGCACCCGGTCGGTGACGTATTGCTGGGCGGTTTCGAACCCTTCGCCGGCGACGTCGGCGTAGTCGCGCGAACGCTCCTTCAGCTCCGCCAGGCCTTCCTTGATCGCCTGCTCCGCGCGCTTGGCCAGCTCGGCCAGGGATTTCTCGGTCTGGGCGGCCACGTCGGCGGCGATCTTGGTGACGGCGTCGGCGTTGGCGGCGGTGTCGGCGGACATGTTCAGCTCCCCACTCCAGAATGCTCTGGGCCCTGGGCGTCATCAGCAACGCCGGCCCCATCCTGCAGTTCCGACCATAGGACGGACCGGCGACGGCTTGAAGTGAGCCCGGGCAGATTCACGTTCAGGGAATCGCAGGCGTCGGCGTCTTGGCCGCCCGCCGCCTGCCGACCGTCATCAACCCGTTCATGACCGGAGGCAGGCGCACGACCAGCAGCAAGACCACGATCGACAGATAGATCTGCGGCTGGGTGTAGTCGATGTTGGACTGCCACAGGGCGTGCAGGCTCACCATCAGCATCACCGGATAGATCACCGCGTGCAGCCGCCGCCAGGCGCGCGGCCCCATCCGGCGCACGAAGCCGTTGGTCGAGGTGACCGCCAGGGGGATCAGCAGCACCAGGCACAGGATGCCGAGCGGGATGTAGAGCCGCCGCTCCCAGATACGCAGGGGAAACTCCCAGACCCGGCCGTAGAACAAGTAGAAGATCCCGTGCGCCGCGGCATAGGTGAAGCCGAACAGGCCAACCGTGCGCTTGTAGCGGTGCAGGATCGGGGCCCGCAGCAGCCGCGCCAGGGGCGACAGGGCAAAGCCGGCGATCAGGATGCGGATCGCCCACAGCCCCTCCTGCTGCACCAGGGCGTCGCGCTGGCGCATGGCGCCGAAGAAGGCGGTCCACTGCAGGAACGGCAGGGGCGCGGCGAGGGCCAGCCACACCAGCCAATAGACGAGCCGGTCGCGCGCCCTGCTCGGCATGCGGAATATGGGCGGCAAGATCGACGGCGCCCTCGACACGCACCCTCCCCCTCTCATCATTCTTGCGCTACCGGCCTAGCGCCCTGCTCGATCGCGTTGCGAGGGGCCACGATAGCGGCGTCGCTGCGCCTTCGCCAAGGGCCGGCAGGTCTGCCTACGCGCTCTCCTGGCTGCGGCCACGCTCAGTTGCAGTTGGTCTGTGATCCTGTGCGCACGCAGGTCACGACCTCGCCGTCGGGACCTGTGATGACGGTGGTGTTGCCGACTGTCTGCGACCTCGATCCGTCACTGCCGATCGTCACGCCGCCGACTCGCGAATAGGTGGTCCCGTCAGAGCTGACGATCGTTCCGCCCAGCTTGCGATAGGTCCGGCTTTGCTGGCGGTCCCCGCCGTACGGCGGGCCTCCTGGGGTCACGACGGCGGTCCCCCCTGTTGTCTGTTGAGTCGCACCATCCGGGCCGACGATGACGGCCCCGACCTGCGAATAGGTTCCAGGCCCCGTATAGACGATCTGGGCCCCGGCAAGTGCCGGAACCGACATCGCGGCCACCGCCGCGAGCAATACTTTGCGCAAGTGAACCTCCCCAGGATGCATAGCCAAGCTAGCACGCAACCTGGGGAGTGTCAGTCAAGCGGCGCAGAGCGTCTTCTTGGCCATCTTGCCCTTGGCGTCGCGGCACTTGCCCTTGGCGTCGAGCTTGTAGTCGCCCTTGGCGGCCGCAGCCGGGGCGGCCGCGACGGTGGCCGCGGGGGCGCGCTTGGCGGTCTCCGCAGCGGCGGTCGTGGTGCCCTTCACGCCCTTGCACACGTCGGCCTTGGCGAATTTGCCGGACGCATCGTGGCACTTGCCGTTCTTGTCGAGGGTCTGGGCTTGGACGGTCGGCGCGGCGACAGCGATCATCGCCAGGGCGGCCAGAAGCATAACGGGGCGCATGGGTGTCTCCCTTTGTTTCCCCACGGAAACGGTTCGAGGGGAACACCCATGTTCTCGGGAAGCAAGCTGAACAGTAGTTGAACGGCTGGGCTATGTAGTTGATCTTCCGAACAAAAGATGAACATGATCGAGGCATGGAGACCCTCGCCATCGTCACCCTGTCGCGGCCCGAGCTCTCGAGACCGGAGACCACGGGCCTGGTCACCCGTGGCGCGGCGCGGTTGATGATCGACCTGGGCTATGCACCGCTGCTGGAGGTGGGCCTGCCCAACGGCCGGCGGGCCGACGTGATGGCGCTGGGGCCCCGGGGCGAGATCGCCATCTGCGAGGTGAAGTCCGGCCCCGAAGACTATCTGGCCGACCGCAAGTGGGGCGACTACCTACCCTACTGCGACCGCTTCTTCTTCGCCGTGGCCCCGGAGTTTCCGCAAACCCTGCTGCCGGACGAGCCCGGCCTGATCGTCGCCGACGCCTTCGGCGGCGAAGTCCTGCGCGAGGCTCCGCATACGCCCCTGGCCGGCGCGCGGCGCAAGGCCCTGACCCTGGCGTTCGCGAGATTGGCGGCCATGAGGGCCACCTAGTCGATATTCGATGCTTGGCGGTCGACCGCGCCTCGTTCGACGGACGGGTCTAAGCCGCCGGGGCTGCGCGCGCTGCGGAAGACGCCATCAGGGGGCGCAGCTTTTCGATGGTCTCCGGGCTCCTGGCCAGGTCGGCGCGGATTTCGGGGACCTTGCTCAGCTTGAGCGCGGCGTCCTTGGCGCGCTGGGCCGCGGGGCCCTGGGGCGCGATCTCCCCGGCAGCCATGCGCACCAGGATGTTCAGCCGCTGCACCGGCGGCAGGGGCGAGCGCAGCAGGGTGGCGACGACCTGGGCGTCCTGCTCGACGAGGCCGCCGAGGTCGCCCAGGCGCCGGTTCAGCATCGTCTTCTCAGACTCCGGCAGGTCGACGCGGGCGATGGCCTTCTGCAGTTCGGCCAGGGCGCCGAGCTTGGTCAGGGCCTGGTCGCGGGCCGCGCGCATCTCGCGCTCCAGGCGCAGGGCGGTCACCGCCCCCACCAGCCACTGGGCGGCCTGGTTCTTGTTGGCCGCACCGGTCACGTTCTCGGCCAGGCGGACGAGGGCGCGCACCTCGTCCTCGGCGGTCTTGGTGTCGGCGACCACGGCGGTCACGAACTCGGCCCCGATCAGCATCGAGGAGCGCTGGATGAAGGCGTCGCGGATGTCCTCGGCAGACAGCATCTTGCCCTGGCTGGCGGTCAGGGCCATCGCCAGGGCCCGCAGCAGGTCGATCTCGGCGTTGGTGTCGCTGGGGCGCAGGCGCCGCGAGCTCTTGATCTCGCTGATCACCCGCTTGCCGATGGCCATGCGCACCGCCTGGAAGTAGGCGCCTTCCATCCAGCGCGACAGGCGCTTGGCCGCACCGTCCAGCGCCGGCATCGAGCGATTCACCGAGGGATCGACGGTGGAGATGGCGTCGACGATCTGGCCCGCTGACAGCCGCGTGAGCGCCGCCAGGCTGCCGCCGAGGTCGAGTTCGGGGCCGAGCAGTTCGGCCATGCCCTGGCGCGAACCCAGGATCTCGCCGAGCGGCTGCTCGATCACCTCGAAGGCCAGGGCGCGGGCGCGCGGATCGGCGGGCGCGTCGTCGGCCAAGTCGAGCAGGCGGTCGATCTTGTCGCGCCAGGTCTTGGCGTCGGCCAGGTACGCGGCCACCCCGCCGCCGAGCTTGTAGGCCGCCTCGGGATCCTCCAGCAGGCGGGCGCAGGCCACCGCGAACGGCTCGGTCTTGAAGTTGGCGAACTTGCCCTGGCGGCCGTCGGCGATCAGCCGGCCGATGGCGCGCTCGATCAGGCCGTTGAAGGTGCGGATCACCTCGTGGACCGAGACGCCCCGGTCCTGGGCCTCGGGGATGGCGATCTTCTGCACCGCGTGCTGCAGGTCGGTGCCCGAGGCCTCCAGCTTCTCGGCCAGGTCGGGCCGGTGCAGCAGTTCGAATGGGGTGGCCTTGTAGCGGCCGAGCCAGCCTTCGAGCAGGCGCACGATGCGCTGGCGCGCGTGCATGCTGTAGAGGTCCTGCGGCGTCACGCAGGCCGGGCCCGCGTCCTCGAGCCCCATCTTGCTCTTCTTGGGCGCCGCGGCGCCCTTGCTCAGGATGGTGACGCTGGCGTATTCGCCGGTCTCGGGGTCGAGCACCTCTTTGGACACGCGCACGGCCACCGAGCCGCTCTCCAGCAGCTCCTCGGCATAGGCCATGGCCCGTGCGCGGTCTTCCGTCGCCATTTCCAGAACGAGATTGGCGTTCTGGTTTCGGCGCGCGAAGACTTCGAAGTGGATAGGCCCGTCGCTCATGGACTCCCCAAGTCCTCCAACATGCGACTGGTAAGCTTAATATCGCGTTGAAGAGGAACCGCTTGCGTTGCCGCAGGCTTTTCGAGCGCATAGATTCGGCTGGCACGGCCGGCGTGGGGCCCGACAGAAGGCGTAAGATGGCGAGAATCACCCTGGTCGACGACGACGAGAACATCGTCGCTTCCGTTTCACTGGCGCTCGAGAGCCACGGCCACCAGGTCAAGGCCTACTACGACGGGGCGACCGGCCTGCAGGCGCTGGAGGCTGATCCGCCGGACCTCGCCATCCTCGACGTAAAAATGCCGCGGATGGACGGGATGGAGGTGCTGCGCCGCCTGCGCCAAACGTCGAACACGCCAGTGATCATCCTCACGTCCAAGGACGAAGAAATCGACGAGATCCTGGGCTTCAACCTGGGCGCCGACGACTACATCCACAAGCCGTTCAGCCAGAGGCTGCTGATCGAGCGGGTGAAGGCGGTGCTGCGCCGGGCCGGCGCGGACGCGGCCGATCGCTCCAGCGCCGCCGGCCCCGCGCCGGGCGCGGCCGCGGCGGCCCGCGCCATCAAGCGCGGCAAGCTGACCCTCGATCCCGAGCGCCATGATTCCCTGTGGGACGGGCGGCCGGTGAAACTGACCGTCACCGAATTCCTGCTGCTGCAGGCCCTGGCCCAGCGGCCCGGCTTCGTGAAGAGCCGCGACAACCTGATGGACGCCGCCTACGAGGACCAGGTCTACGTGGACGACCGCACCATCGACAGCCACATCAAGCGCATGCGTAAGAAGTTCCGGCAGGTCGATCCGGAGTTCGATGCGATCGAAACCCTCTATGGCGTCGGCTATCGCTACCGAGAAGCCTGACCGCCGCTGGTTCGGAAGGGCAGGCGTGGGCGCGGCCGGCGCGGACGGCCGGCGCCGCTGGCTGCCTGGATCGCGCCTCGGCCGGCTGATCATCTCCCTGAATCTGGTCGGCCTGGTGATCCTGATCGTCGGGGTCCTGGTGCTGAACGAGTTCCGCCAGGGCCTGATCCAGGCGCGCACCGACTCCCTGCGCATCCAGGGCCAGTTCATGGACGAGCTGCTGGTGATCAGCGCCACCCGGGGCGATCCCGAGCCGACGCTCGACGCCGAGATGGCAAGCCAGCTGCTGCAGGTGCTGTCGATCCCCTCGTCCCAGCGGGTGCGGCTGTTCGACCGCTACGGCCAGGTGATCTTTGACAGCGAACTGGTGGCCGACAAGGTCGAGCAGACCCTGCTGCCGCCAGCGCACAAGCGCGGCGACAAGCCCCTGAGGCCGCCCAGCCTGCTGCCGCGCGAGCCCGAGGCCAAGCGCGAGGCGGAAGCGCGGGCCGCCCTGCAGCACGAGGTCAAGGCCGCGCTCGGCGGACAGCTGGTCGTGGGGGGCCTGCGCACCACGGCCGCCGGAGAGCGGGTGGTGTCGGTATCGCTGCCGGTGCAGCACGAGAAGGCGGTGCTGGGCGTGCTGACGCTCGAGGCCGGCGACATCGACAAGATCATCGCCGCCCAGCGCCTGGCCATGATCCCCTTCATCCTGGTGGCCATCGTCGCCAGTGTGTTCACCTCGCTGCTGCTCAGCGCCCTGATCGCCCAGCCGGTGTTGCGCCTGGCGCGGGCCGCCGACCGCGTGCGCCAGGCCCGCGCCCGCGCCATCTCCCTGCCCGATCTCGCCCGACGGGACGACGAGCTCGGCGACCTGACCCGCTCGCTGGAGGCGATGACCGACGCCCTCTCGACCCGCATCGACGCCATCGAGAGCTTCGCCGCCGACGTCGCGCACGAGATCCGCAACCCCCTGACCTCGATCCGTTCGGCCATCGACACCCTGCCCCTGGTCAAGGACGAGACCAAGCGCGAGCGGCTCAACGCCATCCTGCAGCAGGACATCCAACGCCTGGACCGGCTGATCACCGACATCTCCAACGCCTCGCGCCTGGACGCGGAGCTGTCGCGCGAGCCGCCCCGCGCCTTCGACCTGGGGCGCCTGCTGTCGGAATTCGTCGGCCACTACAACGCCAGCGCCCGCAAGGGCGACGCGCCGGTGCAGTTCACCGACACGGACGGCGACAGCGCCCTGCTGGTGTCCGGACGCGAGGGCCCGATCGGCCAGGTGTTCCGCAACCTGATCGACAACGCCCGCTCGTTCTCGCCGCCGGGCGGCAAGGTGCGGGTGCAGGTCGGACGCGTGGGCCGCAAGGTGACCGCCACCGTCGACGACGACGGCCCGGGCGTCCCACCCGACAACCTGGAGACCGTGTTCGAGCGCTTCTACACCTCGCGGCCCAAGGGCGCCGCCTTCGGCCACAACTCCGGCCTTGGCCTGTCGATCGCCCGGCAGATCGTCGAGGCCCACGGCGGACGCATCTGGGCCGAGAACCGGCAGGACGCCGAGGGCAAGGTCGAAGGCGCCCGCTTCGCCGTGGAGTTTCCCGAGGCGCCGAGCGCACGGCCGCCCGGCTGGCACGGCCATGACGCCTCCGACCGTCACGGATCGGACCGGCCGGATCGGCACGGGCGATGACCGAACCGTTCCACGCCGGCCTGATCGCCCTCTACGATCGCGGCGGCTGGAAGGGCGTGCTGATCGAGGGGGCCAGCGCCGCGGGCAAGAGCGACCTGGCCCTGCGCTGCCTGTCGCTGGGCTTTCGCCTCGTAGCCGACGACCGCACGCGGCTGTGGATCGCCGAGGGGCGGCTGTTCGGAGCCGCGCCCGAGCCCATCGCCGGCCTGATCGAGCTGCGCGGCCTGGGCGTCCTGCCCGAATCGGCGCGGACGTTCGCGCAAGTGAGGCTGGTGGTCCGCTGCCTGGCCGCCTCCGAGCCGCTGGATCGCTATCCCGATCCCGACACGCGCACCCTGATCGGCATAACCTTGCCCAAGGTGGCCGTGCGGCCTTTGGAAGCGTCAGCGCCGCAGAAGCTGCTTCGCGCGTTGAGTCTGCTTGGAGGCGCGGGCTAAGAGCGCTATCTAGCGCCGCTGCGGCGCAGCGCGGGGGGGACCCGGTGGAAGGTCGTTTATGATCGGGCTCGTGATCGTCACCCACGGGCGGTTGGCTGAAGAATTCGTGCTCGCCATGGAGCACGTGGTCGGACCGCAACGGAACGTGAAGGCGGTCTGCATCGGGCCTGACGACGACATGGAGCGACGTCGGGCCGACATCCTGCAGGCGGCCAAGGCTGTGGACGAGGGCCAGGGCGTGATCCTGCTGACCGACATGTTCGGCGGCACGCCCTCCAACCTCGCCATTTCGGTGATGGAGCAGACCCGGGCCGAGGTCATCGCCGGGCTGAACCTGCCCATGCTGATCAAGCTGGCCAGCGTGCGCGGCCGCGAGAACCTGCAGACCTGCGTGGCCTACGCCCAGGAGGCCGGCCGCAAGTACATCTCAGTCGCTTCCTACGTCCTGGCCGGCGAGAAATAGTCGTCCATGGCGTTGTCGCAGGTGGTCGAAATCGTCAATGAGCGAGGGCTGCACGCCCGCGCCTCTGCCAAGTTCGTCAAGCTGGCCGCCGCCTTCGACGCCGAGGTCACCGTCAGCCGCGACGGCGCGACCGTGGACGCCCGCTCGATCATGGGGCTGATGATGCTGGCCGCCGGCCTCGGCTCGACCATCGAGATCGCCGCCGAGGGCCCGGAGGCGAAACCCGCGCTCGACGCGCTCGTTGAACTGGTCCAGGGGCGGTTTGACGAGGACCAGTAGCGCCGGTCGGCGTTTGCGGAGAAAATGGAGCCGCACCCGGACCGCGCTCGAGTAGCGCAGCGGTAGCGCATCAAGATGCCTGACCAAGAGATAGAGCTGAAGTTCGAGGTCGACGCGGCCGCCGCCCGCAAGCTGGAGCAGGTGCTGCTGGTGCGCCCCGGCGCGAAGACGGCGCCCAGCCCCGAGCGCATGGTCTCGGCCTATTACGACACGCCCGAATGCGCCCTGATGAAGGCCGGCTTCGGCCTCAGGGTGCGCGAAGTCGACGGCCGCCGCGTCCAGACGCTCAAGTCCGAACAGGAAGGCCTGTCGGTGCGCGGCGAGTGGGAGACCGAACTGCATGGCGAGGGCCTCGATCTGGAAGCCCTCGAGGACACCCCAGCCGCCTCGCTGATCAAGGCCCTGAACGGCGACCTCCGGCCTGTGTTCGCCACCCGGGTTGAGCGCACCGCCTATCCCGTGCGCCAGGGCCGCACCAAGATCGAGGCGGCGCTGGACCGCGGCCAGGTCGAAGTCGAGGGCCGCACCCTGGACCTGTGCGAACTGGAGCTGGAGCTGAAGGGCGGGCCGCACGAGGGCCTCTACGCCCTGGCCAAGCGGCTGATCGAGGCTGCGCCCCTGCGCCTCAGCTTCGTCAGCAAGGCCGAGCGCGGCTATCGCCTGCTAGGCGGCCAGACCGCCGGCGAGGCGATCAAACAGGCCCGCGTCAAGCTGAAGCCCGGCATGACGACGCGCCAGGCCTTCCAGGCGATCGCCGCTTCGGCCCTGCGCCAGTGGGTGGGCAATGCGGGGGTGCTGACCCACGCCCGGCGGCCCGAAGCCCTGCACCAGATGCGCGTCGCCCTGCGCCGGCTGCGCACCGCCATGAAGCTGTTCGAGCCCGTGGTGGCCGACGAGGCCCATGCCCGCCTGACGGGCGAGCTCAAGTGGCTGGCCGGCGAGCTCGACCTCGGGCGCGACACCGACGTGCTGATCGAAGAGACCTTCCGCCCCGCCGCCCGCCGCCTGCACCAGCAGACCGGCATGAGCGGCCTGGGCGAGCGCCTGCTCAAGGCCCGCACCAAGGCCTACGACCGGGTGATCGAGGTGCTGGCCCAGCCGCGCCACCTCAACTTGGTGCTCGACATGGCCGCCTGGATCGACTGCGGCCGCTGGGCCGACCCGGCCGATCCGCGCCACGGCCCCTTGGGCGAGCGCCCGATCGAGGCCATGGCCCGCGAAGGCCTCGACAAGCTGCGCCGCCAGATCAAGAGGCGGGGCAAGGACCTGCAGCGCCTGGACCCCGAGCGCCGGCACAAGCTGCGCATCCGCGCCAAGCGCCTGCGCTATGGCCTGGAGTTCTTCGCCAGCCTCTATGATCACGACAAGGACCGGCTCAGGGCCATGCTCGAGGCGCTCAAGGGTCTGCAGGACGGCCTCGGCGTGCTCAATGACGTGGAGGTGGCGCGGGGCAAGGGCCAGGCCCTGGCCGAGGGCGGCGGCCGGGCGGCTGGCGACAGCGAGATCGAGGGGATGCAGGAGGCCTACGCCATCGGCATGGCCGTCGGCCTGCGCCTGTCGGGCGCCGAGCCCCTGCTGGCCAGGGCGGCCAAGGACTACGACGCCTTGATGGACATCAAGCCCTTTTGGCGGTGAAGGCTTTTTCGGCGCTACCGGCCTTGCGACCTGCTCGAGCGCGTTCTGCGCGCCGCGCGCCTGCGGCCTCAATCATATAAAGCTTTCTTTATATCTCCGTTGCGAGCAAGGCCGCGCGCCGCTATAGAGGCGGGCAGACCAAAGAGGAGCCTGCCGTCATGGCCGACTACATCATCAAGGACATCGCGCTCGCCGACTGGGGCCGCAAGGAGATCCAGATCGCCGAAACCGAGATGCCCGGCCTGATGGCCGTGCGCGCCGAATTCGGCAAGGACAAGCCGCTGAAGGGCGCCCGCATCGCCGGTTCGCTGCACATGACCATCCAGACGGCGGTGCTGATCGAGACCCTGCAGGCGCTGGGCGCCGACGTGCGCTGGGCCAGCTGCAACATCTTCTCGACCCAGGACCACGCCGCCGCCGCCATCGCCGCGGTCGGCACCCCGGTGTTCGCCGTGAAGGGCGAGACCCTGCCGGAGTACTGGGACTACGCCCACAAGATCTTCGAGTGGTCGGGCGGCGGCTACCCGAACATGATCCTCGACGACGGCGGCGACGCCACCCTGCTGTGCGTGCTGGGTCCCAAGGCCGAGAAGGATCCATCGATCCTGAACAACCCCACGAACGAGGAAGAAGAAGCCCTCTATGCGGTGATGAAGCGCTACCTGAAGGAGAAGCCGGGCTTCTATTCGGCGATCCGCGACTCCATCAAGGGCGTGTCCGAAGAGACCACCACGGGCGTGCACCGCCTCTACCAGATGGCCGAGCGCGGCGAGCTGCCGTTCCCCGCCATCAACGTCAACGACAGCGTCACCAAGTCCAAGTTCGACAACCTCTACGGCTGCCGCGAGTCGCTGGTGGACGGCATCCGCCGCGCCACCGACGTGATGCTGGCGGGCAAGGTCGCGGTGGTGTGCGGCTACGGCGACGTGGGCAAGGGCTCGGCGGCCTCGCTGCGCTCGGGCGGCGCCCGCGTGATCGTCACCGAGATCGACCCGATCTGCGCCCTGCAGGCGGCGATGGAGGGCTACCAGGTCCTGACCCTCGAGGACGCCCTGCCGACCGGCGACATCTACGTCACGGCCACCGGCAACAAGGACGTGATCACCGTCGACCACATGCGGGCGATGAAGAACAACGCCATCGTCTGCAACATCGGCCACTTCGATTCCGAGATCCAGATCGCGGGCCTGCGCAACTTCAAGTGGGACGAGATCAAGCCCCAGGTGCACCACGTGGAGTTCCCCGACGGCAACAAGATCATCGTGCTGTCCGAAGGCCGCCTGGTGAACCTCGGCAACGCCACCGGCCACCCGTCGTTCGTGATGAGCGCCAGCTTCACCAACCAGACCCTGGCCCAGATCGAACTGTGGACCAACGGAAAGGCCTACCAGACCCAGGTCTACACCCTGCCCAAGCGCCTCGACGAGAAAGTGGCCATGCTCCACCTCGACAAGCTGGGGGCCAAGCTGACCCGGCTGTCGGACGACCAGGCTTCCTACATCGGCGTGGGCCAGCAAGGACCGTTCAAGCCCGATCACTACCGGTACTAGCAGGAAACCCAGGGCGGCCTCCCCCGCAATCCGCAGAGGCCGCCCTCACCCATGCTCCCTTCGGGCCCGTTCCGCGGCCTCGCAAAGGTCAAGCAGGCTCTTCGGCAGGTCTCTCAAGTCGACGTGAGCGCAATCGAGGCCGGCCCGCAGGCGCGAGTCGGCATGGGCGATCGCGTCGCGGTAGGGTGCGCGATAGAGCGGGTCGTCGTCCTCCAGACGGCTGGTGGCGACGGGGCTCGGCGCCTCAGGATCGGACAGGGCGACGTCGAAGGGGGCGGGCTGTTCCGGCAGGGAGATCGACTTGGGCTGCGGAGAGTCCGGCAGGGGGGCCTCCTGCGCCGCCGCCGCCAGACGGGCGTCCTGCCAGTGCGGACGGATCAGCTGCACGATCATCAGCGGCGCGTGGACATCGGAAGGGGCGGAACGGTTCGCCAGGCTGAGCTGGGCGACGGGCAGCAGGGCGAGGGCGGCCAGCAGGTGGACCGCCGCCGCCGCCGCGAGTCCGAGCGCTCGCTGACGCGACCGTCTCATCCGCCTCTTCTCGTCAGACGCTGCACATGCGGGCACAGTATCACCAGACGATGGGATTGCGACCTCAGCGGCTTTTCGGCAACCGCGCCTCGAGAACCGCCCGCGGGCCCAGCATCTGGGTCAAGGCCCAGCCGAAGTAGCTGGAGCGGCTCATCCCCATCTGCGCCGCCTGGGCGTCGACCCGCTCGATCAGGGACTTGGGCAGGTAGACGTTGACCCGCTCCGACAGGTCCGGCGGGGTCACCCGTACGGCGAACCGCACCACCAGGTCGCAGTCGTGGGGGATGTCGAAGTCGTCGAGGTGGGACGGGACCGGCAGCAGCTTGCCGTGGAGCGCCAAATCCTCCGCCGCCTCGGCCAACACATGTTCGGCCTTGGCCATGGCTTCGTCCTGCGTGGCTGCGCCGGCGACAACCCCGGGGAAGTCTGGGAACCAGATGGCGTAGGCCCCGCCTTCACCGCTCTCCAGCACCGCCGGATAGAACACCGCTCGCATGAGGCCTCCACGTGTGTGATTTCACACACGTGGACAATAGCATTGCCGGAGGTGGGCGTCAGCGGGGAAAGGCAGGGTGGTGATCGGGCGGGCCTAGACCTCCCGCCCGATCACTGCGCGGGCTGGCGGCTATGGCTCAAGCCGCCGCGCCCGCTGCGACTGGAGCTTAGGCGAGGGATGTATACAGGTCCAGACCCCTCCGAACGCCGTTCTTCTTTTTGTTTGCGCTTTCGACTGGCGGCGATCCGGTCGGATTTCGTCGCGCGATCGCCGACGGCGACTTCAGCGCGTGGACGATTTCCTCCGCCATCGTGGTGCTCTAAGACGCGCGCCATGGCCGCCCTTCCCGATCTCGCCGACTGTCTGTGCCCGCCGAAGTTCGATCCGGTGGCGCAGGTCTTCCGGGCCAACTTCGAGGGCGACTTCCCCGAGCTCGGCGCGCGCTTCGTCGCCTGCATCGAGGGCGAGCCCGTGCTGGACCTGTGGGGCGGTCACGCCGACCGCGCGCGGATCGTCCCGTTCGACCGGAACGCCCTGGCCCCGGTGTTCTCCACCTCCAAGGCGGTCACCAGCCTGATGCTGGCCTGGCGGATCGGCCGGGGCGGCATCGCCTATGACGAACCGATGACCCAGCTCTGGCCCGAGTTCGGCCAGGCCGGCAAGGGCGGGCTCACGGTCGAGCAGGTGCTGTCGCACCAGGCGGGCCTTTCCGGCCTGCGCGGGCCGCTCGACCCCGACATCTGGTTCGACTGGGACGCGGTGGTCCAGCAGTTGGAGCTCGCCCAGCCCTTGTGGCCGCCGGGCACGGCGTCGGGCTACGAACCGATGACCTTCGGCTACCTGGCCGGCGAGCTGTTCCGCCGGGCCGACGGACGCAGCCTGGGCCACGCCCTCAGGACCGAGCTGGCCGAGCCGCTGGGCCTCGACTTCTGGATCGGCCTGCCGGAGGCCGAGGACGCGCGCGTCTGCCAGGTGCAGCGCCCCCCGGCCATGCCGGAGCTCGGTCCGCTGACCGAGGCCAAGCGCCTGGCCTTCCTGGAGCCCTGGTCCGCGGTGGCCTCGCGCGACGTGCGTCGCTGGCGGGCCGCGGAGAGCCCTGGCGCCAACGGCCACGGCACGGCCCTGGCCCTGGCCCGCGCCATGGCGGTGCTGGCCTGCGACGGCGAAGTCGACGGCTGCGAGATCCTGCCCCATGGCGTGGCCCTGGAGGCCGCCGCCGCCCGCATCACCGGGCCCGATCAGGTGCTGCCCTATAGCCTGAGCTGGGGCGCGGGCTTCCTGAGGAACGAGGGCCTGGGCATCTACGGCCCTTCGGCCCACGCCTTCGGCCATTCCGGCTGGGGCGGTTCGTGCGCGGTGGCGGACCCGGAGCGGCGGCTGAGCTTCGCCTACGTGATGAACCGCCAGAGCGCCTACCTGATCGGCGACCCCCGCTCGCACCGCCTGATCGACGCGCTCTACAGCTGCCTCTAGGCCGCGTCGCTGGTCACCGCCGTCGCCGCCGCGACGGCTGCACGCGCCTGCTCGATGAGGGCGAACAGCTCGCGGACGTCGATCGGCTTCTTGAGCACCCCGTCCGCGCCGGCCTGGCGGTAGCGCCGCACATCCTCTTCAAACACGTTGGCGGTGACCATGTGCACTGGCGTCCGCGCCTGGGGTCCTGGCATGGCGCGAATGGCCTGCAAGGCGTCGACCCCATCGAGCACCGGCATCTGCACGTCCATCAGGACGAGGTCGTAATCCGCCTTGGACACCGCTTCGACCGCATCACGGCCGTTCTCCACGAAGGTGACCGCCAAGCCGAGCGGCTCCAGCAGGGCCTGCAGCACCATGCGGTTGGCCGGATGATCCTCGGCCGCCAGCACCCGCAGGGCGGCTGGGGCGGCGGCCGGGCCCGGGGGTAGGGCCACCGGCGCGTGGGTGACGGGCGGTTCGGCAAGCGCGAGCGGCTCGACCTCGGCCGCGACGGGCGACGCGGTGAACTCGGCCGGGAACTCCATGAAGAACCGGGCGCCGCCGCCGGGCGCGCTTTCCACGCCGATGGCGCCGCCCAACAGGGCCGCGTGGCCGGCGCAGATCGACAGGCCCAGGCCCGCGCCGCCCGCCTCGCGCCCGGCGGCGGTCTGTTCGAACGGCTGGAAGATGCGCTCGCGCTCGTCGACCGGCACGCCCGGGCCCTGGTCGGACACGTCAAGGCGAACCAGATCCCGGCCCTGATCCCCGCGCCTCACCACCAGACCCACGTCGATACGGCCGCCCACCGGGGTGAACTTCAGGGCGTTGGAGACGAAGTTGACCAGCACCTGCTCGATCTTGCCGCGGTCGGACAAAAGGCCCTGGCCTGAGGGCAGGGAATCCACGGCGAGGGCCAGAGTGATGGCCCGTTCGGCCGCCCGAGGGGCCCAGATCTCCACCACCGTCGCGGCGCAGCGGCCAAGGTCGAAGGGCTCGACGGCCAGCTCCATCTTGCCGCTCTCGATGCGGGTCACGTCGAGCACGGCGTTGAGCAGGCGCAGCAGCATGGCGCCGGCGTCCAGCACCCCGTCCACCAGGACGCCCTGGCGCTCGGTCAGCGGCTCGTTCTTCAAGGCTTCGGCCAGGCCCAGCACCGCATTCAGCGGCGTGCGCACCTCGTGGCTGGTGATGGCCAGGAAATCGGACTTGGCGCGGTTGGCCGCCTCGGCCGCCCGGCGCGCGGCCTGGGCCTCGGCCACCTGCTCGTGCAGCTGCTCCTCGGCCCGCTTGCGTTCGATCGCCCGGCCGAGCACCGCGCCGATCTGGGCCATGGCCCGCAGAACGGACTCGTCCGGCCCGGCGGCCTGGAGGCAGAAGAATTCATAGATCGCCGCGGTATCCGAGGCGATCAGCACCGGAAAGGCAAAGGCGGCGTGCAGGCCGCAGCGGGCGGCGCTTTCCCGGCGCGGGAAGTTGTCGTCCTGGGTCACGTCGGGCGTCCACACCGGCTCGCCCGAGGCCAGCACGCGGCCGGGCAGGCCACGTCCGCGCCACAGCGGCGCATCGCCGGTCGAGCGGCGAAAATCCTCGCGCTCGGGCCGGTCGACCCCGTGCCAGATGCCCGAGGAGTAGAGCTTCACCTGGTCGCGGTCGACCCAGTAGACGTGGCCCACCGCCCAGCCCATGAACTCGCAGATGCGCGTCAGGGCGAAGCGCAGGGTGTCTTCCAGCGGCTGGTCGTCGTTGGAGGCGGCGGCGATGGCCTCGAGCAGGGCCAACACCTCCTGGCGGTCGCCTGGCCCGCGCTGTTCGGCCTGAAGCCGGGCGCGCTTTTCCTGCTCCAGCCGATCCTGCAGCCAGCGGATCGTCTCGAGCAGCTTGCCTTGGTCGGTAGTGGACACTCCCCCCAGAGCCCCCGCAGTGGTCCGCTTTGGTGCGGACGCAGCGTTGTATCGGAGGAATCATAACAACGCGTTACGGATAACGCGTTACGGAACAGCGAGTTAACCTTGGCGCCGAGGCAGGCGGGCGCGGACCGCTCCCAGGCTGAACACGCCGACGCCCACCCAGATGAACACGAACGACGCCGCGGTCAGCCAGGTCATCGGCTCGCCGGTGGCCATGGCGATGCCGAACAGGGCCGTGGGCATGACGAACTGCAGGAAGCCCATGGTCGATAGCGGCAGCCTGCGCGCGGCGTGGGCGAACAGCGCCAGCGGGACGACCGTGGCCGGGCCGGTGGCCAGCAGCAGCAACGTGGCCGGCAAGCCCGCGCCGAGGTGGCTCTGGCCGTGCAGGCCGATCCACGCGAGGTAGGCGAGGCCCAGCGGCGCCAGCATCAGGCATTCGACGAACAGGCCCGCCTGCGCCCCCGCCGGCGCCTGTTTGCGCAGAACGCCGTAGCCCCAGAAGGTCGTGGCCAGGGCCAGGGCCAGCCACGGCGGGTGGCCGACCGCGAAACCCTGCAGGGCGACCCCGATGCAGGCCAGGACGATGGCGACCGCGCCCACGCGGCTGAACCGCTCCCGGAACAGCAGCGCGCCGGCGCCCATGTTGAGCAGGGGGTTGATGTAGTAGGCGAGGCTGGCGTCGAGCTTGTGGCCGCTGGTCGAGGCCCAGATGAACATGGCCCAGTTGACCGACACCAGGGTGGCGCTGGCGGTGAGCCAGGCCAGGGTGCGCGGCGAACGCAGGATGCCCAGCACCTCGCGCCCGCTGCGGGTCAGCAGCAGGATGGCGAACGCCCACGGCAGCGACCACAGGCAGCGCGAGGCCAGGATCTCCCCCGCCCCCGCGCCCTGGGCGGCCAGCGCCATGAACAGGATCGAGAGCCCGCCCCACAGGACGTAGCAACCGATCCCCGAGGCGAGATCGGAGCGGGAGGCCGGCCGCTCCCCGGACACGCTCCGGGAACCAGGGTCCGGGAGCGCATCCGAGGCGGAAGTCATGCCGGGGCGCGCTCCAGGAGGCCGCGTTCGTGCAGAAGCTGGGCGATCTGCACGGCGTTGAGCGCCGCGCCCTTGCGCAGGTTGTCGGACACGCACCACAGGGCCAGGCCGTGCTCGACGGTGGGGTCCTTGCGGATCCGGCTGACATAGACCGGGAACTCGCCGGCGCATTCGACGGGCGTGATGTAGCCGCCCGGCTCGCGCTTATCGATCACCACCACGCCGGGGCTCTCGCGCAGGATCTCGCGGGCCTCGTCCTCGTCCAGCGGCGAGTGGAACTCGATGTTCACCGCCTCCGAGTGGCCGACGAACACCGGCACCCGCACGCAGGTGGCGACGAGCTCGATGTTCGGGTCGAGGATCTTCTTGGTCTCGGCCGTCATCTTCCACTCCTCCTTGGTCGAGCCGTCCGGAAGGAAGACGTCGATCTGGGGGATGGCGTTGAAGGCGATCTGCTTGGGGAACTTCTTCGGCGTGGCGTCGCCGAGGCCGTAGAGGGCCTTGGTCTGGTCCCACAGCTCGTCCATGCCGGCCTTACCCGCGCCCGACACCGACTGATAGGTGGACACCACCACGCGCTTGATGCGCGCCTCGTCATGCAGGGGCTTCAGCGCCACCACCAGCTGGGCGGTGGAGCAGTTGGGGTTGGCGATGATGTTCTTCTTGCGGAAGCCCTCGACCGCGTCCGGGTTCACCTCGGGCACGATCAGCGGCACGTCCGGGTGCATGCGGAAGGCCGACGAGTTGTCGATCACCACCGGGCCCTGGGCGCCGATCTTCTCGGACCAGGCCTTGGACACCTCGCCGCCCGCCGACATCAGCACGATGTCGACCTTGGAGAAGTCGAACTGCTCGAGGTCTTGGCACTTCAGGGTGCGCTCGGCGTAGGAGACTTCGATGCCGATGGATTTGCGCGAGGCCACGGCATAGATCTCGTCCACGGGGAACTCCAGTTCCTCGAGGATCGCCATCATTTCGCGGCCCACGTTGCCCGTGGCGCCGACGACGGCCACCCGGTAACCCATCGCTGTTCTCCATCTCGACTAAGGAAGGCGCAGGTACGCCTTCGACCCGTCCTGCGCAAGGGCGCGGGCGTCACTGTGACGAAGGAAACCGCGCGAATTGATTGACTCCGTCAACTATCTACGCGTTGATCGCCCATGGACCCGTTCACCGACCGCGCCCGCCGTTTCAACCGCTTCTACACCCGGGCCATCGGCGTGCTGGGCGAGGGCTGCCTGGACTCGGGCTTCAGCCTCGCCGAGGCGCGGGTGATCCATGAGCTTGCCAGCCGCGAGGACCCCACTGCGCGCCAGATCGGCCAGGCCCTGGAGATGGACGCTGGCTACCTGAGCCGCATCCTCACGCGCCTGGAGGCCCAAGGACTGGTGACCCGGGCCCCGGCCGACGACGATCGTCGCCGTCGTCGCCTCACCCTCACCGAAGCCGGCCGCGAGGCCTTCGCGGGCCTCGACCAGGGCGCGCGGAACTCCATGTCCGCCCTGGTCGCCCATCTGCCGCCGCCGGCGCTGGAGCGGCTGTCGAACGGCATGGCCGAGATCGAGGCCCTGCTGACGCCCAAGCCCTTGGCCCAGGCGGCGCTGCGCGACCGGCGGCCCGGCGACCTCGGCTGGATCGTCGAGCGCCACGCGCGCCTCTACGCGCAGGAGTACGGCTGGGACGCCCGCTTCGAGACCTTGGTGGCGCGTATCGTCGCCGAGATGACCGCCGCGCCCGATCCGGCCCGAGAGCGCTGCTGGATCGCCGAGCGCGACGGCCAGCGGCTCGGTTCGGTGTTCCTGGCCAAGGACGATGCGGAGACGGCGCGCATCCGCCTGCTGCTGGTCGAGCCGGCGGCGCGCGGCGCGGGGCTCGGCCGCAAACTGGTCGAGGCCGCGGTCGCCTTCGCCCGCCGGGCCGGCTACCGTGAGGTGGTGCTGTGGACCCACCGCGAGCTGCACGCAGCGCGGCGCATCTACGCCGATGCCGGTTTCCGCAAGACCGAGGAGTGGCAGCACCACGACTTCGGACCCGTCTCGACCGGGGAGACGTGGCGTCTGGTGCTCCGAAGGGCGTCACTCGAGACGATCGAAGCGGACTCCTGAACGCGGTTCAGGATTTGCGGGCTAGGTCCGGCCGCGAGGCGAGGAAGGCGGCTCGCTCCTTGTCGGTGAGCACCTTGGCCTTCTTCTGCCTCGACACCTTGGGCGAAGGCCGCGCATAGGCCCCAGCCGGGGCGGGCGACGGCTTGAGATCGGCCAAGCTCTTGATGGGCGGTTTCATGGGCGTTCCGAATCGAGACGCCCCAGAATAACGAGCGTCCTGTGATGATCGCGTGAATCGCCCCGCTCAGTAAGGCGGCGCCTTGACCGCCTTCTGCGCCCTGGCCGCTTCGGTCCACCAGCGCAGGTCGTCGGCGAAGCGTGGGAAGGCGCGAGCCAGGGCTTCGCCGCCCTCGCCGCAGGGCCGGGCCTGCTCGTCGAGCGTGGCTTGGATGTTGCCGACGGTGAGCGTGGAGGAGATCACCACCATGCCCATCTCGTTGAGCGTGTTGTGCCAGGCGTAGCTCGACCGCGTCCCCGCCAGGCGGCCGAAGGAGTAGCTGGCGATGGCGGCGGGACGCCAGAACCACTCCTCCAGGAAATGGTCGGTCAGGTTCTTCAGCCCTGGCTGGACGCCCCAGTTGTACTCGCCGGTGACGAACACGAAGGCGTCGGCCGCCTCGAGCTTGCCGGCCAGGATCTCCAGCACCTCGGGCGCCTGGCCCTTGGGATGCTCCTTGTACATGCGGTCGAGCATCGGCAGGCCCACCGCCTTGGCGTCGATCAACTCGGCGTCGTCGCCCCGCGCGCGGAACTGCGCCACCAGGAACTCGGCCAGGCGGATGCCCTTCCGGTCGGACCGGTATGACCCGTAGAAGACGAGGATCCTGTGGTCCATGCCGGCTCTCCGTACCCGTCACGGAGAGCCTAGGCGGGTTCTGGGCTGCGGGCGAGCCTTCGGAACCGGCGCCTGGACGGAGGGTTTCCTAGCGGAGCTTCAGCCTGCGAGGGATCCGATGATCGTCAGCGACGCCATGACCGCCCAGGTGGTGACCGCCAAGCCGACCGACGCCATCAAGAAAGTGGCCAACATCATGAAGGAGGTCGACACCGGCGCGGTGCCGGTGTCCGACAACGGCAAGGTGGTGGGCCTGATCACCGACCGCGACATCGTGCTGCGCGTGGTGGCCGAAGGCGGCGACCTGAACGGGCCGGTCTCGGCGGTGATGAGCGAGGACGTGCAGACCTGCCGCGAGGACGACAACCTCGCCGACGCCGCCGCGCGCATGGGCAGCAACCAGCTCCGCCGCCTGGTGGTGGTCAACGACGCCGGCCGGCTGGTCGGCATCCTGTCGCTCGGCGACATCGCCCAGGACTACGGGGCCAAGAAGGTCGGCCAGACCCTGGAAGAGATCTCCGCCGAGAACCGATCGATCAGCGAAGCCTAGGGCGGCAGCTTCAGGGCAATACCAGCGCGGCGGCAACGCAGTGCTTGCAGAACAGGTCGCGGCGCCGGGTGCAGGCGCACGACCACTCCAGCTTGCCGGAAGCCGCCTTCAGCTCGACCGTCCGGCGCTGAGGCGCGGCGGGCGTCCCGCCTACATTGGCGGTTATTTTCGCCGGTTCGACGCAGATGGGTTGGACGCCGTCCTCGTCGGCGATCGCGCGTCCGAGCCTGAGATTGGCGGGCGCGGCCAGCTTGGCGAGGGCGTCAGGGGTGAGGAGTTCGGCGAGGGCGCTCATGACCTGCCAGCATAACGTCACCGCTGCCGGAAGGTGGCAGCAGCCGGCGTCCGGTCGTTATCCCGCCAGCGCCTTCAGCACCGCGTCGCCCATGTCCTTGGTGGTATTCTTCCCGCCGAGGTCGCCGGTGCGCACGCCCGCTTCCAGCGCCGCCTTGACCGCCGCGTTCAGCCGCTCGTCGAGGTCGGGCCGCCCGAGCGACCAGCGCAGAGCCATGCCGAAGCTCAGGACGGCGGCCAGCGGATTGGCCAGACCCTTGCCTGCGATGTCCGGCGCCGAACCGTGCACCGGCTCATAGAGGCCGGGCTTGCCGGGGCTCGACAGGGCGGCGGAGGGCAAGAGGCCGATCGAGCCGGTGAGCATCGAGGCTTCGTCCGACAGGATGTCGCCGAACAGGTTGTCGGTGACGATCACGTCGAACTGCTTGGGGTTCTTGACCAGCTGCATGGCCGTGTTGTCGGCCAGCATGTGCTCCAGCTGCACGTCCCGGTATTCCTTGGCGTGCAGTTCGGTGACCACCTCGCGCCAGAACAGGCCGGAGTCCATCACGTTGGACTTCTCTGCCGAGGTCACCTTGTTGCGCCGCCCGCGCGCCAGCTCGAAGGCGACCCGGCAGACCCGCTCGATCTCGCTCTGGGTATAGACCTGCAGGTCATACCCGCGGCGCTCGCCGGTCGGGGTGTTGGTGTCGATGCCCTTGTCGCCGAAATAGACGCCTGAGGTCAGCTCGCGCACGATCATGATGTCGAGCCCGGCGACGATGTCACGCTTCAGGGTCGAGGCGTCGGCCAGGGCCTCGAAGCAGATCGCGGGGCGCAGGTTGGCGAAGGCGTCCATGGCCTTGCGCAGGCCCAGGAGCCCCGCCTCCGGCCGCTTGTCGCGCGGGTTGTTCGCCCACTGCGGCCCGCCGACCGCGCCCATCAGCACGGCGGTGGAGTTCAGCGCCAGCTCCTTGGCCTCTTCGGTCAGGGGCGTGTCGTGCAGGTCGTAGCTGGCCCCGCCGAAGGCGCGTTCGTCGATGTCGAGCTCCAGGCCCGCGTGTTCGCCCATCCAGGCCGCCACCCGGCGCACCTCGGCGATCACCTCGGGGCCGATGCCGTCGCCGGGCAGGAGCAGCAGGGAGGGGCGGTTGGTCAGGGACATGTGAATTTCCACGGCGGATTACAGCGGCTTGGAGGAGACCGCCTCGTAGACGGTCAATTGGCGGTCATGGATGCCGAGGGCGCCCCCGGCCTCGCGCCAGGCATGGAAGTGCGGGCTATCGAGGTGCGCACCCAGGCACGCCTCGTCGCGCCAGGCCTCGGCGATCACGATCAAGCCGGGCTGCAGCACGTCCTCGCCGAAGCTGTAGAACTGGCAGCCGTCTTCCTGGCGGGTGGCCTCGATCACCGCCTTCATGAGCGGGCGGGCCTGGTCGAGCTTGTCAGCCGGGATGCGGACGGTTCCGGTCAGAACGATCATGGCTGGTTCTCAGGTCGGCAGGGGTTCGCCCGCCTCATAGGCGGACAGCTTGCGGTCATGCAGGCCAAGATCGGGCCATGCGGCTCGCCACACCTTGAGGTGGTCGGCCTGCAGGTGCCGGTCCAGAGCCGGGCGATCGCGCCAGCGTTCGAAAACACGGATGAGTCCCGGTTCCAGGACATCCTCGGCGTAGGCGTATTCCAGGCAGCCGTCTTCAGCCCGGGTGGCGGTCGCCATCGCCTCCATGACCGGACGCGCACGGTCGAGATTTTCCGCGGGCAGGCGCACGGTGCCGGCAACGATCAGCATCAGGAACTTGCCCACGCGCGGGTCATGCGCCGCTTCTCCTCGAAGCGGTCGATTTCGCCGACGTGCACCAGGGTCTCGCCGATGGCGTCCAGGCCCTTGAGCATCTTCTCCTTGCGCGCCGCGTCGATCTCGAAGCGGTAGGCCTGACCCGAGGGCGCTGTCACCGTCTGGCTTTCCAGGTCCACCGAGAACACGTGGTTGCCGCCCTTGGCCTCGGCCATCAGGGCATGCACCTCGTCGGGCTTCAGCACCACCGGCAGCAGACCGTTCTGGAAGCAGTTGTTGTTGAAGATATCGGCGAAAGAACTGGAGATCACGCAGCGCACGCCGAAGTCCATCAGGGCCCACGGCGCGTGCTCGCGCGAGGAGCCGCAGCCGAAGTTGTCGCCGGCGATCAGCATCTTCACGCCCTTGTAGGCCGGCTGGTTCAGCACAAACTCGGGCTTTTCCTGGCCGTCGAAGTCGAAGCGGAAGTCATAGAACAGCCCCTTGCCGAGGCCTTCGCGGTCCACGGTCTTGAGGAACTGCTTGGGGATGATCTGGTCGGTGTCGATGTTGGCCATCGGCATCGGGGCGGCCGGGCCGTCCAGGCGGTCGAACTTCTGCATCACAGGAACTCCCGCACGTCGGCGATGCGGCCCGCGAAGGCCGCCGCCGCCGCCATCGCCGGGCTCATCAGGTGGGTGCGGCCGCCGCGGCCCTGGCGGCCCTCGAAGTTGCGGTTCGAGGTGGAGGCGCAGCGCTCGCCATTGCTCAGCTTGTCCGGGTTCATGCCCAGGCACATGGAGCAGCCCGGCTCGCGCCATTCGAAGCCGGCCGCGAGGAACAGCTTGTCCAGGCCTTCGGCCTCGGCCTCTTCCTTCACCAGGCCCGAACCCGGCACCACCATGGCCCGCACGCCTTCGGCGACCTTCAGGCCCTTGGCCGTAGCCGCCTTCACCACCTCGGCCGCCTGGCGCAGGTCCTCGATGCGGCTGTTGGTGCAGGAACCGATGAACACCCGCTGCACGGTCGCCTCGGCGATCGGCTGGCCGGCGGTCAGGCCCATGTACTCCAGGGCCCGGTGCGCGGAGGCGCGCTTGTCCTCGGTGGCGAAACTGTCGGGATCGGGCACGAGGCCGGTCACCGGCATGGCGTCTTCCGGGCTGGTGCCCCAGGTCACCGTGGGGTCGAGCTTGCCGACGTCGATGGTGATCTCGCGGTCGAACCTGGTGTCCGGATCTGAGAAGAAGCTCCGCCAATAGTCCACCGCCATGTCCCAGGCCGCGCCCTTGGGGGCGCCCGGCTTGCCCTGGATATAGGCGAAGGTGGTCTCGTCTGGCGCGATGATCCCGGCCTTGGCGCCGCCCTCGATCGACAGGTTGCAGAGCGTCATGCGCCCTTCCATCGTCAGGGCTTCGATGGCCGGGCCGGCGTATTCGATCACGTGGCCGGTGCCGCCGCCCGTGCCGATCCGGCCAATCATGGCCAGGGCGAAGTCCTTGGCGCCCACGCCGGGGACCGGGGTCCCGACGAAGGTGACGCGCATGTTCTTCGCCTTTTCCTGGCGCAGGGTCTGGGTGGCGAAGACGTGCTCGACCTCGGAGGTGCCGATGCCGTGGGCCAGGGCCCCGAAGGCGCCGTGGGTGGAAGTGTGGCTGTCGCCGCAGACGATGGTCATGCCCGGCTGGGTGCGGCCCTGCTCGGGGCCGACCACGTGGACGATGCCATTCCTGATGTCGCCCATCGGGAAGAACTCGATGCCGGCGTCCTTCACGTTGCGCGCGAGGGTCTGCAGCTGGATGCGCGCCTCCTCGTCGGCCACCGCGTCCACGCCGAGCGCCTGGCCCTCGGTGGGGATATTGTGGTCGGCGACGGCCAGCGTCAGGTCGGGCCGGCGCAGCGGACGATGGTTGGTCCGGAGTCCGGCGAAGGCCTGGGGCGAGGTCACCTCGTGGATCAGGTGCAGGTCGATGTACAGGATCGTCTCGCCGTTCGGCTCGGTGGCCACGACGTGGGCGTCCCAGATCTTGTCGTAGAGCGTCTTACCCATGATGGGGCGGCATGTAGGGCTGCCGCCCCCCGGATGTCCAGACTAGAGAACCAGCCCCTCGGTCTCCGGCCGGCCGGTCATGATGTTCAGGTTCTGCACCGCCGCGCCGGCGGCGCCCTTGCCGAGGTTGTCCAGCGCCGCGATCAGGCGCACCTGGCCGCGCTGCTCGTTGCCGTACACGAACAGCTTGAGCAGGTCGGTGCCCGACAGCAGCTCGGCGTCGAGCGTGGTATGGCCGTCCTCCAGGCTTGCGACGTCGACCAGGGCCTCATTGGCGTAGGCCTGGGCCAGGACCTCGTGCACCGCATGGACCGACGGGTGGCCTTTCAGCGCCCACAGGTGCAGCGGCGCCTCGACCAGCATGCCGCGGTAGTACCGGCCGACGCTGGGGGCGAAGATGGGCGGGTGGGACAGGTGGGCGTGGACCTGCATCTCGCCCACGTGCTTGTGCTGCAGGGAGAGCCCATAGGTGCGCACCACCGTCTCGGTGAAGTTGGGCGCGTCCTTGTCCTCGAACTCGGCGATCATGGTGCGCCCGCCGCCGGAATAGCCCGACACGGCATTGACCGTCACGGGCATGGTCTCAGGGATCAGGCCGGCCCGGGTCAGCGGCCGCATCAGGGCCAGGAAGCCGGTGGGGTAGCAGCCGGGGTTCGACACCCGCTTGGACGCCGCCAGGGCCGCCCGCTGGCCGGGCTGCAGCTCCGGGAAGCCATAGGCCCAGCCGGCCGCCGTGCGGTGGGCGGTCGACGCATCGATCACCTTCACCGCCGGATTTGTAATCAGGCTCACCGCCTCCTTGGCCGCGTCGTCGGGCAGGCACAGGATCACCACGTCGGCCGAATTCAAGGCCTCGCCCCGCGCCTTGGGATCCTTGCGCTTGTCGCCTTCCAGCTGGACCAGCTCCAGGCCGGCGTGATTGGCCAGGCGCTCGCGGATCTCGAGCCCCGTCGTGCCGGCCGCGCCGTCGATGAAGACCGTGGTCATGAGGCGTTCTCCTGGAAGCGCTGCCCGGGCAGCAAAGCAATTGAGCAGACTGCTCTCAAGTAGCGAAGCGATAGAGCAAACCAA